>DYFL01000067.1 GCA_020725195.1 Hydrogenophilus sp.
TTAATATCCATCCCGTCGCCGCCATCGAGCCGACTTGACTCAACCAACCAGGAGCAAACCCATGCAGTCCCTGATCAATACCGAGATCAAACCCTTCAAGGCCACCGCCTTCCAGAACGGCAAGTTCGAGCACGTGAGCGAGGAGGACCTGAAGGGCAGGTGGTCCGTCGTCTTCTTCTACCCGGCTGACTTCACCTTCGTCTGCCCGACCGAACTGGGCGACCTGGCCGACCACTACGCCGAGTTCCAGAAGCTGGGCGTGGAGATCTACGCCGTGTCCACCGACACCCACTTCACGCACAAGGCCTGGCACGACACCTCCGAGACCATCGGCAAGATCCGCTTCCCGATGCTCGGCGACCCGACCGGCAGCCTCACCCGCAACTTCGGCGTGATGATCGAGGAGGCGGGGCTGGCCGAGCGCGGCACCTTCGTGATCGACCCGCAGGGCCGGATCCAGATCATCGAGGTCAACGCCGGCGGCATCGGCCGCGACGCCGCCGAGCTGCTGCGCAAGGTCAAGGCCGCCCAGTACGTCGCCGCCCACCCGGGCGAGGTCTGCCCCGCCAAGTGGAAGGAAGGCGAGGCCACCCTGGCCCCGTCGCTGGACCTGGTCGGCAAGATCTGACCCCCCGTCACCGTCACCCCGGCGAAAGCCGGGGTCCAGGAAAGCCCTGGATTCCGGCCTGCGCCGGAATGACGGCCCAACCCCAGACCGCAGCACCAAGCCGTTGTTGTGACGCGACACGCGGCGAAGGCTTCGTATTGCCCTCTGAATCAGGAGAAACACCATGCTCGACGCCAACATCAAGACCCAGCTCAAGGGCTATCTGGAAAAGCTCGTGGACCCCATCGAACTCGTCGCCTCGCTCGACGGCAGCCCCAGGTCGGACGAGATGCGCGCGCTGCTGGAGGACATCGCCAGCCTCTCGGGCAAGGTCGCCCTGCTGGAGAAAGGCCACGACGCGCGCCGCCCCTCCTTCACGATCGGCCGCGTCGGCGAGCCGGCCCGCATCCGCTTCGCGGGGCTGCCCATGGGCCACGAGTTCACCTCGCTCATCCTCGCGCTCCTGCAGGCGAGCGGCTATGCGCCCAAGTTCTCCGAGGCGCAGATCGGGCAGATCCGGGAGCTTGCCGGCCAGTATCGCTTCGAGACCTACATCTCGCTGTCCTGCCACAACTGCCCGGACGTGGTGCAGGCGCTCAACGCCATGGCCGCGCTCAACCCCAACGTGCAGCACGTGATGGTCGACGGTGCCCTGTTCCAGGACGAGGTGGAGGCCCGGGGAATCATGGCGGTGCCCAGCGTCTGGCTCAACGGCGAGCCTTTCGGCAGCGGCCGCATGACCATCGAGGACATCCTCGCCAGGCTCGACACCGGCGCCGCCGAGCGCGAGGCGGCCAAGCTGGCGGAAAAGGCCCCGTTCGACGTGCTGGTGGTGGGCGGCGGCCCGGCGGGCGCGGCGGCCGCGGTCTATGCCGCGCGCAAGGGCATCCGCACCGGCGTGCTCGCCGAGCGCTTCGGCGGCCAGGTCATGGACACCCTGGCGATCGAGAACCTGATCTCCGTGCCCCACACCGACGGCCCCAGGCTCGGCCGCGCCCTGGAGGAGCACGTCAGGGAATACGAGGTCGAGATCATGAACCTGCAGCGCGCCGAGGCCCTGATCCCGGGCGAGGCCGGCGGCTTCCATGAGGTGCGCCTCGCCAACGGCGCGGTGCTCAAGTCGAAGGCGGTGATCCTCGCCACCGGCGCCCGCTGGCGCGAGCTCAACGTGCCGGGCGAGCAGGAGTACCGCGGCCGCGGCGTGGCCTACTGCCCGCACTGCGACGGCCCCCTGTTCCGCGGCAAGCACGTGGCGGTCATCGGCGGCGGCAACTCCGGGGTGGAGGCGGCGATCGACCTCGCGGGCATCGTCGCCCACGTCACCCTGCTCGAGTTCGGCGACGCCCTGCGCGCCGATGCGGTGCTGCAGGACAAGCTCATGAGCCTGTCCAACGTCACCGTGGTCAAGAGCGCGCAGACCACCGAGGTGACCGGCGCCGGCGGCAAGGTCAACGGCCTCGCCTACACCGACCGGGTGACCGGCCAGGGCCGGCACATCGCCCTGGAGGGCGTGTTCGTGCAGATCGGGCTCCTGCCCAACACCGACTGGCTGAAGGGGGTGGTCGAGCTGTCGCGCTTCGGCGAGATCGAGGTGGATGCCCGCGGCCAGACCAGCGTGCCCGGGGTGTTCGGCGCCGGCGACTGCACCACCGTGCCCTACAAGCAGATCGTCATCGCCATGGCCGAGGGCGCCAAGGCCGCCCTCTCGGCCTTCGACCACCTGATCCGCACCCCGGCACCGGTCCGGGCCTGAAGGTCCTGCCTCCGAACCGCAGGGGCGCAGGGTCCGCGGCCCGGCATCGGCGCCTCAGAACGGGATGTCGTCCCAGGCATCCTTCCGGCGCTGGTGGCGCATCGCCTTGAGCCACGCCTTGGCCGTGCCGATGTCCTGCAGGGCGTGCAGGTCTGACTCGAGATCGCGCAGGTCCAGGCGCGCGCGGACGATGTCTTCCTCGAGCTCGCGCATGAGCCCGGAGGGCTCCAGGCGGGCGAAGGGGGAGTGGCCGTAGCGCAGCCTGAAGACGTCCTCGGCGCAGGCGATTTCGGCCTCCAGTTCCTGCGCCTGCTCCTTCAGGATCTTGTTGTAATGCGCCAGCCGCTCGTCGCCGATGGCGTCGAGGGCGGCCCGGTCGATTTGCTCGATCTCGAGCTGCAGCTCCAGCAGCCGCAGCAGGTCCTTCTTCTCGTAGGCCTGGTTGACGCGCTGCATCAGCGCCGTCTTGCGCGCGCGCTCATCGGGATCGGCCTCGCGGTCGGGATGCAGGGCGCTGGCCAGCTTCCGGTAGACCTCGCGCAGGGACTGGCCGACCCGCTGCGCCTCCTGCCGCAGCTTCTCCTCACGGGCGAGCTGTTTCGCGGTCTTCCTGGCCTGCGGGGCGGCCTCCTGCCGCGCCGCCTCTTCCGCCAGCCGCGCCTGCATCCGTTCGAGAAACGCCTCGGGCGAGCGCAGGTCCAGGTCCTCGCCCAGGTCGAAACCCAGCGTGTCCTCCAGGATCTCCCTCATGCCATCGAGCACCAGGGCCTCCTCCTCGTCGTAATCGCACCCGCCGTACTGCCTGTAGAGGGCCTTCATCTCCGCATCGCCGGTCTCCGCCGCCAGGTCCGCCGCCAGCTCGGCGACCAGGTCGGCGACGAGGCGGCGCTCGGCCTGGGTCAGGCCCTTTTGCCGGTGCAGCCGGTCCAGGCGGCGCGCCATCTCGCTGCGCAGGCGCGCCGCCTCCCCGGCCAGGGGGAGCAGCTCGGCGGCATGCCTGGCCTGATAGCGCGGGATGGCCGCCTCCCAGGCCGCCAGCTGGGCGCGCCTTTTCTCTATCCTGCCGATCAGGCCGTTGAACGTCTTCTGCGCCTTCGTCAGCTGGGCTGCCTTCTGCTTCTGGGTGGGGACCAGGCCGAGGGGTTCGGAAAAAAGGTCCAGGGTGTGCGTCTTTGCCATTGTCTGCTTCTCGCTCTTCACTCGGATTTCGTGCGCTCGAAACGGATGACGGTGTGCAGCATCCCCTCGAAGGCCGCCTCGTAGCCGGCCTCGTTGTCCCGCTGCCAGGGCCGGAAGCCCGGCTGCGCGGCGGGTTCGATGGCGCTGAAGCGCAGGCCGGGCGTCTCCATGACCACCGTCATGGTCACCCGCATGGGATAGTAGCCGTCGAGGAACTTGCGCATGTAGGGACCGTTGCGCAGCGCGTAGCCGCCATCGCTGCGCGCGAGCGCCAGGGTCTCGGCGCGGATGCAGATCGAGGCGCCGGGCCCGATGCCTTCCATCTGCACGCTGTCGGCCTCGACCCAGGCCCGGCCGATGCCGCTGTGGCTCAGGATCCGGAGGTCCCGGGTGCGGCCCGGGGCGTAGACGATCTGCACACCCGGCATGGGGTCGAGGTGTTCGTGGCACTGCTCCAAGGTCACCCAGCCGGTCTCGAGGCTCTCGTCACGGATGGTCACGCGGTTGCGGTGGTGGTGCACCGGCTTGTCCGGGAGCCGCGCCAGGAAGCGCAGCTCGCCTTCGCTGACCTCGGCGGCGCTGCGGAAGAACAGATCTTCTTCCGAGGGGGCCGCCAGGGCGCAGGCGGGCATCAGGGCCGCGAGCGCGATGGCCCGGAAAGCGGATCTATTCCGTGTCCGTGAGGCGGCGCGCGCCATTGAAGCGCTTGGACCAGTAGCCGTCGTCGATGCTGGAGACGGTCACCGACTTCCGGCTGCGGCTGCTGGCATGCACGAAGCGGCCGTCGCCCGCGTAGATGCCCACGTGGGAGTAAGGCCTCTTCATGGTGTTGAAGAACACGAGGTCGCCGGGCCTGAGCTCGTCCTTGCCCACCCGGGTGCCGTTCTCGCTCATCTGCCTGGCGCTGTGGGGGAGCTCGATGCCGCTGGTGTTCTTGTAGACGTGGCGGACGAAGCCGCTGCAGTCCACGCCCTTTTCCGGGTCCTTGCCGCCGAACTTGTAGGGCGTGCCCACCAGGCTCAGGGCCTTGAGCAGGGGATTGGCCTTGTCCCTGAGGCCTTCGGATACGCTGTCCGCCGCCATGGCGGCGGGCTGGCCGAGCAGGGCCAGTGCGAGCAGCAGCGGGAGGGGGAAACGGGGCATTGGTCTCGCGGGCAAAAAAGTGCTGCAATTAAGCCATCGGCGGCCCGGCTTGTCCAGCCGCCCGTCCGGACAGGGGATCGGGCCGCACGGGCTGCTAATATGAAAGAGGGCCTTTGTTTTCAGAAAGTTAACGACGAGGAGCATGCGCTATGGCCACGGAAATCACGAAGGACGTGCTGGAACCTGCACGCGAGGCGGCCAGTTCGGCCGAGGACATCCGGGCGGAGGTCCGCCGCCTGGTGACGCAGGCCCTGCTCGAGCGGGAGGCCGATCCCAAGGCGATCAAGGCGGTGATCCAGGCCACGGTCGAGGGCGTGGGGCAGGGGCTCGGGCAGCGGGCCGGCGACGTGGGCAAGGCCCTGCAGGAGGCCATGACGGGCATCGACGAGGCGGTGGCGAAATCCGTCTATGCGGTGCAGATGGCCGTCGAGGAGGCCTGGGGCCAGGGCAGGGAGTTCGCCGACGCGGACCTGCGCGAGGCCTACACCGCCGTCAAGGACCTGGAAGACGACCTCATGGCCACGCTCAAGCGGACCGGGGACAAGGCCCAGGGCACGCTGAAGTCGGAGTTCGAGAGCCTGCGCGAGCACCTGGCGCGCACCGGGACGGATACCGGGGCCCAGGTGAAGACGGTGCTCGGGACCCTGAACGACCGCTTCAATGCCGCGGCCACGGGCTCCGCCGGCGAGGCCGGGCAGGCCGCGCGCGAGGCGGCGGGCCGCCTGTCCGCCGTGACCTCGGGCGTGCTGCGCGGTCTGGCCGATGCCCTGGACCGCAAGGCGGGAGGATGAAGGACGAGGCGCTGCGCGCGTTGCGCGCGCCCGAAATAGACCCGCGAGGCGGGCAAACGTCCGCCTCCATTGCCACATAGGCCATGCTGCTCGAGACGCTTTCCGTGATGCGGGACCTGCCGCGCCTGCACGAGATCGCCACGGTGCTGATCCGCTACGGCTGGGGCGACGTGGTGCGCATCCTCGGCCTGGGCAAGACGCTGCAGCGGGCGGGGCGGCTGCTGCACTGGCAGGCCCCCGAAGAGATCGCCCGGCTCGACCTGCCGGTGCGCATCCGCCTGGCGCTGACCGATCTGGGGCCCACCTTCGTCAAGCTGGGCCAGGTCCTGGCCACGCGGGTGGACATGTTCCCCATCGCCTGGATCGAGGAATTCGAGAAGCTGCACAACCGGGTGCCCGCCGTGCCCTACGCCGAGGTCCAACCCGGCTTCGAAGAGGCCTTCAAGGCCCCCCTGGAGGAGGTGTTCGAGAGCTTCGAGGAGGAGGCCTTCGCGGCCGCCTCCATCGCCCAGGTGCACCGCGGGGTGCTCAAGGACGGCAGTCGGGTGGTGGTCAAGGTGCGCCGCCCCGGCATCGTGGACAAGATCGAGGCGGACCTGCGCATCCTGGGACACCTCGCCCGGCTGCTCGAGCTGGAGATGCCCGAGGCCCGGCGCTACCACCCCGGCAAGATCGTCCAGCAGCTGCGCCGATCCCTGATGCGCGAGCTGGACCTCTTCAAGGAGGCGCGCAACATCGACCGCTTCGCCCGCAACTTCGCCGGCGACGCCACGGTGCGGGTGCCCAAGGTGTACTGGGACTACTGCACGGAGACGGTCAACGTGCAGGAGGAGCTGCAGGGCATCCCGGGCAGCGACCTGGAGGCCGCCCGGGCCGCCGGCCTCGACCTCGAGCTGCTGGCCGCGCGCGGCGGCGACGCGGTGCTCACCATGATCCTCCTGCACGGCTATTTCCACGCCGACCCGCACCCGGGCAACGTCATCTACCTGCCGGGCAACGTCGTGGGGATGATCGACTTCGGCATGGTCGGCCGGCTCACCGACCGGCGGCGCGAACAGCTCATCGACTTCCTCAACGCCCTGGTGCTCAAGGACGAGGAGGGCATGATCAACGTGCTGACGGTCTGGTCCGGCGAGGCCGAGATCGACGAAGAGAAGCTGGGCTACGACATCTCCGAGCTGGTGTTCAGCTACGACGACCTCTCGCTCAAGGACATCCAGATCGGCCCGCTGCTGTCCGAGATCACGGCCATCATGCGGGACAACAACCTGGCGCTGCCGCCCGACCTCACGCTGCTGTTCAAGGCCCTGATCACCCTGGAGGGGCTGGGGCGGCAGCTCACGCCCGAGTTCCACATGGTCGACCACATGGAGCCCTTCATCAGGCAGGTCTACGCCCGTCGCTACACCCCGGCCGCCCTGGCCCGGCGCGCGCGTCACGGCCTGCGCGAGGTGCTGGAGGTGGTCACCGGCCTGCCCCGGGACCTGGCGCGGCTGTTCCGCCAGGCGCGGCGCGGCAGCCTGAAGATCGACCTCGACGTCAAGCGCCTGGACCACTTCGGCCTGCAGCTCAACCAGGCGGCCAACCGGCTCACCGTCGGGGTGCTCACCGCCTCCCTGGTGATCGGCTCCTCCATCATCATGACCGTGCCCAAGGCCCCCTGGGGCCTGTCTCTGCTCGCGGCCATCGGCTTCATCCTCGCCTTCGCCAACAGCCTCTGGATCGTCTATTCCATCTGGCGCTCCGGCAAGGACTAGCAGGCGCTCGCTTCCGGAATTTGGGTAAAATGCCCCTTCTTTGAGGCAGGCCCGCGTTTGGTCGGAAAAGGGAGGGGAGCATGAGGAAGGCGGCGGTTCGGGGGCTGTTGCTGGCCGTTCTGGGCTGTGGCCCTGCTGTCGCCGCCGAGTCGACCGGCGCGGCCGATGCGGAGAAGGAGCGCATCCGCATGATCGTCCAGGAGGTCGTGCGGGAATATGCGGCGAGCCTGGGCAGCAAGCAGGCCCCCCCCGGCGCCAGGGCGGTGCTGCAGAACGTGGTCCAGGACAACCAGAAATTCATGCGCAGCCACAAGCCCGACTACTTCAAGCCCTTCGCCGACGGCCAGCACCCGCGCGCCACCGTGGTGACCTGCGCCGACTCCCGGGTGCACAGCCATGCCTTCGATGCCACCCCCGACGGGGACCTGTTCATGATCCGCAACATCGGCAACCAGATCGCCACGGCCGAGGGCTCCGTCGAATACGGGGTGCGCCACCTGCGCACGCCCGTCCTGCTCGTGGTCGGCCATTCCTCCTGTGGCGCCATCAAGGCCGCCGCGGGCGACTACAGCCGGGAATCCGGCCCCATCCGCCGGGAGCTGGACACCCTCCAGGTCCCCAAGGGCGAGGGCGGCATGAGCGGGGTGCTCCTCAACGTGCACAAGCAGGTCAGCCGCGCCATGGCCAAGTTCGAGCCGGAGGTCCTCAGCGGCGCCCTGACCGTGGTGGGCGCGGTGTACGACTTCCGCGGCGAGCTGAAGCAGGGCCAGGGCAAGCTCGCGATCGTCAACGTCAACGGCGAGACCGACCCGAAGAGGATCGCCATGCTGGAGATCATGCAGGACCTCGACGCCCCGCCGGCGAAATCCACCGGCCGCAAGAAGAACCGCTACTGAGCGAAGGAAGACGACATGGAACGCATCTACAACTTCAGCGCCGGCCCCGCCGTGCTGCCCCGCGAGGTCCTGGAACAGGCCCGCGACGAGCTGGTCAACTGGCAGGGCTGCGGCATGTCGGTCATGGAGATGAGCCACCGCGGCAAGGAATTCATGGGCATCGCCGCCCAGGCCGAGTCCGACCTGCGCGAGCTCATGGGCATCCCCGCCAACTACAAGGTGCTCTTCCTGCAGGGCGGGGCCTCCAGCCAGTTCGCCATGGTGCCCATGAACCTGCTGCGCGGCAAAAAGGGCGCCGACTACCTCAATACCGGCGAGTGGTCCAAGAAGGCGATCAAGGAGTGCAAGAAGTACGGCGCCGTCAACGTGGTGGCGAGCTCCGAGGACCGCAACTTCAGCTATGCCCCCACCCAGGAGCAGTGGCAACTGGACAAGGACGCCGCCTACGTCCACTACACCCCCAACGAGACCATCGGCGGCGTGGAGATCTTCTGGACCCCGCAGACCGGCGGCGTGCCCCTGGTGGCGGACATGTCCTCCACCATCCTCTCGCGCCCCATGGACGTCACCGAATACGGCCTGATCTACGCCGGGGCGCAGAAGAACATCGGCCCGGCGGGGCTCACCATCGTCATCGTGCGCGAGGACCTGATCGGCGAGACCCTGCCGGGCACACCCACCATGTTCGACTACAAGATCCACGCCGATGCCGAGTCCATGTACAACACCCCGCCCACCTACGGCATCTACATCGCCGGGCTGGTGTTCAAGTGGCTCAAGGCCCGCGGGGGGCTCGCGGCGATGGAGCAGACCAACGTCGCCAAGGCCGGCCTGCTCTACGACTATCTGGACGCCACCGACTTCTACGCCTCGCCCGTGGCCCGCGAGAACCGCTCGCGCATGAACGTGCCCTTCACCCTATCGGCGCCCGCGCTCGACGAGGAATTCCTCAAGGGCGCCAAGGCCCGGGGGCTGCTGCAGCTCAAGGGGCACCGCTCCGTGGGCGGCATGCGCGCCTCCATCTACAACGCCATGCCCATAGAGGGCGTGCAGGCCCTGCTCGGTTACATGAAGGAATTCGAGAAGCGCCATGGCTGAGGCCTACCGGGTCCTGACCCTCAACGCCATCTCGAAGAAGGGCCTCGCGCGCCTGCCCCAGGAATACGTGGTGGGCGGCGACGTGGCCGCCCCGGACGGCATCCTGGTGCGCTCGCACGACATGCACGCCATGGACATCCCCGCCGGCGTGCTGGCCATCGGCCGGGCCGGGGCGGGCACCAACAACATCCCGGTGCAGCAGATGACCGAGCGCGGCGTGGTGGTGTTCAACGCCCCGGGGGCGAACGCCAATGCGGTGAAGGAACTGGTCCTCGCCGGCATGATCATGGGGGCGCGCAACCTCGCCCCCGCCCTGTGCTTCGTGAACGGCCTCGAGGGGGACGCCGAGTCGCTGCACCAGCAGGTGGAGGCGGGCAAGAAGCACTACGTGGGCCACGAACTGGCGGGGCGCACCCTCGGCGTCATCGGCCTCGGCGCCATCGGCTCCATGGTGGCGGACGCGGCCATCCGTCTCGGCATGCACGTCATCGGCTTCGACCCGGAGATCACCGTGGATGCGGCCTGGCGCCTGCCCTCCCAGGTGAAGAAGGCGGCCAGCGTCGAGGACCTGCTCAAGCATGCCGACTTCGTCAGCCTGCACATACCCCTGCTGCCGGCGACGCGCGACCTCATCAACGCCGAGCGGGTGAGGCTGATGAGGAAGGGCGCGGTGCTGCTCAACTTCGCCCGCGACGGCATCGTCAGCGAGGCGGCCGTGCTCCAGGGGCTGAACGACAACCGCCTGCACGCCTATGTGTGCGACTTCCCGAGCACGCTGCTCAGGCAGCACCCGCGCTTCGTCGCCCTGCCGCATCTGGGGGCCTCCACCGAGGAGGCCGAGGAGAACTGCGCGGTCATGGCGGCCGAGCAGCTCGCCGATTACCTGGAGCACGGCAACATCCAGAACTCGGTGAACTTCCCGAACATCGCCATGGCCCGCGAGTCCGCCTGGCGCCTCGCGGTCGCCAACGCCAACGTGCCCAACATGCTGGGCCAGATCTCCACGGCGCTCGCCTCGGCCGGGCTCAACATCCACAACATGGTCAACAAGTCCCGGGGCGATGCGGCCTTCACCCTGGTGGACGTGGACAGCCCCGTGCCGGACGGCGTGATCCAGGCCCTGGCCGGCATCGAAGGGGTGCTGCGCGTGCGTTATCTGCCGGCGGAATGAGATGAGCACAGAGAACAACCTCGACGACCTGCGCAGCCGGATCGACGCCGTCGACGACCGCCTGCTGGAACTGCTCAGCGAGCGGGCCCGGCTCGCCCAGGCGGTCGGCCACGCCAAGGGGGCGGCCGTGGTCTACCGACCCGAACGCGAGGCCCAGGTCCTGCGCCGTCTGCAGGCCGCCAACCCCGGGCCCCTGCCGCAGGAGGCCGTGCGTCTACTGTTCCAGGAGGTGATGTCCGCCTGCCGCGCGCTGGAGAGCCCCCTCGCCGTGGCCTATCTCGGCCCCGAAGGCACCTTCTCCGAGGCCGCCGCCATCAAGCACTTCGGCCATGCGGTCAGCCGGCTCCCGACGGATTCCATCGACGAGGCCTTCAGCGCCGTGGAGCGGGGCGAGGCCGGCTACGCCGTGGTGCCCGTGGAGAACTCCACCGAGGGCGCGGTGAGCCGCACCCTGGACCTGCTCCTCGCGACGCCGCTCAAGATCTGCGGCGAGGTGGTGCTGCGGGTGCGCCAGCACCTCATGCGCCGAGTCGATCAGCAAACAGGGGGGGAAGGGCTGGAAGGCATCGAGGTGGTGTATTCCCACGCCCAGTCCCTGGCCCAGTGCCACGAGTGGCTCAACCGCCACCTGCCCCACGCGGAGCGCGTGCGCGTGACCAGCAACGGCGAGGCCGCGCGCCTGGCGGCCGAGGACCCGAAGGCGGCCGCCGTGGCCGGCGAGGTGGCGGCCGAGCGCTACGGCCTCGCCATCGTCGCCCGCGACATCGAGGACGAGCCCACCAACACCACGCGCTTCCTGGTCATGGCCCGGGAGGACGCCGGGCCCTCCGGCTGCGACAAGACCTCGCTCGCGCTCTCCACGCCCAACCGCCCGGGCTCCCTGCTGGAGCTCCTGAAGCCCTTCGCCGAGCACGGCGTGGGCCTGACCAAGCTGGAGTCGCGCCCGGCCCGAAGCGGCGCCTGGGAATACGTCTTCTACCTCGACATCGAAGGCCACCGCAGCGACCCCAAGGTGGCCCGGGCCCTGGCGCAGGTGGAGCCGCAGGCCACCTTGTTCAAGGTGCTGGGCTCCTATCCCATGGCCGTCTGAACCCGAATCCGCAGATGACACAGATGCACGCAGATAAAGCCTTGCGGTATTGGGTCGTTACAGAAAATCTCCGGCGAGGCCATAGAGGGTCCAAGCCTTTGGAACATCTGTGTAAATCTGCGTGCATCTGTGGATAACTGCTTTTTCAGGTTTAAAAGCCGAACTGCTTCATGCCCCTGACCGCCCCCGAACACATCCGCGCCCTCGCCCCTTATCAGCCGGGCAAGCCCATCTCCGAGCTCGCCCGGGAGATGGGCCTCGCCGAGGCGGACATCGTCAAGCTCGCCTCCAACGAAAACCCGCTGGGCGCGAGCCCCAAGGCCCGGGCGGCCATCGCCGCCGCCCTGGGCGGCCTGGCCCTGTATCCGGACGGCAACGGCTTCGAGCTCAAGAGCGCCATCGCCCGCAAGCTCGGCGCGGGGCTCGACCAGATCGTGCTGGGCAACGGCTCCAACGACGTGCTGGAGCTCGCCGCGCGCGCCTTCCTCACGCCGGGCGCCTCGGCGGTCTATTCCCGGCATGCCTTCGCCGTCTATCCCCTGGTCACCCAGGCGATCGGCGCCGCGGGCATCGAGGCGCCCGCGAAGGACTACGGCCACGACCTCGCGGCCATGCGCGCGGCGATCCGCGACGACACCCGCATGGTCTTCATCGCCAACCCCAACAACCCCACCGGCACGCTCCTGGAGGCCGACGCCCTGCGCGGCTTCATCGCCTCCGTGCCGGAGGACGTGCTGGTGGTGCTGGACGAGGCCTATGTGGAGTACCTGCCTCAGGCGCGCCGCTCGCCCTCCCTCGACTGGCTGAAGGAATTCCCCAGCCTCGTGCTCACCCGGACCTTCTCCAAGGCCTACGGCCTGGCCGGGCTGCGCGTGGGCTACGCCCTGGCCGCCCCCGAGGTGGCGGACCTCATGAACCGGGTGCGCCAGCCCTTCAACGTCAACAGCCTCGCCCTCACGGCGGCGGCCGCCGCCCTGGACGACGCCGAATTCCTCGCGGAGGCGAAGCGGGTGAACGACGCGGGCCTCGCCCAGCTGACCGAAGGCTTCCGGCAACTGCAGCTTGACTCCATCCCCTCCTGGGGCAACTTCGTCTGCGTGCAGGTGGGGGACGCGGCGGCGGTGTATCAGGCCCTGCTGCGGCGCGGGGTGATCGTGCGCCCCGTGGCCAACTACGGCCTGCCGGAGCACCTGCGGGTGAGCGTGGGGCTGCCCGAGCAGAACGCGCGGCTCCTCGCCGCGCTGGCCGGGGCGCTGGGCCGGTGATCCGCAGGCTCGCCATCATCGGCGTCGGGCTGATCGGCGGCTCCTTCGCGCTCGCCCTGCGCCGCGCCGGGCAGGTGGCGCACATCGTCGGCGCCGGGCGCAGCCGGGCGAACATGGAGCGGGCGCTCTCGCTCGGCGCCATCGACGCCGTCGCCGGCTCGGCCGCCGAGGCGGTCGACGGGGCGGACGCCGTGCTCGTCGCCGTGCCGGTGGGCGCGATGCCGGCCGTGTTCCGGGAGATCGCGCCGCATCTCGCAGCGGACTGCCTCGTCACCGACGCCGGCAGCACCAAGCAGGACGTGGTGGCGGCGGCCCGCTCCGGCCTGGGCGAAAAGGTCGCGCAGTTCGTGCCCGGCCACCCCATCGCCGGCGCCGAGCACAGCGGCGTGGCGGCGGCGCGGGCCGATCTCTTCCGGGGCCGCAACGTGGTGCTCACCCCGCTGCCGGAGAACGCCCCGGCCGACGTGGCCCGCCTGGCCGCGCTGTGGCGGGCCTGCGGCGCGGAGGTGGCCGAGATGTCCGCCGAGGCCCACGACCGCATCTTCGCCGCGGTGAGCCACCTGCCGCACCTGGCCGCCTTCGCCCTGGTGGACGACCTGGCCGGGCGGGCGGAGGCCGAGAGCTACTTCCGCTACGCCGGCAGCGGCTTCCGCGACTTCACCCGCATCGCCGGCAGCCACCCCGAGATGTGGCGCGACATCGCGCTGGCCAACCGCGAGGCCCTGCTCACCGAACTCGACGCCTACGTCGACGAGCTCTCCCTGCTGCGCGACCTCGTCGCGCGCGGCGACGGCGAGGCGCTGGAGGCCTTATTCAAGCGCGCGAGCGCAGCGCGGCAGAACTGGACCAAGCACAGAAAGCCATGACCGATTTTCTCGAACTCCCCGCCGCCCTCGGCAGCCGCGGCAAGGTGCGCCTGCCCGGCTCCAAGAGCATCTCCAACCGCGTCCTGCTGCTCGCCGCGCTCGCCGAGGGCACGACCCAGGTGAAGGCGCTCCTGGACTCGGACGACACCCGGGTGATGCTGCAGGCCCTGAAGCATCTGGGCGTGAACTGGAGCCGCCACGAGGGCAGCGACGACTACCGCGTCGAGGGCGTGGGCGGCGTCTTCCCCGTGAAAGAGGCCGAGCTCTTCCTCGGCAACGCCGGCACCGCCTTCCGCTCGCTCACCGCCGCCTGCGCCCTGGCCGGCGGCGACTACGTGCTCAAGGGCGTGCCGCGCATGCACGAGCGGCCCATCGGCGACCTGGTGGACGCGGTGCGCCAGTTGGGCGCGCAGGTCGAATATCTGGGCAGCGAGGGCTTCCCGCCGCTGCGCATTTCACCCCCCTCCCCCGCAAGCGGGGGAGGGGTTGGGGGAGAGGGCGGTATTCCCTCACCCGGCCCTTTGGGCCACCCTCTCCCGCCTGAGGGAGAGGGGAGGGAGGTCACCGTCAAGGGAAACGTCTCCAGCCAGTACCTCACCGGCATCCTGATGTCCGCCCCCCTGCTGGGCCGCGAGGTGACCGTGCGGGTGGAGGGCGAGCTCATCTCCAAGCCCTACGTCGAGATCACGCTCAACCTCATGAAGCGCTTCGGCATCGAGGTCAAGCGCCACGGCTGGGAGCGCTTCGTGGTGCCGGCCGCGACCTACCGGAGCCCCGGCGCGATCGAGGTCGAGGGCGACGCCTCCTCGGCCTCCTATTTCCTCGCCGCCGGGGCCATCGGCCACGGGCCCGTGCGGGTGGAGGGCGTGGGCCGCAACAGCATCCAGGGCGACGTGCGCTTCGCCGAGGCGCTCGCCAAAATGGGGGCGGAGATCGGCTTCGGGCCCAACTGGATCGAGGCTCGCCTCGGCTGCGCCGACCGGCTCCACGCCATCGACCTCGACTGCAACCACATCCCCGACGCCGCCATGACGCTCGCCATCCTGGCCCTGTTCGCCGAAGGCACCACCACGCTCAGGAACATCGCCTCCTGGCGGGTGAAGGAGACCGACCGCATCGCCGCCATGGCCGCGGAGCTGAGGAAGGTGGGCGCGACGGTGGAGGAGGGCCCCGACTACATCCGCGTCACCCCCCCCGCCAGGCTCGTCCCGAACGCCGTCATCGACACCTACGACGACCACCGCATGGCCATGTGCTTCTCGCTGGTCGCGCTTGGCGGCGTGCCCATCCGCATCAACGATCCGAAGTGCGTGAACAAGACCTTCCCGGGCTACTGGGACGCACTTGCCAGTATCTGCCAAAGGTAAAATTGCATCCCATAACAAGGGGAGAAGAATGAGTCAGGGAGAATCGGACGATTTCCAGTTGGATGCCCAGAACGGCCAGCCCGAAACCGGTGAGACCAAGGGGCGTGCCCGCAAGAAGACGGCATCCGCCAAGGGTGGAAAAGCGAAAGGCAAGCCCGCGCAGCAGGGAGAGGCGTCCATCCTCTCCTATCGACATCCGAACAAACGCAAGAACAACCCCGAAGTGGGTGTGGTCACGCCCGAGACCGACCCCGAGCAGCCCAAGACCGCCTGGGCCTACGACCCCCACATCGACCCCGCCCTGCAATTCGACAGCGGGCGCGCCCAGGTCGAAAAGCTGATCGACGACGCGCTGGCCAGCGGCGACGAGGCCGCCATGCGCGCTGCGCTGGAACAGCTCAAGCGCCAGTCAGCGCCCTACCTCGACTGGACCGGCAAGGCCGAGCGCACCTCGTTTGAGGTGGACACGGTCTCGCTGCACGTGCATGAGCGCATCGACCCCATGAGCATCCTGTCCGCCGTACGCAAAGCCATGTCCCCCTCGCCCGCAAGCGGGAGAGGGGTTAGGGGAGAGGGTAAAACGGACGGAGAAGGAAAATGGCAACAAGCCGGCCTGTTCGAAGCCCCCTTCGAGAACCTGCCCCTGCGCGACGCCGTCGATTTCTACAAGCACGAAAAGGGCTGGTCGAACCGGCTGATCTCCGGCGACAGCCTGCTGGTCATGAACTCGCTGCTGCAGAAGGAGAGCATGGCCGGCCTGGTGCAGATGATCTACATCGACCCGCCCTACGGCATCAAGTACGGCTCCAACTTCCAGCCCTTCGTCAACAAGCGCGACGTGAAAGACCGCAAGGACGAAGACCTGACCCAGGAACCGGAGATGATCAAGGCCTTCCGCGACACCTGGGAGCTGGGCATCCACTCCTACCTCACCTACCTGCGCGACCGGCTGCTGCTGGCGCGGGAGCTGCTGCACGAGTCGGGGAGCGTGTTTGTGCAGATTTCGGATGAGAA
>DYFL01000068.1 GCA_020725195.1 Hydrogenophilus sp.
ATAAGTCGAAACAAGCCGCATGATTCAGGCGACAACTACCTTGACGCGCACCGGGGAGAGGGGGTCAATGGTCGGTGGCGAGCGTATGACTATGAGGAGCTGATCAACCGCGACAAGGCCAGCTTGGACATCTTCTGGCTCAAGGATGAATCGCTGTCCGACTCCGATAACCTGCCGGCGCCGGAGGTCATTGCCCAGGAAATTGTGGATGACATGGAGGCGGCGTTGGAGCAGTTCAGGGAGATTCTGGGGGACTTGGGTGGCGAAGCCACGGCCGAGACGCTGTAGAGCGTATCGAGGGAGCGAGGATGCCGGACACCATTGCCTACGAACTCAGCGCTCACGCCACGACGGTCATGTCCGAGCGCGAGATTCTGGAGGAATGGGTCGCACGGGTATTGCATAACCCGGAACGCACCGAGCCGGATGCCGCGGACCCCAGCTCCGCCATGCGCTCGGCCGCATCCCCGAGCGGGATGACCGGTTCTGCGCGTGATTTACAAAGAAACCGTTCAACCCTGGCGGGTGGTTACGGCCTATTTCGACCGGGCAATGCGAGGCTAGCTATGAGAATGCAGTATGACCAGCAAACCGATGCACTGTAATCGCCAAAGCCCGACACCACGTGCAATTAGCCCGCCTCACCGCCCCTCGTCAGGCACGAACTTCAGCACATTCCCGTTGATGCGTAGGGCGCGTTACGAATCCTTGCGGTTGTAATGCCACAGGTAGGTCGGGCTTTAGCCCGAAAACGCGTTTCAGTGAAGGCTTAACCGGCGCTAGCCGGTTAAGCCCGCGAGCGGGCGGCCGGAGCTACATGGCGGCCTGAAGGCCGCCCTACACCTGGCTTTACTTTCGAAATCCTTAGTATGGTCTGATTCCGCGGCTCGCACGGACCTTCAGCAGCTTGGCCGCCGCCAGCAGGCCCGGGTCCAGGGTGTAGAAGGTCTTGGCGCCGTGGTTGCTGGCGATGGCCAGGTGCAGGGCGTCGCCGGCGCGAAGCTTGGTGGCGAAGCGCTTGATGTAGCTCGTGGCCAGGTCGAAGTCCGTGGCACCTGGCGCGAGGGCTTGGAAGGACTCCGCCACCATGGCGTCGAACTGGTCCATGGCGGCCAGGGCGTTCTCTTCCGTCAAGGCCCGCATCCTGACCTCACGGGCAAGCAGGCTGGCGAATTCCGTGCGGGTCCAGTGGCTGATGCAGAGCGCTCCCACCGGCAGCTTGGCGATGTACGCCTCGACCTTGGCGCTGGTGTCTTCTTCGAGGATGAGGGGGGCCAGGAAACTGGTGTCGAAATACAGCATTACAGCCCTTCCTCGCGCAGCTCCCGCAGCAGCTCGGCGCTGGATTTGCGCCAGCGGGGCATGTGCCTGCGGAATTCGGCGAGGGGCTCGATGGGCTGCTTGGGTTTTTTGACGGGGCTGATGCGGGCGACGGGCTGGCCGCGCCGGGTGATGACCACTTCTTCACCGGCCTCCACCTGGTCGAGAAGGTGGCTCAAATGCGTCTTGGCCTCAGCCAGGGTAACGGTGCTCACACGCGCCTCCAGTTAGTCATCTAATTGGTCATATGGTAGCGCAAATAAGTTGATCCGGGGGCACGCGATTTCCGCCGTGCGGTTAGACACCTCACCTCCCCGCGTCCGGCACGAACCTCAGCACCTTCCCGTTGATGCAGTAGCGCTTGCCGGTGGGCGGCGGGCCGTCGTCGAAGACGTGGCCGAGGTGGATGCCGGAGCTGGCGCTGCGCACATCTGACCTACCCTCTCTAGCAGGGTATGTTCATTTTATGCACATGTTCATATATAGTGAACATGTATTAATTGTGAACATACAGGCGAACCATGAAAGCCGTTCATGACCGTCAGCCACTTGCCCAAAAAAAGGCGGCTATCCTTGACCACGCCCTGAAGGCCTTACGCGCCGCAGGCCTTGCGGCAGAGGTCATCGCCCCCCGTGGCAAGGCTGCCAGGGCCCGGGGCGATGTCCTGCTGCGCGTGCAATACGGCGAGACCGAATGGAAAGGGCCGGCGGCGATCAAGCACATGGTTACTCCGGCCAATGTGGGCCTGATTGCGCATCAGTTGGAGGGGCTGGCCGAACGGCCGCTGCTGGTGACGGAGTACGTGACGCCGCCGATGGCGGAGCGCCTGCGGGAGCTAGGCATATTCTTCGCGGATGTGGCGGGCAATGCCTTTATACAGGCGCCGCCCATGCTGGTGTGGGTGACAGGGCGCAAGCCCATGGAGCGGCCGCGTGCAGCGCGGATCACACGGGCCTTTCAGCCGGGGGGGCTGCGGCTGGTATTCGCCCTGCTGTGCAATCCCGACCTGGCCCAAGCGCCTTACCGGGACGTAGCCGAGGCCGCCGGGGTGGCCTTGGGCACGGTGGGGTGGGTGCTGCGTGATTTGCGCGAGGAGGGCTACCTGGTGGACTTGGGCAAGCGGGGCCGCCGGCTCGCCGAGCGGCGGCGTTTGCTGGATGCCTGGTTGGAGGGCTATGCCCGCCTGCTGCGGCCGAAGCTGCTAATTGGGCGTTACCGGGCGAAGCAGCCGGATTGGTGGAAAACGGCCAAACTCGCGGATTTCGGCGCCCGCTGGGGCGGTGAGACGGCTGCGGCCAAGCTTACCGGCTACCTCAAACCCGAAATCGCCACGGTATATCTGGCGGACGACCCCAAGCTGGTCGCGCGCTTCCTGGCCGAATTCAGGCTGCTCAAGGACCCGGAGGGCGACGTGGAGCTGCGGCAAACCTTCTGGCGCTTCGATACGCCGCATCCCCTGCTGTTGACGCCGCCCCTATTGGTGTATGCCGACCTCCTCGCCACGGGGAATGACCGCAACCGTGAAGCGGCCAGGATGATCTATGACGAGCATCTTGCTCGACTTGTCGAACCGGCCTGAACTGGGGCCGGTGGGTCGGCTGGCCGGGGCGGTGGTGTCCGCGGCGGCTGAGCTGGGCATACCGGGGTTCATGGCCGGGGCCATGGCGCGGGACCTCATCCTGAACCACGCTTACGGCATCGACACCGGGCGCAGGACGGAGGACGTGGACTGGGCCATGGTGGTGGAGGGCTGGGCGCAGTTTGATGCGCTGAAGCGAAGCCTGATCGCCACGGGGCGTTTTACGGAGCAGCGCTCGCCGCAACGCCTGAAGTATGAAACAGCCTGGGTCGTGGACCTGATTCCGTTTGGCGCGGTGGAGGACCGGCCGGGTTACATCGCCTGGCCGCGGGATCACACCACGGTGATGCGCGTGCTCGGTTTCCGCGAGGCGTTTGCACACACGATCACCGTGCGCCTGCCCGGCCCCGTGGAGGTCCAGGTGGTTTCGCTGCCGGCGCTGGCGATGCTAAAGGTGCTGGCCTGGGAGGATCGCCGCCACGAATTTCCCACCAAGGACGCACAGGATCTCGCGCTCATCACGCGCAACTATCTGGACGCCGGCAATCGCGACCGGCTGTTCGATGTTCGATGAGTTCCTGCCCCTGTTGGAGGCCGAGGACTTCGACTATGCGCTGGCCGGTGCGCGGCTGCTGGGCTACGACATGGCG
Organism: Hydrogenophilus sp.; assembly: GCA_020725195.1. GTDB lineage: Bacteria > Pseudomonadota > Gammaproteobacteria > Burkholderiales > Thiobacillaceae > DYFL01. Next base: position 3,551 of record DYFL01000068.1, read on the forward strand.
GACATCGCAAACGGGCAGGCACTGATAGAGCTGAGGCGAATCCTGCGGCGCGAAGCGGATGAGACAGGCAACCTGGCCCTGGCAAGGGCAATGGGCCGCGACGTTGAAGAGGCCTTGAAGCTGATCGCGCGTGTATTGATGGGCACGAATGATCGTGTATCCCATGGAGAAGCAAACGCCTGAGTGACTATCCTGCGGATCATGCCTCCCACACGGGCATTTCTCACCTCCCCGCGTCCGGCACGAACCTCAGCACCTTCCCGTTGATGCAGTAGCGCTTGCCGGTGGGCGGCGGGCCGTCGTCGAAGACGTGGCCGAGGTGGATGCCGGAGCTGGCGCTGCGCACCTCCACACGGCGCATGCCGTGGCTGACGTCCTCGTGCAGGGTCAGTGCCCCGGGCACGGGGTTGAAGAAGCTGGGCCAGCCGGTGCCGCTTTCGAACTTGGTGTCGCTGCGGAAGAGCGGCGCGCCGGTGATGGGATCGACGAAGGTGCCGGGGCGCTTTTCGTCCAGGTGCGAGCCGGTGTAGGCGCGCTCGGTGCCTTGCTCGAAGGCGATGCGCTGCTGCTCGGGGGTGAGCAACTGATAGCCCAGCCACTTCCAGAAGCGCGTCTGGTCGCCGTTGTAGCCGGTGTAGCGGGAGACCTCGCGGCCTTGCTCGAAGAGCACGATGGTGGGGGTGGCGAACAGGGCCTTTTGGCGAAACTCGCCCGAAGGCGCTGCTTGCGCAGGCTCGTTTTCCAGCTGCCAGCCGGCGGGGGGGTTGGGGTTGAGGGTGCGCACCACGGGCACGGGCGAGCGCCAGTGGTCCAGCACCTCGGCCTTGAACTGCTTGCAGAAGGCGCAGTCCTCGGCCTCGAAGACGACGAGCTGCCGCTCCGGATTCAGCGCCTTGGCCTCCAGCCTGGGCGCCGCCGGGGCGGCCGCCGCGGTGCCCGTCGAGCCGGGGTACTTCACGCCGGTGCCGCCCAGGCCGCAGTAGCCGGCGGGGTTCTTGACCAGGTAGTCCTGGTGGTAGGCCTCGGCGGGGGTGTAGTTCTTCAGCGGCGTGATCTCGGTGGTGATGGGGCCGTAGCCTGCCTGCTTCAGCGCCTCTTGGTAGACGGCGCGGGTCTTCAGCGCGACCTCCTGCTGGGCCGGGCTGTGGGTGTAGACGGCGCTGCGGTAGTTGCTGCCGACGTCGTTGCCCTGGCGGTCGCCCTGGGTGGGGTCGTGGTTTTCCCAGAACTGGATGAGCACGGCCTCCAGCGTGGTGCGGGCGGGGTCGTAGCTGACCTTCACCACCTCGGCATGGTTGCGCTTGGCCGTCCTGCCGGCACGCAGGGCGCGCTCGTGGGCGAGGATGGCCTCGTAGCGGCCCTCGATGTCGCCGTTGGCATAGCCGCTCTCGACGTCGATCACGCCGGGAAGCTGAGACATGCGCTTTTCCGCGCCCCAGAAGCAGCCCATGCCCAGGACGATGGAGTCGAGTTGTGCGTTGGGGTCGTTCATGGCCGTCTTTTCAGGGGTGGCGGGGGTGTCCTTGGCGCAGGCGCCGAGCAGCAGGCCCAGGCCGAGGGTGAGGAGGAGGGTTTGCAGGGTTCGGATGGCGGTCATGGTCGTTCACTCGCGCTCGGGTCAGGTTGAAGACAGTGACTGCACCTAGACAGACCGCGCTGGGGGCGGATTCCTGACACAGCGGGGGCTGGTACTTTTGCGGGATCATGGCCGGGCCGGATCATGCCGGAGTGAAAAAGATGAACCCGGGAAAAGCGGTCGATCCGCAGATGACGCAGATTTTCGCAGATATTTCAAAGAATCAGCCCCTTCCGGCCTGCCGCCCATGCGCTGCGTCTGAATATTCCGGCGATCCGGCGAACCATCCGGGTTAGCCCCACTGCCGCCGGGGGTGCGGGGCGGCGCGGCCGGTCCTATGATTCGAGCTCGATCGTTCACCGTTTCCACCCCCCCTTTCGAAGGAGCGCATGCCATGACCCTTTCCATGTATCAGGCCTCGGTGCCGGTCTATATCCGCATGCTGAACAACCTCGCCGCCATCATGGAGAAGGCGGCGGCGCACTGCGAGGCGAGGAAGATCGACCCCGCGGTGCTGATCCGCGCCCGGCTCTACCCGGACATGTTCGACTTCGCCAAGCAGGTGCAGATGGCGGCGGACGCCGCGAAGACCGGCACCGCGCGCCTGGCCGGGGTGGAGGCGCCGGCGTTCGAGGACAGCGAGCGGAGCTTCCCGGAGCTCATCGAGCGGGTGCGCAAGACCATCGCCTACCTCGAGACCTTCAGGCCCGATCAGATCGACGGCAGCGAGGAGCGCGAGGTGGTCATCCAGCGCGGCGGGACCGCCGTGACCTATCGCGGCATGGAGCTCCTGCTCGGCCGCACCCTGCCGAACTTCTACTTCCACCTCACCACGGCCTACGACATCCTGCGCCACAACGGGGTGGAGCTGGGCAAGAAGGACTATCTGGGCAGATAGGCCCGCTCACCCCTGCCCCCGCCCCCTCAGCGCATACGCCGCCGACAGCACGACGATGCCCGCCAGCAGCGGCAGCCAGTAAACGGGGCCGCTGAAGACGCCCTCGAAGGCGACGAAACGCTCGAAGGCGACCAGGGCCCCGCAGACGGCGAGCAGCACCAGGCCCGGGACGAGCAGGTTCAGGCCGCGCAGCGTCTCGGTGAGCATGCCGTAGCCCACGAAGGGCAGCAGCACCGCGACGAGCACGGCGACATCGAGGCGGTAGCCGATGGCGTACTGGGGCACGAAGGCGGCGGCCGTGGCGGCCGCGGTGCCGAGCAGGACGATGAGGTAGGCGGCCGGACGGAAGTCGGTGGTCGTGGTCATGTCAGCCCTCCTTCAACTTGCGTTGCGCAATGGCTATGACCGGCCGCCATCCGGCGGGGTTTCACCCTGCCGTCGGTGCGGGATTGCCCCGGTCGGGATCCGCCGTTCCCGCGATGGCGGGAGCCCAGCCGCATCGGGCGCCCGGATCCCCGCTTGCGCGGGGGATGACGCCAGGCAGGTCTTCCGCCGCGCGGGAGCGCGCCCCAATACCCCCGTCCACCGCATGGGCATGCCTGCCGGAAAATGGCGCCCCGTCTTGTGTGGAGCCGATCCGCCCCCATGTCGGTCCAAACATCCGGAGCCTCGCCGCACATGCTGAACCTGAGATTCGACAACCGCTACCTCAACGAGCTTCCGGGCGACCCGGAGGCCGGCCCGCGCCGGCGGCAGGTGCACGGGGCCTGCTGGTCGCGGGTGCGGCCCACGCCGGTGGCCGCCCCGCGGCTCCTGGCCCACGCGCCCGAAGTGGCGGCGCTGCTGGATATCCCTGATGCGGATGTGGCCACGCAGGAGTTCGCGGAGGTCTTCGCGGGCAACCGCCTGCTCCCCGGCATGGACCCCTACGCGGCCTGCTACGGCGGCCACCAGTTCGGCAACTGGGCGGGCCAGCTGGGCGACGGCCGGGCGATCAACCTGGGCGAGGTGGTGAACCGAGCGGGACAGCGCTGGGAGCTGCAGTTGAAGGGCGCGGGGCCCACGCCCTATGCGCGCCGCGCCGACGGCCGCGCGGTATTGCGATCCTCCATCCGCGAGTTCCTCTGCAGCGAGGCCATGCACCACCTGGGCGTGCCGACCACGCGGGCGCTGTCGCTCGTGGCCACGGGCGAGGAGGTGCTGCGCGACATGTTCTACGACGGCAACCCGCGCTACGAGCCCGGGGCCGTGGTCTGCCGCGTGGCGCCCAGCTTCATCCGCTTCGGCAACTTCGAGATCCTGGCCTCGCGCGGGGACACGGCGCTGCTCGGGCGCCTGGTGGACTTCACCCTCGCGCGCGACTTCCCCGAGATCGCCGTGGAATTCGCGGGCGACGCGCAGCAGCGGCGCGCGCGCTGGTTCGCCGAGGTGTGCGAGCGCACGGCACGCATGGTGGCGCACTGGATGCGGGTGGGCTTCGTGCACGGGGTGATGAACACGGACAACATGTCCATCCTGGGGCTCACCATCGACTACGGCCCCTACGGCTGGGTGGACGACTACGATCCGGACTGGACGCCCAACACCACCGACGCCGAAGGCCGCCGCTACCGCTACGGGCACCAGCCCCAGGTGGCGCACTGGAACCTGAGCTGCCTGGCCGGCGCGCTGGCGGCGCTCTTCCCCACGCCCGAGCCGCTGGAGCAGGGCCTGGAGCGTTACATCGAGGTGTACACCACGGAGTACGGCGCCATGGCCGCGGCCAAGTTCGGCCTGGGCCGGCTGGAAAAGGACGACGCCGGGCTCCTCGCCGAGGCCTTCGAGCTCCTGCAGCGGGCGCAGGTGGACATGACGGGCTTCTTCCGCGGCCTGGCCGAGGTGGACATCGAGGCACCGAGCCTCGCCCCCTTGCGCGAGGCCTTCTACTCGGCGGAACCGATGCACCGCTACGCGCCCGCCTTCGAGAACTGGCTCACGCGCTACGCCGAGCGCCTGCGCCGGGAAGGCGTGCCGCAGCCCGAACGCCGCGCCCGCATGAACGCGGCGAACCCGCGCTTCGTGCTACGCAACTACCTCGCCCAGGAGGCCATCGATCTGGCCGAGCAGGGCGACCCGGGCCGCATCCTGGAGCTGCTGGACGTGATGCGCCGGCCCTACGACGCGCAGCCGGGGCGCGAGCGCTACGCCGAGCGCCGCCCGGACTGGGCGCGGCACCGCGCGGGGTGTTCCATGCTGTCTTGCAGCTCCTGAGGGGGCAGTCCGCAACCGGAGGGACCTGCAGATCGTGGGAGCGGCCTAGCGCGGGGCGCCGCCGGCTACAATGGTGCGATCACAACTACACAGGGAACACGCCATGGCCCGCCCGCTGCGCATCCTCATCCTGCTCGTCATCCTCGCCCTGGTCGCCGGCATGACGGCAGGCGAGCGGCTCTGGGTGCGCAGCTGGTCGCGGCCGCTGGCGGTGGCGGTCTATCCCGTGGCCATGGACGCGGCGAGCGCGGACTATGTGGCGCGGCTCGGGGCCGAGGACTTCCGGGAGATCGCGGACTACATCGCGGCCGAGGCGCAGCGCTGGCAGCAGGCCGGGGTGCCCGCGCCGCGCATCGGGCTCAAGGCGCCGATCCGCGAGGCGCCGCCCATGGCGCAGGGGCGCGGCGTGCTGGATGCGGTCGTCTTCAGCCTGCGCCTGCGCTGGTACGCCTTCCGCCACACGCCGTTCTGGGACAGCCTGGGCACGGTGCGGCTCTTCGTGCTCTACCACGACATCGAGGGCAGCGCGGCGCTGCCCCATTCCCTGGGCCTGCAGAAGGGGCTGCTGGGCGTGGTGCACGTCTTCGCCAGCGACGCGCAGCGCGCGCAGAACAACGTGGTGATCACCCACGAGCTGCTGCACACCCTGGGCGCCAAGGACAAGTACGGCGCCGGCGGCCTGCCCATCCACCCGGCGGGCTACGCCGAGCCCTACGCCGACCCCCTGCTGCCGCAGACCCGGGCCGAGATCATGGGCGGCCGCGTGCCCATCACGGAGAGCCGCGCCGAGATCCCGGACTCGCTGGCCGATACGCTGATCGGCTACGCCACCGCGGCGGAGATCGGCTGGAGCCGGCCTTGAGGCACCGCTTCCCATATCGAGTCTTCCATCATGAAATTCCAGCAACTCCCCCTGGGCGCCCGCTTCGAGTTCGAGGGCAGGGTGTATGTGAAGGTGGGGCCCATGGCGGCCTCGGCGGAGGATGGCGGCGGCCAGCGGCTGATCCCGCGCTGGGCGGTGCTCAAGCCCCTGGACGGGGCGGCCGGGGCGACGCCCAAGCGCCCGGCCCGGCAGCTCGACGAGGCGGCGGTGACCGCGGCCTTCGAGGCCTACCACGCGGCCTGCGCGCGGCTGCTCGACGAGGCCTGCACGGACGTCGACCGGGGCATGGCGCTGCGGACGGGCCTCGCGCGGGCGCGGGGGCGGTTCCTGCAGGCGCTGGAACAGGCCCGATGCGGGTGATGCCGCTCCCGCGGCAACCCACCGAGGCTCAGGTGAAGACCGTGAGCACCCCGGTCCAGCCGTAGAGCCGGTTGCGCGAGATCTCGCCGTTGGCGAAGAAGCCCACCAGTGGGATCTCGCCCAGGCTGCGGGCGATCATCCCGAGCTCCGCCGAGTCGGGCCCGAAGAGGTGGGCGCCGCGCCCCAGGCAGGAGAAGTAGAGCGCGCCGCGCGGCTCGGCCGCCAGGCTCGCCCCGAGGGCGTCGAGCATGCGCTGCATGTCCTGCACCGCCGAGGCGGCGTCGCCGCGGCAGAACATCAGGGGCTGGCCCTGCTCGACATAGTCGCCCACGGCGATGAGGCCGCTCCTCGGGTCGAGGCCGATGAGCTGGCGCACCAGGTAGTCGTCCATGTCGGTGTCGCGGGTGGGCAGGCCGACGAAGATCTCGCCGCCCAGGCCCTCGGGCCGCCTGGGCAGGCCCGGCCCCAGGTCCTCGCGCAGCACCTCCAGCGCGGGGCGGCCGTCCAGGGTGTGGACGACGTTGCGCTCGCAGGCGGTGATGGCGTGGCGCGGCCCCAGGGGCGACACGCCCTGGGTGAGCCGGGTGGCCACGGCCACGTCTCTGGAGAAGAGCACGCCGGAGAGCCCGCCGCTCACCACGCGGTCGGCCACCTGCTCGGCCGGCCCGCGCGAGCTGGTGAGCCCCCCGACCAGGAAGCCCGTCTCGGTGCGCTCGGCCACGTGCTCGATCAGCTCGGCGATGAGGGGGTTGTGCGGGTCGCCGTGCACCACGCCGAACCAGGCGGGCGCGCCGCCCACCGTGAAGGCCTCGGGCTCGCGCAGCAGGTCCGCCAGGCTGTTGAGGTTGGGCAGGATGCGGAAGGCCGTCTCGGGCAGCTCGGCGAGCATCATCGCCAGCGCGGGCTCGTCGAGGAACTCGCGCCCGGTGGCGGCGATGGCCATGCCCACGGTGCCCACCCAGTGCCCGACGCCGGTGCGCGCCTTGCACGCTTCGACGATGGCCTCCATCTGCCCGGCGAAGTGGTCCGTGGCGTAGACGAAGCCCAGCCGGGCTTCGGCCGGCACGGGCCCGAGGGCGGCGAGGCACTCCCGGGCGGCCTCGCTCCAGCGGGGACGGGTGGAATGGGCGTATCTGAAGGGCGGCATGGGGTGGCTCCCCGAGCTCGCGCGAACCGCGTCAACAACCTATGGACGGGGACGGCGGCGGGAAAATTCCCCCCGGGGCCCGCCTCAGCGCTCCATGCGCTGCACCAGCTTCTCCAGCTGCTGGGCGACCGCGTCCCAGACGCCCATCGGGCCGGCCTGCCTGATGTCCTCCACCCGCCAGTCCTGGCGCGGCCTGTGCCGGAACTGCTCGACCAGCTTGGCGAGCCTGTCGCGTTCGCGCGCGAGCGTGGCCAGCTGCTCCGAGAGTTCGGCGGCCTCGGGCCCCTCTTGCCTCCCATTGCGGGCGCGCTCCAGGAGCTCGTCGAGGTACAGCAGGCGGGACTCGTGTTCCCGGATTTGCTGTTCGACCATGGAATCGATGTCGGTCATGTGCGTCTCCTCGGAGCGGTGGGCCTGGTGGCGGAAGTCGGCATAGATCCAGTATAGGCCGCCGCCCGGCCCGCCGGTTCAGGCGACGGCGCCGCCGAGCCCGATCGCACCCGCCTTCAGGCGCTCGAAGGCAGCATCGATCCGCGCCGCCTCCCCCTTCACCCCCAGCTCGATCTCGTAGGCGACGCGCCGCTGCGGGTCCAGGTGCGGCAGGCTGAAGACGCGCACGCCGGGGTGCTCGCGCTCGATCGCCTCCATGAGCGGCGTGAGCGTGCCCTCGGCCAGGCCCCGCACGATGCATGCGCGCTCGGCGACGGCCTGGCTGTGGAAGTGCGCGCGGTAGTGGGTGTCGAGCACCCACTCGATCATGGGCCAGGCCATGTCCGGGAAGCCGGGCACGAACCAGTGTCCGCGCAGCCCGAAGCCCGGCACCCTGAAGCCGGGGTTGGGGATGATCTCGGCGCCCGCGGGGAACTCGCCCATGCGCAGCCGCGCCGGGGTGAGGGGCTGGCCCACCTCGCGCATGCGCTCGGCGATGAGCCGCCCGGCATCGGGGTGCGGCACGAGGGGGAGATCGAGCGCCGCGGCCGCCGCCTGGCGGGTGTGGTCGTCGGGGGTGGCGCCGATGCCGCCGCAGCAGAACACCACGTCGCCGCCCGCGAAGCTGCGCGCGAAGGCCTCGGTGAGCCGCGCGCGGTCGTCGCCCAGGTACAGCACCCAGGCGAGCGCCAGGCCCCGCGCCGCGAGGATCTCGCGCACCCGGGCGAAGTGCCTGTCCTGGCGCCGGCCCGAGAGGAGCTCGTCGCCGACGATGATGAGTCCGAATGCCATGGAAGCTCCTTACTGCTGAACCGGTGGCCAAGACTGCCGCATTCATGCGGGCGCGCCTTCAGGCGCTCCCACCCGTATCAGGTCAGGCCGCGAGCGTCTGGTTGCGGCAGTGCGTCTCGCGCAGCCTGAGCGCCCCGACCACCGCCAGGGCGGCGAAGCCCGCCGAGACCGCGAGCCCGTTGCGGTAGCCCGCCCAGCCGTAGCGGCGCACGCCGTCGACGAGGGTGCCGTCCCAGGAGAGGTCCGCCACCCAGCCGAAGAGCGGCTGCATGATGGCGGCGCCCAGGAAGAGCCCGGTGTTGACCAGGGCGATGGCCATGCCGGCGTTGGCGGGCGGCACCCACTCCTTGGCCGCGGCGTAGGTGACCACGAAGCCGCCGGCCGAGAGCCCCAGCACCGCATAGAGGGCGAGGCCCGAGAGGCCCGGCCCCCAGGGCAGGAAGCCCATGGCGAGCCAGCTCGCGCAGGACAGCAGCCCCGCGCCCAGGACGACGGGGCGGCGCCGCCCCAGCCGGTCGGAGAAGGCCCCCATGGCGAAGGCGCCGACGGCGAAGCCCGCGAGCGCCGCCGTGGTGTAGAGCGAGGCATCCGTACGCGAGAGCCCGTGGACGTCGCGCATCAGCGGCACGCCCCAGAGCCCGGCGAAGGCGAAGAGGCTGCCCGTCACCCCGAAGTTCACCCAGAAGCCGGGCCAGACCCGGGCGTTCAGGAGCACGGCCTTGAGGTCGTGCCACCAGTGCCGCGCGCTCGCCGCGTGCTCGGCCTCCCCCGCCATGGCGCGCACCGAGGGGAAGCCCGCCTCCTCGGGGCGATTGCGCACGAAGAGGTAGGTCGCCAGCGCCAGCGCGATGGACAAGACCCCCGCGGCGACGAACACGCTGCGCCAGGAGAACCACAGGAGCACCGCGGCCAGGGGCCCGGCGGCGAGGATGGAGCCCACGTTGCCGAGGAAGAGGGTGAGGCCGCTCACCAGCCCGTACCGGCGCTCGCTGAACCAGACGGTGTTGGAACGCATGAGCCCGACGAAGACCACCGACACCCCCAGCCCCACGAGGAAGCGGCCGGTGGAGGCCGTGGCGAAGTCCGGCGCCAGGCCGAAGACGATGGAGCCCGCGCCGGCGATGAGGGCGCCCACCGTCACGCTCACCCGCGGGCCCAGGGTGTCGGCGAGCACCCCCGAGGGGATCTGCATGACGGTGTAGACGTAGTAGTACATCGCCGCCAGCGAGCCCAGCGCCGCGCCCGAGGTGCCGAAGGCCTGCATGAGGTCCGAGGCCACCACGCCGGGTGCCATGCGGTGGAAGTAGACCATCATGTAGGAGAGCACCAGCAGGGCGTAGATGCTCCAGCGCACGCGCTGGAAGCGGCGGTATTCGTCGGGGGCGAGCATGTCGGCGGGCGGGCTGCGGGAACGGCCGATTCTAAGCGAATCCGGCCCGCGCCGTGGCCCGGCCGGCGCCGGGGCGGGGTCTATAGTGGTAGCTCCCCGGTCGGCGAGGACGGAGCCTTGGATCGCCCTATGGGTGTTCGTGGAGGAAATCGATATGCGCTACCCGATCCGGCTGGCCCTGCTGGCCCTGCTCGTGGCCGGCGCGGCCTGGGCCAGGGAGCCCGCCGTGCTTAAGCTGCCGCCGCCGCAGACCGAGGGCGGCATGCCCCTCATGCAGGCGCTCAAGGCGCGGCACTCGGCGCGCGAATTCAGCCCCAAGGCGCTGCCGCCGCAGCAGCTCGCCAACCTGCTCTGGGCGGCTGCCGGCGTGAACCGGCCGGATTCGGGCAAGCGCACCGCGCCCACCGCCCGGGACTGGCGCGAGATCGACCTCTACGTCGCGACGGCCGAGGGCGTGCAGGTCTACGTGCCCGAGGCCCACGCCCTGCGCCGGGTGTCCGGCCGCGACATCCGGGCGCTCACCGGGGTGCAGGACTTCGTCGCCACCGCGCCGGTGAACCTGGTCTACGTCGCCGACCTCGGCCGCATGGACACCACCCCCGAGCACCAGCGCCTCTACGCCGCCACCGACACGGGCTTCATCGCCCAGAACGTCTACCTCTACTGCGCCTCGGCGGGGCTCGCCTGCGTGGTGCGCGGCTCGATCGACCGCGACGCCCTCGCCGCCGCCCTGGAACTCGGCCCGCAGCAGATCATCGTCCTGGCGCATTCGGTCGGCTATCCCGCCGGGGCGAAATAGCCCCGCATCAGCGGGGCGCCTCCAGGAAGCGGGACTTGCCGAGGCGGGCGTCCGGCATCGTCTCAGCCCGCACCTGGATGCCGCGCCAGCAGCTCCAGCCAGATCCGCACCCGGGCGATGCCATCGCGCCCTTCGGCCAGCGCCAGCCGGGCCTCGGGTTCGTGCAATCCGGATGCGAGGGTCCTGCCCATGTCGCCTTTCGTGTCGGGAGCCGTCGAGGCAGCCCATGTTACGCCCGCGGACGCCGCGCGCCGAACCCGTACAATGTCGGCATGGAAACCACCGCCCCCTACGCCGACCTCGACCCCAACGCCGTGCTCGACGCCCTCGAGGCCGTCGGCCTGCGCGGCGACGGGCGGCTGCTCGCGCTCAACAGCTACGAGAACCGGGTGTTCCAGGTCTGGCTGGAGGACGGCGCCGTCGTGGTGGCGAAGTTCTACCGCCCCGGGCGCTGGCCGGATGCGGCCATCCTGGAGGAGCACGCGTTCACCCTGGAGCTCGCCGAGCGCGAGATCCCCGTGGTGGCGCCCTTGATCATCCACGATGCCACCCTGCATGCCTTCCGCGCCCACCGCTTCGCCGTGTACCCGCGCCGCGGCGGGCGGGTGCCGGAGCTCTCCGACGCCGCCACCCTGGAGTGGATGGGCCGCTTCATCGGCCGCATCCACGCCGTGGGGGCGCTCGCGCCCTTCGCGCACCGCCCCACCCTCGACATCGCGGGCTTCGGCGAGGCGCCGCGCGACTTCCTGCTCGCCGGCGGCTGGCTGCCGGCGGACCTCGTCGAGGTCTACCGCGGCGTGATCGGGCAGGCCCTCGCCGGCGTGCGCCGCGGCTTCGAGCGCGCGGGCGACGTGGCGCAGCTTCGGCTGCACGGCGACTGCCACGTGGGCAACGTGCTCTGGACCGACGACGGGCCGCACTTCGTCGACTTCGACGACAGCCGCATGGGCCCTGCGGTGCAGGACCTCTGGATGCTGCTCTCGGGCGAGCGCGCCGAGCGCATGTACCAGCTCGCCGAGGTGCTGGCGGGCTACGAGGACTTCCGCGACTTCGACCCCAGAGAGCTCCACCTCATCGAGCCCCTGCGCACCCTGCGCCTCGTCCACTACGCGGCCTGGCTCGCGCGGCGCTGGGACGACCCGGCCTTCCCCGCCGCCTTCCCCTGGTTCCACACCCAGCGCTACTGGCAGGACCACATCCTCGCGCTGCGCGAGCAGATCGCCGCCATGGACGAGCCGCCGCTCTGGCCGGCCTGACCCGGTTGCCAGGGCCCTCTTGGCTGGGCCGCCCTCCCCTTCAAGGGGAGGGGCAGGGTGGGGATGGGGCAAACATCTCATCCGGCACCCCAGCCCCATCCTGTCCTTCCCCCTGAGGGGGAAGGGACTCAGGAGCGCCGCCGCTCCGGGCTCACGCAGCCCACTCTACTGATCCGACAACTTGAAACCACAGCGTGATAGGGGTCGGGAAGGGCTAGCGCCCTCCCCGCCCTCCGAACCGTACG
>DYFL01000069.1 GCA_020725195.1 Hydrogenophilus sp.
GATAAGTCGAAACAAGCCGCATGATTCAGGCGACAACTACCTTGACGCGCACCGCGGCGCGGCGAGCCCCGCCCCGTCCAGCGCCCGCATGGTCTCGGTCAGGTCCCGGACGAGGGCGTCGAGCGCCGGGGTGCCGAAGGCGGTGACCGGCTCGGCGGCCGCGAGCAGGCGCGGGTCGCCCATCTTCAGGACCTCCCGCACCGGCATGGCTAGGCCGCCCCGTAGTCCATGCAGGCCAGGCGCTTGAGCACCTCGCGCAGCCGCCCCATGACGTGGGCGATCTGGTCCTCGATGGCCTCGGCCGAGATGGCCTCGGCGCTGTCGCCGCGCCCCGCCGCCCAGTTCGCCGAGACGGCGATGGCGGCATAGCAGAGCTCCAGTTCCTTGGCGAGATAGGCCTCCGGCATCCCGGTCATGCCCACCATGTGGGCGCCGTCGCGCTCCATGCGGTCGATCTCGGCCCTGGTCTCCAGGCGCGGCCCCTGCACGCAGCCGTAGGTGCCGCCTTCCAGGAAGTCCTCCCCCGCGGCCGTGAGGGCCTCGATGCAGCGCCGGCGCATGGCCTCGCAGTAGGGTCGGGTGAAGTCCACGTGCATGACGGCCTGCTCGCCGTAGTTGGCGAAGGTGTTCTCCCGCCCGTGGGTGTAATCGATGATCTGGTCGGGCACGCACATGCGCCCGGGGCGCAGCTCCGGGGCGATGCCGCCGACCGTGGCGATGGAGACCACATGGCTCACCTGCTGCGCCTGCAGGGCCCAGATGTTGGCCCGGTAGTTCACCAGGTGCGGCGGGATGGTGTGGCCGTAGCCGTGCCGGGCCAGGAAGACCACCTTGTGCCCCTCCAGCTCGCCGAAGGTGATCGCGCCGGAAGGCTCGCCGTAGGGGGTGCGGATCACCTGACGGTGCTGGATGTTGAGGCCGGGCAGCTTGGTCAGGCCCGTGCCGCCGATGATGGCTAGCATATGGAAGTACCGAGTTGAAAGTGAAAAGTGAAAAGAAAGCTTACGCGTTTGGAGCACGCTTCCTGCCTACGGCCGTTTTCAGGCCGCTGATCACCCGGGCGGCTTCTTCTGCAAGCAGCACCATGTCATCGAAGCAGCGTTGACCTATATACCCCACATCACGTGCCACATACAACTGCGACCGCAGCCCTGCGCAAGAGCCTTTAGCGATCAGCAGAAACCGTTGAAACTCCGCATAGCTGCCTCGCTCGTAGCCTTCGGCGATATTGGATATGACCGATACCGCGGCTCTTTGCATTTGAGACCACCCTCCCGCTCTTCCGTCCATTTCTTTTCACTTTTCACTCTTCACTTTTCACTTTTCACTCTTTAAGTGCATAAATCCCCGGCAGATTGCGCCACAGCCCGTGCACGTCCATGCCCATGCCGAAGACGTAGCGGTCGGGGACGGTGAGCCCGACGTAGTCCGCGCCGACCGGCTTGTCGCGGCCCAGGTGCTTTTCCGTGAGCACGGCGAGCTCCACCCGCGCCGCCCCCATCTCCAGGAGCTTGGCCTTGGTGGCCGCCAGGGTGTGGCCCTCGTCCAGGATGTCGTCGAGGACCAGCACCGTGCGGCCGGCCACGGGGATGCGCGGCAGCACCTCCCAGTGGATCTCGCCGCCCCTGAGGCCGCCCCGGTAGCGGGTGGCGTGCATGTAGTCGAACTCCAGGGGGAAGCCGAGCCGCGGCAGCATCTGGCCGGCGAAGACCGCGCCGCCGCCCATGACGCAGAGCACGACCGGGAAGCTCTCGCCCAGGGCCCCGGTGATGCGGGCGGCGAGCCGGTCCATGGCCTGCTCGATCTCGGTGCGGCCGTAGAGCAGCTCGGCGCGGTTGAAGAGCTCCCAGGCCTCGCGGTCGTTCATGCGCCCCCCTCCCCCGCCTGCCGCCTCTGTCGGCGCGCCTCGTAGAGGCAGATGCCGGCGCTGACCGAGACGTTGAGGCTCTCCACCTGGCCGAACATGGGGATGTGCGCCAGCACGTCGCAGTTCTCGCGGGTGAGCCTTCTGAGCCCCGCACCCTCGGCCCCCATGACGAGGGCGACCGGGCCGCTGAAATCGGCCTCGCTGACACCGATCGCACCCTCCTCGTCCGCGCCCACGACGAGGATGTCGCGCTCCTTGAGCTCCCTCAGGGTGCGCGCCAGGTTGGTCACCGTGATGTAGGGCACGGTCTCGGCCGCGCCGCTGGCCGCCTTGACCGCCGCGGCGTTGAGGCCGGCGGCGCGATCCTTGGGCGCGACCACGGCGTGCGCCCCGAAGGCGTCGGCCGAGCGCAGGCAGGCGCCCAGGTTGTGCGGGTCGGTCACCCCGTCGAGCACCAGGAGCAGGGGCGGCTCGCTGAGCTCCTCCAGCACGTCGTCGAGATGCGTGGCGAGCTTGACCGGTTCCACCCAGGCCACCACCCCCTGGGAGCGGCCGCCGCGCACCATCTCGTCGACGCGCCCGCCCTCGGTGAGGATGACCCGCACGCCCCGCTCCTCGGCGGCGCGGACGAGGTCGCGCGCCCGCTTGTCGCGCCGGTTCTGGTCCAGGTAGATGACGTGAATACCCTGCGGGTGGTGCCGCAGCCGCGCCATCACCGCATGAAAGCCGTAGATGTGGGTGCGTCCGCTCATCGAAGCCACCCTGCCTGAATACACGAGCCGCCGGTCTGTGGGAGCGGCTTTAGCCGCGAAGCCCTTGTTGGTCCTCCTTTCGCGGCTGAAGCCGCTCCCACGCTCATGCCCGCTTCGCCTTCTTGCCGCCGCCCCTGGCCGCCGCGGGCTTGGCCTGTCCCTTGGTGCCGGACGCCTTCTTGCCCGCCGGCTTGGCCGGCCGGGTCTCGGCCGAGGCGCGGGCCGCCTGGCCGGGGACGGTCTCATCGGCCACCAGCACGAAGTCGATCTTGGTGGCGTCGAGATCCACGCGCGCCACCTTCACCCGCACGCCGTCGCCCAGGCGGTAGCGCCTGCCGGTGCGCTCGCCCAGCATCTGGTGGCGGGTCTGGTCGAAGTGGAAGTAGTCCTGGCCCAGGTCGGAGACGTGCACCAGGCCCTCGACGAAGACCTCGTTCAGCGCCACGAAGATGCCGAAGCTGGTGACCGAGGAGATGACACCGTCGAACTCCTCGCCCAGCTTGTCCTGCATGTAGTAGCACTTGAGCCAGGCCACGACGTCGCGGGTGGCGTCGTCGGCGCGGCGCTCGGTCATGGAGCTGTGGGCGCCGATCTCTTCCCACTTGCCCGGCTGGTACTGCTCGCCGCCGAGGCAGGCCTTGATCGAGCGGTGCACCAGGAGGTCGGGGTAGCGCCGGATGGGCGAAGTGAAATGGGTGTAGGACTCGTAGGCGAGGCCGAAGTGGCCGACGTTCTCCGGGCTGTAGACCGCCTGCTGGAGCGAGCGGAGCATCACCGTCTGCAGCAGCTGCTCGTCGGGGCGGCCCTTGATCTTGCTCAAGAGCTCCGCATAGTCCTTGGCATGGGGCTCGTCGCCGCCGCCCAGGTAGAAGCCGAACTCGGCCATGAATTCCCGTAGGGCCTGGAGCTTCTCCGGCGTGGGGCCCTCGTGGATGCGGTAGAGGGTCGGGTGCTTCTTCTTCTGGAGATAGTCCGAGGCGCAGACGTTGGCCGCCAGCATGCATTCCTCGATGAGCCGGTGGGCGTCGTTGCGGGCGGTGGGCACGATGCGCTCGATCTTCTTGGTCGCCTCGTCGAAGACCATCTTCGTCTCGAGGGTCTCGAAGTCGATGGCGCCGCGCGCCCAGCGCGCCTTGAGCAGCACCTTGAAGAGCTTGTAGAGGTTCTCCAGGTGCGGCAGGTGCGCCGCGTGCTTCACCGGGATGCCGTCCGGCTCGGACAGCCAGTCCCAGACCTGGTTGTAGGTGAGCCGCGCCTTGGAGTGCATCACCGCCGGGTAGAAGCGGTATTTCTTGATGCTGCCGGTGCCGGCGATGTCCATCTCGCAGACCATGCACAGGCGGTCGACCTCGGGATTGAGCGAACACAGGCCGTTGGACAGCTCCTCGGGCAGCATGGGGATGACCCGGCGCGGGAAGTAGACCGAGTTGCCGCGCTCGTAGGCCTCGCGGTCCAGGGGCTCGCCCGGGCGCACGTAGTGGGAGACGTCGGCGATGGCCACATAGAGCTTGTAGCCGCGCCCCTGGGGCTCGCAATAGACCGCGTCGTCGAAGTCGCGGGCGTCCTCGCCGTCTATGGTCACCAGGGGCAGGTGGCGCACGTCCTCGCGCCCCTCCGCATCGCGCTTGGTCACGCCCTTGGGCAGCTTCTTCGCCTGGCCCTGCACCGCCGGCGGAAACTCGTGCGGCAGGCTGTGCTTTCTGAGGGCGATCTCGATCTCCATGCCCGGGTCGCCGTACTCGCCCAGCACCTCCACCACGCGGCCCGCGGGCGGGGCGTGGCGGGTGGGCTGGGCGACGAGCTCCACCATGACCACCTGGCCGAACTTCGCATCCAGGGTCTCGCCGGGCGGGATCATGATGTCCTGGCTCAAGCGACGGTTCTCGGCGATCACCCACTGGTAGCCGTGCTCCCAGTAGAGGCGGCCGACCACGCGCTCGTTGGCCCGCTCCAGCACCTCGACGATCTTGCCCTCCTTGCGGCCGCGCCGGTCGAGGCCGCTCTCGCGCACCATGACCCGGTCGCCGTGGAGCACCTGGTGCATCTCCTTCTCGGAGAGGAACATGTCGCCGGAGCGGTCGT
Source organism: Hydrogenophilus sp. (assembly GCA_020725195.1). Classification (GTDB taxonomy): domain Bacteria; phylum Pseudomonadota; class Gammaproteobacteria; order Burkholderiales; family Thiobacillaceae; genus DYFL01. The sequence continues at coordinate 4,702 of DYFL01000069.1, forward strand.
CCGGGACGAAGAAGCCGAAGCCGTCCGGGTGCGCCTCCACGCGCCCGGCCTTGAGCTCGATCTTCTCGGGCAGGCACAGGGCGTCGCGCCGGTTGATGACGATCTGGGCGTCGCGCTGCATGGCCCGCAGGCGGTTGCGGAAGGCGTCGTGCTCCTCCGGCTCCAGGCCCAGGTCGAAGGCGAGCTCGTCGATGGGCAGCGGACCGCCCGCCTGCTCCACGAGCTGCACGATGAATTCCCGGCTCGGCAGGGCTTGGCCGTATTTCCCGCGCTCGCGCTCGAGGTGGGGGTCCTGCCAGCGCAAGGCCTTGTTTGCGCTCGGCCCGGAACCTTTTCTGCTTTTTTTCGTTGACATCGCTAACCTTGGATCGTTAATATTCGCGCCTCTTTGCCCAGGTGGCGGAATTGGTAGACGCACTAGGTTCAGGTCCTAGCGGGGGCAACTCCGTGGAGGTTCGAGTCCTCTCCTGGGCACCAAAGAAAGGGAAATAAGCCGGCGCGAGCCGGCTTTTTTTCGTCCCTGCTCCGCAGCGCATCCCTCGCAGGAGGGGCGGCAGCCGCCCCGATCTCCTGCGCCTGAAACATTATCACTCGAACGGGTGCCGCTGGACGATCGTCTCTTCCCGGTCCGGGCCGGTGGAGATGATGTCGATGGGCACCCCGCAGAGCTCCTGCATGCGCGCGAGATAGGCGCGGGCATTGGCGGGCAGGTCCCGGTAGTGCTTCACGCCGACGGTGCTCTCCTTCCAGCCGGGCATGTCCTCGTACACCGGCTCGCAGTCCGCGAGGGTCTCCGCGCCCACGGGCAGGATGTCGCTGAACTCGCCGTCGATGTTGTAGCCGGTGCAGAGGCGCACCTGCTCCATGCCGTCCATCACGTCCAGCTTGGTCACGCACAGGCCGGAGATGCCGTTGATCTGGATGGAGCGCTTGAGCGCGGCCGCGTCGAACCAGCCGCAGCGGCGCGGCCGGCCGGTGGTGGCGCCGAACTCGTGGCCCTTCTCCGCGAGCCAGCGGCCGTTGTCGTCGAAGAGCTCGGTCGGGAAGGGGCCGCTGCCCACGCGGGTGGTGTAGGCCTTGGTGATGCCCAGGATGTAGTGCATGTTGCCCGGGCCCATGCCGGTGCCGGTGGCCGCCCCCCCGGCGGTGCAGTTCGAGGAGGTCACGAAGGGGTAGGTGCCGTGGTCGATGTCGAGCAGCGTGCCCTGGGCGCCCTCGAACAGGAGGTTCTCGCCGCGGCGGTTGGCCTCGTAGAGCTGGCGCGGCACGTCGCCGATCATGGGCCTGATCTTCTCGGCGAGCTGCATGGTCTCGTCCAGGGTCTTCTGGAAGCCGACGGTCTCGGCCTGGAAGTAGTGCTTGAGCACGTAGTTGTGGTAGTCGAGCACCTCGCCCAGCTTGGCCGCGAAGCGCTCGCGGTGGAAGAGGTCCTGCATGCGGATGGCGCGGCGCGCGACCTTGTCCTCGTAGGCCGGGCCGATGCCGCGGCCGGTGGTGCCGATCTTGCCCGCGCCCTTGGCCGCCTCGCGGGCGTGGTCCAGGGCGACGTGGTGGGGCAGGATCAGCGGGCAGGCCTCGGAGATGACGAGGCGCTCGGCCACGTCCACCCCGATCTTCTCCAGCATCGCCACCTCCTCGGTCAGCGCCTCGGGCGAAACGACCACGCCGTTGCCGATGTAGCAGCGCACGCCGTCGCGCAGGATGCCCGAGGGGATGAGGTGGAGCACGGTCTTCTTGCCGCCGATCACCAGGGTGTGCCCGGCGTTGTGCCCGCCCTGGAAGCGCACCACGCCCTGGGCGCGGTCGGTGAGCCAGTCGACGATCTTGCCCTTGCCTTCGTCGCCCCACTGGGTGCCGATGACCACTACGTTCTTCATGTTGCTACCCGTCTGCTCAAGTTGAAAACGAAATCGGGGGCCGCCCGGCAGCGCCGCAGCCCGCGGGCTCAGGCGTCGCGGCCGGGCTCCAGGGGGACGACCTGCCAGGCGCCGTCCTGCAGGACGAGCCGGCGGTCGCAGCCGGATTCGGCGCGCCAGGCGTCCTGGCCGGGCAGCTCGGCCACGACCCGCTCGCCGGCCGCGCGCAGCGCCTCGACCCGCGCCCGCAGCGCCGCGTCCTCGGGGGCGTAGGGCGCCAGGATGCCGGGACGCGGGAGGGGCTCGGGCAGGCTGTCCACGATCTGCCTGAGGTCGAGGCTGAAGCCCGTGGCCGGCCGGCTGCGCCCGAAGATGGCGCCGGCCCCGTCGTAGCGCCCGCCCTGGGCGATGGCCCGGGCCTGGCCGCCGGCATAGGCGGCGAAGACCACGCCGTTGTGGTAGCCGTAGCCGCGCAGATCGGCGAGGTCGACGGCGAGCGCCATGCCGTCGCCAGAGGCGAGCAGGACCGCCAGCTCGTCGAGCGCCCGGGCCACGTCGGGCAGCTCAGGCAGCTCCCCGCGCGCCGCCCCGATCACCTCGGCGCCGCCATAGAGCTCGGGCAGGCGGCGGAAGGCCCGGGCCCAGGGCATGGGCAGCGCCTCGGTCAGCTCGTGGATGCGCGGCGCGTCCTTGCGCCGCAGGGCGTCGAACAGGCCGGCCTCCGCCTCGGCGCCGAGGGCGGCCGCCTTGGCCAGGGCCCGGAACAGGCCCACGTGGCCGAGGCTGATGCGCGCACCCGGCAGCTCGGCAGAGCGCAGCGCGGCGGTGAGCAGCCCCAGGACCTCGAGGTCCGCCTCGATGCCCGCATGGCCGAAGAGCTCGGCGCCGACCTGGAAGGGCTCGCGGGAGTTCAGCATGGCGGCGGGGCGCGTGTGCAGCACGCTGCCGGCGTAGCACAGGCGCACCGCGCCCTGGCGGTTGAGCAGGTGGGCGTCGATCCTGGCAGCCTGGGGCGTGATGTCGGCGCGCACGCCGAGGAGCCGGCCGGAGAGGCCGTCCAGCACCTTGAAGGTCTTGAGGTCCAGCTCCTGGGCGGCCCCGGTCAGGAGCGATTCCAGGTATTCGATGAGCGGCGGCTGCACCAGCTCGTAGCCGTAGGCGGCGAAGAGGTCCAGGAGGCGCCGGCGCAGGCGCTCCAGCGCCAGGGCATAGGGCGGCAGGATGTCCTCGACGTACTCGGGCAGCAGCCAGGCGCAGGTGCGGTTCATCGGGTCAGGATCAGGAGCAGCAGGCCGGCCGCCATGGAGACGAGCCCCATGAAGCGGATCTGGCCGTCCTTGAGCCGGGTCAGGCGGAGGAAGGCGTCGCGCCAGCCCGACGGGGAGAGAAGCGGGAAGAGCCCCTCGATCACCAGCATCAGCGCGAGCGCGGGCACCAGGACCTCCCCAAGATTCACCGGGCGCGGCATCCGGTCATTTGCCGCCGCCGCGGGGGGAGTTCATGTAGCGGAAGAAATCGGCGTTCGGCTGCAGGATCATCACGTCCTGCTTGCTCCTGAAACTGGACTTGTAGGCCTCCATGCTGCGGTAGAAGGCGTAGAACTCGGGGTTCTTGCCGTGGGCGGCGCCGTAGATGGCGGCCGCCCGGGCGTCGCCCTCGCCCTTGATCTTCTGGGCGTCCCGGTAGGCCTCGGCGATGATCACCTCGCGCTGCCTGTCGGCGTCGGCCCGGATCTTCTCCGCCTCGGCCGCGCCGGTGGACCTGAGCTCGTTGGCCACCCGCTTGCGCTCGGCCTCCATGCGCCGGTAGACCGACTCGCTCACCTCGGTGGGCAGGTCCACCCGCTTGATGCGCACGTCCATCACCTGCACGCCGAAGCGGCGGGCGTCCAGGTCGGCGCTGGCGCGCAGGCTTTCCATGATGGCGTCGCGCTCCCCGGAGACCACGTCGTGCACCGTGCGCTTGCCGAACTCGGCGCGCATGCCGTCGTTCACCGTCTGCGCCAGGCGGTTGGCGGCGCGGCGTTCGTCGCCGGCGAAGCTCACGTAGAAGGTGCGCACGTCGAAGATGCGCCACTTCACGAAGTAGTCGACCAGGACGTTCTTCTTCTCCGAGGTGATGAAGCGTTCCGGTTCCACCGCGTCCATGGTGAGGATGCGGGTGTCGAAATAGCGGATGTTCTGGACCAGCGGCAGCTTGAAGTAGAGACCGGGGTCCTTCTTGATGTCCACCACCTCGCCCAGCTGGAAGACCAGGGCGGCCTGGCGCTGGTCGACCGTGAAGATGGACAGCGAGAGCAGGAACAGGCCTGCGACGACGGCGATCAGGGTATTGGCAAGCTTCATGGACGCTCCTCCCGCTCGCGGCTGCGGAAGGCCTCCCTGGAACGGAACGTGGTTTCAGGCTGGACGGCGGGTGCAGGCACCGCCTCGGCGGGCTTGGCGGCCATCGGGTCCACCGGGCCCGCCGGCCCGGTCAGCTGCATCAGCTTGTCCAGGGGCAGATAGAGCAGGTTGTTGCCGCCCTTGTCGTCGATCATCACCTTGGTGGTGTTGGAGAGCACCTGCTGCATGGCGTCCTGGTAGAGCCGCTCGCGCGTGACCTGGGGCGCCTTGTTGTACTCGGCGAGCACCTGGCTGAAGCGCGCCGCCTCGCCCTGGGCGTTGGCGATCACGCGCTGCTTGTAGCCATCGGCCTCCTCGGTCAGGCGCGAGGCCACACCGCGCGCCTTCGGGATGACGTCGTTGGCATAGGCCTCGCCCTCGTTCTTCAGGCGCTCCCGGTCCTGGCCGGCCTTGACTGCGTCGTCGAAGGAGGCCTGCACCTGCTCGGGGGGCTGGGCCTGCTGCATGTTGAGCTTGCTGATGTTGATGCCGGTCCGGTAGCGGTCGAGGATGTCCTGCATCAGCTTGGTCGCCCGGGCCGCCACCTCGGCACGCCCCTCATAGAGCACGAAGTCCATCTTGCTCTTGCCCACGATCTCCCGCATGGCGGTCTCCGCCGCCTGCATCACCGCCTCGTCCGGGCCGCGGTTCATGAACAGGTAGTCCTCGGGGTCCTTGATGGTGTACTGCACCGAGAACTGCAGGTCGATGATGTTCTCGTCGTCGGTGAGCATCAGGGCCTCGGAAAGCATCTTGGATTTGACGTTTTGGCGGTAGCCCACCTCGACGGTGCGCACCTGCTCGATGTTGACCTTTTCCGCGCTCTCGAAGGGATAGGGCAGGTGCCAACGGGGACCCGGCATGGTGGTCTCCACGTACTCGCCGAAGCGCAGCACCACGCCGCGCTCGCCCGCATCCACGATGTAGAAGCCGCTGGCCGCCCAGACGGCGACGATGAGCCCGACGACGAGACCGGCACCGCCCGGGATGTGGAAGCTGGGCATGCCGCGGCCGCCGGCACCCCGGCCGCCGCCCTCTCCGCCCCGGCGCCCGAACAGGCCGTTCAGGCGCTCGTTGAAGCGGCGCCAGAGCTCGTCGAGGTCAGGCGGACCGCCGTCGCCCCGGCCACCCCAGGGATCCTTGTCCTTGTCCTTGTCCTTGCCCCACTGGGGATCATTCCATGCCATCGGTTGCGGGTTCCACTACGTCTGCTGTTGAGGGAGGGTGCGCCTGGGCGAATCGGCTCCGGCCGCCGCTACGCGGCTTAACCTTCGCTTCGCTCATGTGAGCCTTCGCCGAAACCCGGCTGCGCCAAATTTTCCGCCAGCGCGTGCTTGAGCAGTTCGGCGCCCTCGCCAGTCCTGGCGCTCAGGCGAACGGCGGCAATCTTACCATACTCGTCCCGCACCACGTCCGGGGCTGCGCCCGTCAGGTCGATCTTGTTGTAGACGAGGATCTGCGGAATCCGTTCCGCCCCGATCTCGGCCAGGACCTTGTCGACCTCCTCGATCTGCCGCTCCCGGTTCGGGCTGGCGGCGTCCACCACGTGCAGCAGCAGGTCGGCCCGCGCGGTCTCCTCCAGGGTGGCATGGAAGGCCGCCACCAGGGTGTGCGGCAGGCGGGTGATGAAGCCCACGGTGTCCGACAGCACCACCGGGCCCGCCTCCGGCAGCCAGAGCTTGCGCGAGGTGGTGTCGAGGGTGGCGAAGAGCTGGTCGGCGGCATAGGCCCCGGCGCGGGTGAGGCGGTTGAACAGGGTGGATTTGCCCGCGTTGGTGTAGCCGACCAGGGAGACCGAGAGCACCCCGCCGCGGCCGCGGGCGCGGCGCTGGATGGCGCGGCTCTGCGCCAGCTTCTTCAGCCTGGCCTCGATGGTGCGGATGCGGTTGGCGATCAGGCGCCGGTCGAGCTCGATCTGCTTCTCGCCCGGGCCGCCGCGCACGCCGATGCCGCCGCGCTGGCGCTCCAGGTGGGTCCAGCCGCGCACCAGGCGGGTGGCGTAGTGCCTGAGCTGGGCGAGTTCGACCTGCAGCTTGCCCTCGCTGGAGCGGGCCCGCTGCGCGAAGATGTCGAGGATCAGGGCCGTGCGGTCGAGCACGCGGCAGTGGAGCCGCGTCTCCAGGTTGCGCTCCTGGACGGGGGAGAGCTCGTGGTTGAAGATGACCAGGCCGGCGCCGGTCTCCCGGAGCGCCTGCCCGATCTCGTCGGCCTTGCCGGCCCCGGCGAAGAGGGCGGCGTCCGGCCGGCTGCGGCGGCCCTCGACGACGCGGGCCACCCTGAGGCCCGCGCTTTGCGCCAGCAGGACGAGTTCGTCGAGGCTGTCGCGGTAATCGGGATCGCCGAAGTCGAGGCTGGCCAAGACCACGGTCTGGCCCCGATCGGGGCGTTCGAACAAGGCTCAGGCTTCTTCTTGGGGCTGGTTCAGCGTCACCGGGCGCGCGGGCACCACGGTGGAGATGGCGTGCTTGTAGATCATCTGGGTCACGGCGTTGCGGAGCAGCACCACGTACTGGTCGAAGCTCTCGATGTGGCCCTGGAGCTTGATGCCGTTGACCAGATAGACGGAGACCTGCACCTCTTCCTTGCGCAGGGCGTTCAGGAACGGGTCTTGTAGGAGGATCCCTTTGGTCATGATGTTCTCGTGGAGTGGTGATTATTCTTGATAGAAAATTTTATCGCATTTGCCCGGCGGTTAGAAGGATCCCCGGCAACGGGCGCGACAGGCCGCTAGGTGATCTCGGGCCGCCCGAAATGCCAGCCCTGCCCCCAGTCCACCCCCATCTGCCGCAGGATGCGCGCCGTCTCCTCGTCCTCGATGCATTCCGCCACGGTGACGATGCCCTGCGAGCGGGCGAAGGCGGCGATGCTCTCCACCATGGCGGCGATCTTGCCGTCGCGGCGCAGGTTGGCCACCATCCAGCCCTCGATCTTCAGGAAGCTGATGGGCAGCCGCGCGAGGTACAGGAAGGACGAATAGCCGCTGCCGAAGTCGTCCAGGGCCAGGCGGAAGCCGAAGTCGAGCAGGGGTTCGAGGTCGGCCTCCAGGCTGTCCAGGTTGGCCAGGAACTGGCGCTCGGTGATCTCGAAGACGATGGGCTTGACCGGCCCCATGTCGACGCCGCAGGTCTGGCAGTAGCACTGGGCGGCCGCCAGCGTCTCCATGACCAGCTCCTTGCGCGCGAGGAACTGGGGCGAGAGGTTCACGAAATGGGCGAAATCGGGCCGCCTCGCCCCTCCCGCCAGGAGCCGGGTGCAGCGGGCCATGGCCTGGGCGGTCATCTGGCGGTCGACCTCCACCATGAGGCCCAGGCCTTCGGCCGTCTCGATGAATTCGCGCGCCTCGACCGCGCGGCCGTCCGGGGCGACGATGCGGGCGAGGGACTCGTCGGCGACCACCTCGCCGCTCTCCAGATCGACGATGGCCTGGGTGGCGAGGCGGATGCGCTGCTCGCGCACGGCCTGCTTGACCGCTTGCGCCATCCAGAGGATGCCGCCCGGCCGGCTGTGCGCCTCCACCCGGTCGCGGCCGCCCGCCTTGGCCTGGTAGAGGCAGGCATCCGTCTCCGTCAGCGTGACCTGGATGTCCGGGTCGTCCCGGCTGGGGAAGCCGATGCCGGCGCTGACCGTCATGGCGATACTGCCCACCTCGGTGTCGAAGGGCCGGGCGCGCACCTGTTGGGCGATGCGCTCCATGACATAGAGGGCCTCCCTGGCATCGGCGCGGCGCAGGAAGATCAGGAACTCCTCCCCGCCCCAGCGTGCCAGCCAGTCCTCGTTGCGCACCGTGCCCTGGAGCCGTGCGGCGAGGCCCTTGAGCACCTGGTCGCCGATGGCGTGGCCGTAGCGGTCGTTGACCGACTTGAAGCGGTCCAGGTCCACCAGGGCCAGGGCGAAGCCCTCGTCGCTGCGCTTCGCGCGGGCGAGCTCCTCGGCGAGGCGCTTCTCCGCGGCGCGGCGGTTGAGCAGGCCGGTCAAGGGATCGGTGAGTGCGAGCCGCTCCAGGAGATCGCGCTGCCGCCGCTGATAGAGGAAGCTGCCCAGCCAGGCCGCCATCAGTTCGGCGAAGGCGATGTCCGCCTCGCCGAAGGGCGCGGCCATGGGCTTGCGGCTGAAGAAGGACAGGACGTGGTGGACGCCCTCGCCCACCCGGACGGGCACCCCCAGGTAGGCATGGATGCCCAGGCGGGTGGCGACCTCGCTCCGGCACAGCTGGGGGTGGACGCCGACGTCCGGAATGGCCATGGGCGCCCGGCCCTCGTGGACAAAGCGGCAGAAGGTGTCGTTGAGCGGGATGACCATGCCGGGCTTGACCGCGCCGAGGCGGTCATGGACGTACAGGGCGGTATAGACGTCGGTGAAATCCCCCACTACCGCCACATCCATGCCGAGGTTTTCCGCCGCCGTGGCCAGGAAGGCCGCAATGCGCTCCTCGTCGGAGGCGTCATGGCGGGTCACCAGGCGCCAGAGGGATTTCATGCGCTCGACCTGGCGCGCGGCGTCTTCCAAGACCTGCCTGTATGGCTCTGGCAACGGGGTTTCGGGTTCGGACAAGGGAGACATGGTCTCGGGGCCTTCAGCTAGTGCGCCAACCCATAAGTTTGCGTACATGCCGAGACGCGCATCCGCGCGCCGAGTGCGCGAAGCGAACCGCAGCCATAGCCGTAGCTATGGCGAGGATGAGCGAAAACGCAGTTTCGGTGCAGGCTAACCTGCCTGCCAGGCAGGTTAAGCCGCGAGGCGGCGGCCGTAACCACAAAGCAATCGGCGATGCGGGGCGTGTCGAACATAGCGGAACTTATGGGTTGGCGTACTAGTGGCGTGATTAGGGGCTGAGGCGGATCGCACCATGGCGGCTTGCGCGCACGCGAGAAAACCGGCGCACGGGCCGGCCGTTCCGGCCATGGACATCCATCAAGCGTAGAGCTTGCGCCGCCGGATGCGCTGCCGGTGGGCGCGGCGGGCCTCCTCCTCGGTGAGCGGCTTGCGCTTCTTGGCCTCGAAGGGATTGACGCCGCCCCGGACCTCCACGCGCAGCGGCGTGCCCTGGAGGCGGAAGGCCTCGCGGAAGCAGTTCTCCAGGTAGCGGCGGTAGCTCTCCGCCAGGTGCTCCAGGGCGTTGCCGTGGACCACGATGATGGGCGGGTTCATGCCGCCCTGGTGGGCGTAGCGCGGCTTGGGCCGGAACAGGCCGGACTTGGGCGGCGCGTGCCGGGCCACCGCCTCCTGCAGCACCCGGGTGAGCTTCGGCGTGGGCAGCTTGACCATGGCCGCGGCGTAGGCCTCGTTCACCGACTTCAGCAGATCATTCACGCCGCTGCCCTGCAGGGCCGAGATGTAGTGGAACTTGGCGAAGTCGAGGAAGGCGAGCTTGCGGCCGATATCCCGCTTGACCTGGTCGCGCCGGTAGGTGTCGAGCCCGTCCCACTTGTTCACCGCCACCACCAGGGCGCGCCCCGCCTCCAGGATGAAGCCGGCCAGATGGGCGTCCTGGTCGGCCACGTCCTGGCGGGCATCCAGCACCAGCACCGCGACGTTGGCGTCCTCGATGGCCTGCAGGGTCTTGATCACGGAGAACTTCTCGACCGCCTCGGTCACCCGCCCCTTGCGCCGCACGCCGGCGGTGTCGATCAGGGTGTAGCGGCGCCCGCCGCGCTCGAAGTCCACATGGATGGAGTCGCGCGTGGTGCCCGGCTCGTCGAAGGCGATCACCCGCTCCTCGCCCACCAGGGCGTTGACCAGGGTGGACTTGCCCACGTTGGGGCGGCCGATGATGGCGATCTTGGGGTGGTCCGCCTCGGCGGGGGCCTCGGGCTCGGCGGGGAAGGGCGCCAGGGCCAGCTCGACGAGGTCGTGCACGCCCTCGCCGTGCGCCCCGGAGATGGCCAGCGGCTCGCCCAGGCCCAGCTCGTGGAACTCGGCCACCACCTGCTCGCGCGGCATGCCCTCGGCCTTGTTCACGGCGAGCAGCACGGGGCGCCCGGCGCGGCGCAGGCGCTCGGCGATGATCCTGTCCTGGGGGGCGAGGCCGGTGCGGGCGTCGACCAGGAAGACGATGACGTCGCCCTCGGCCACGGCCTGCAGCGTCTGGCGCGCCATCTCGGCGAGGATGCCCGTGTCGGCCACCGGCTCGAAGCCGCCGGTGTCCACCACGAGGAAGGGCTTGTCGCCCACCCTCCCGTGGCCGTAGTGCCGGTCCCGGGTGAGGCCCGGCAGGTCGTGCACCAGGGCGGCGCGGGTCTTGGTGAGCCGGTTGAAGAGGGTGGACTTGCCGACGTTGGGCCGGCCGACCAGGACGAGGGTGGGTTTCATGGCTGTTTCTGATAGGGGTCGGGAAGGGCTAGCGCCCTCCCCGCCCTCCGAACCGTACGTGC
>DYFL01000070.1 GCA_020725195.1 Hydrogenophilus sp.
CCATTTCCGGGATGTCGGTCATCTCATTTCACCGTAGGATTTACCGGAAGAGCCCCGACCTTGAAGACCGAGCCGAAGTCACCATGCAGATCGACCTGAAAATCCTCGACTCCCGCATCGCCGCCCAGCTGCCCCACTACGCCACCCCCGGGGCCGCGGGCCTCGACCTGCGCGCCTGCCTGGACGAGGCCCTCACCCTCAACCCCGGCGAGACCCGGCTCGTGCCCACGGGGCTCGCCATCCACCTGGCCGACCCCGGCTACGCCGCGATGATCCTGCCCCGCTCCGGCCTGGGCCACAAGCACGGCGTGGTCCTGGGCAACCTCGTGGGCCTGATCGACTCCGACTACCAGGGCCAGCTCATGGTCTCGGTCTGGAACCGGGGCCAGGAGGCCTTCACCATCGAGCCCCTGGAGCGCATCGCCCAGATGGTCGTCGTCCCGGTGGTGCAGGCCCGCTTCCGCCTGGTGAAGGAGTTCGAGGCGAGCCGGCGCGGCGAGGGCGGTTTCGGCAGCACCGGGCGCTGAGCCCAGGAGCCTGTCGGACTTAAAGGAAATCGGCTGCAAATTCGGCGGAACGGTCCATATTTCGCCGCTTTCTTGGGCAACAATGCGACTATTGCCCGGCGAAATCGCCAAAACTCCGTTTTCGCTTCGACTCTTCAAGTCCGACAGGCTCCTAGAATGGGAGTGTGCCTGCCGTCCGGGCAGCCGAGCCCCCGTCGCCAACAACAGGAAAGGAACAAAACATGGAGCGACCCCCTCTCAGACCCTCCGCAGGACTCGCCGGCCTCGCCCTGGCGTGCGGCATCGGTCTGATGCCGGCCCTGGCCGGCGCCGCCGGGCCCGCCGGGAAGGACAAGGACCTCGCCCTCAGCGTCTACGCCGGCCGCCTCACCGACAGCGACTGGCAGGACTCGCTCACCGGCCAGGCGGGTTGGGTGGATGCCGGCCTGGTGGCCGGGGCCCTGGGCTGGACCTTCAGGCGTGCCGAGAACCGCGCCTGGTCCCTGGAGCTGGAAGGCAACGTGGCCAAGCACTTCGGCGACCAGGACCACTGGGAGTTCAACGCCCTGGTGACCGGACGCTGGCACCGCTTCCCCTGGAGCGAGGCGGTCGCCACCAGCGTGGCCTTCGGGCTGGGGCCGTCCTACGCCACCGAGGTGCCCAAGGCCGAGATCGCCATCGACGGGGACAGCAGCCGGCTCCTGCTCTATTGGCAGCTGGAGCTCACCCTGGGCCCGCCCAAGGGCGACTGGGCCGCCATGTTCCGGCTGCACCACCGCTCCACCGGCTATGGGGTGTTCGGAGACGACGGCGGCGGCAACACCCTGGCCGCGGGGCTGCGCTACTACTTCTAGCACTGCTCCCAGGGCAGGCCGTCGTGGCGCCAGCCGCTGTGGGTGCTGCGCCGGTGGTGCTCGTCCAGCTCGCCCTCGAAGCCGTGGAGCACGTTGTAGACCTCGGTGAAGCCGTGCTGCTCCAGGTACTCGCCGGCCTCCCGGGAGCGGTTGCCCGAACGGCAGATGAGCACGACGGGGCGGTGGTGCGAGGCGGCCATGCGCACCTCGCCCAGGAAGCGGGGATTGAGGTCCCAGTTCACGCCCTCGTACCAGGGGATGAGCAGCGCCCCCAGGGGGTGCCCCACGAAGAGGTACTCGAACTCCGAGCGGCAGTCGATGAACACCGCGTCGGGGTGTTCCTGCAGGAAGGCATGGGCCTCCTTGGGGGTCAGGTGTTTCATGCAGGCGCCTCCGTCGAGGGGGCTCGCGCCGAGCCCCCGGTGATTGCGTCCCGGGCCTATTGCGCCAGGATCCAGGCGATGATGGCCTTCAGGTCCGCGTCGCTCACCTGGGTCTGCGGCGGCATCGGGGCCGGGCCCCAGACGCCCTTGCTGCCCTTGCGCACCTTCTCCTCCAGCATGGCCGCGGCCTTGGCCTCGCCCCGGTATTTCTTCGCCACGTCCCGGTAGGCCGGGCCGACCACCTTGCGCTCGACCTTGTGGCAGGCCAGGCAGCCGTTCTCCTTGGCCAGGGCCTCCGAGGCCCGGACGAGCCCGGGCAGCAGACCGAGGCTGGCGGCGAGCGCCAGCATCATGCCGTATTTCATGACCATAGTCGCCTCCTTGGTGTCCTCTCGAATGATCCCGCTCCCGGCGCCGGGTGAAGGGCCGGCGCCGGGGGACGGCGCCGGGATCGACGTCCGCCCCCGGACTTCCAGACTAGACCAATCGGCGGCGCCCTGCGCCCGGCCGCCGGCCCGCCCGGGTGCTACAATGCCTGCCCTCTGAGCCGCCGCACCGCCCCGCCATGCCCGACCGCAGCGCCGAACTGAAAGCCCTGGCCGAACAGCGCATCCTCGTCCTCGACGGCGCCATGGGCACCATGATCCAGAAGCACGGGCTCCAGGAGGCGGACTACCGCGGCGCGCGCTTCGCCGACTGGCCGCGCGACCTCAAGGGCAACAACGACCTCCTGACCCTCACGCGCCCGGAGTTGATCGGCGAGATCCACGCGGCCTATCTCGCCGCCGGCGCGGACATCCTCGAGACCAACACCTTCAACGCCAACTCGATCTCCATGGCCGACTACGGCATGGAGGCGCTGGTGCACGAGCTCAACTACGAGGGCGCGCGCCTCGCCCGCGCCGCGGCCGACGCATACACCGCCCGGGACCCGGCCCGGCCGCGCTTCGTGGCCGGGGTGCTGGGCCCGACCTCGCGCACCCTGTCGCTCTCGCCCGACGTCAACGACCCGGGCTACCGCAACGTCAGCTTCGACGAGCTGGTGGCCACTTACTACGAGGCGACCGACGGTCTGGCGAAGGGCGGCGCCGACCTGCTGCTGATCGAGACGGTGTTCGACACCCTGAACGCCAAGGCGGCGGTCTTCGCCATCCGGAAGTGGTTCGAGGACACGGGCGAGCGCCGCCCCGTCATGATCTCGGGCACCATCACCGACGCCTCCGGCCGCACCTTGTCCGGGCAGACCGTCGAGGCCTTCTGGAACAGCCTGCGCCACGCCGGGCCCCTCTCCTTCGGCTTCAACTGCGCCCTGGGCGCGCGCGAGCTCAGGGCCCATGTGGAGGAGATCGCGGCCAAGGCCGACTGCCTGGTCTCCGCCCACCCCAACGCCGGCCTGCCCAACGCCTTCGGCGAGTATGACGAGAGCCCCGAGGCCATGGCCGCCCAGATCCGGGAATGGGCCGAGTCCGGCCTGCTCAACATCGTCGGCGGCTGCTGCGGCACCACGCCGGCCCACATCGAGGCCATCGCGAAGGCGGTGGCCGACTGCCCGCCGCGCCCGATCCCCGCGATCGAGCCGGCCCTGCGCCTGGCGGGCCTGGAGCCCATGAACGTGGGCCGCGGCGCGCTCTTCGTCAACGTCGGCGAGCGCACCAACGTCACGGGCTCGGCCCGGTTCAAGCGGCTGATCCTCGAAGGGCAGTACGACGAGGCCCTGGACATCGCCCGCGGCCAGGTCGAGGCCGGCGCCCAGGTGATCGACATCAACATGGACGAGGCCATGCTGGACGGCGAGGCGGCGATGACCCGCTTCCTCAACCTCATCGCCTCGGAGCCGGACATCGCCCGTGTGCCGATCATGATCGACTCGTCCAAGTGGACGATCCTCGAGGCGGGCTTGAAGTGCGTGCAGGGCAAGCCGGTGATCAACTCCATCTCCATGAAGGAGGGCGAGGCGGAGTTCGTCGAGCGGGCCCGGCTCGCCCGAAGATACGGCGCGGCGGTCATCGTCATGGCCTTCGACGAGGCCGGCCAGGCCGACACCTATCAGCGCAAGACCGAGATCTGCGAACGGGCCTACCGGATATTGACCGAGCAGATCGGCTTCCCGGCCGAGGACATCATCTTCGACCCCAACATCTTCGCCGTGGCCACCGGCATCGAGGAGCACGCCCACTACGCCGTGGACTTCATCGAGGCCACGCGCTGGATCAAAGCGCACCTGCCCGGCGCCCGTGTCTCGGGCGGGGTGTCCAACGTGTCGTTCTCCTTCCGCGGCAACGAGCCGGTGCGCGAGGCCATCCACACCGTCTTCCTCTACCACGCCATCCAGGCCGGCATGGACATGGGCATCGTCAACGCCGGCCAGCTCGGCGTCTACGACGAGATCCCGCCCGAGCTGCGCGAGCGGGTCGAGGACGTGGTGCTAAACCGCCGCCCGGACGCGACCGAGCGCCTGGTGGCGTTCGCCGAGACGGTGAAGGGCGGGGCCCGCGAGGCCGTGGAGGATACGGCCTGGCGCGCGGAACCGGTGGAGAAGCGCCTGGCCCACGCCCTGGTCAAGGGCATCACCACCCATATCGTCGAGGACACCGAAGCGGCGCGCCAGGCCCTGGGGCACCCGATCAAGGTGATCGAAGGCCCGCTCATGGACGGCATGAACGTGGTGGGCGACCTCTTCGGCGCCGGCAAGATGTTCCTGCCCCAGGTGGTGAAGTCCGCCCGGGTGATGAAGCAGGCCGTGGCCCACCTGACCCCCTACATCGAGGCCGAGAAGGCCGGCGGCGAAGCCCAGGCCAAGGGCAAGATCGTCATGGCCACGGTGAAGGGCGACGTCCACGACATCGGCAAGAATATCGTCGGCGTGGTGCTCGGCTGCAACAACTACGAGGTGATCGACCTCGGCGTCATGGTGCCGGCCGACAGGATCCTCGCCACGGCAAAGGAGGTCGGCGCCGACATCGTCGGGCTCTCGGGCCTGATCACGCCGTCGCTGGAGGAGATGGCGCACATTGCAAAAGAGATGCAGCGCCAGGGCCTCGAGATCCCCTTGCTCATCGGCGGCGCCACCACCAGCCTCGCCCACACCTCGGTGAAGATCGACCCCAACTACACGGGCGCCGTGGTCTACGTGAAGGACGCCTCGCGCGCGGTGGGCGTCTGCACCAATCTGCTCTCCGAGGGATTGCGCGACGAGTACGTCAAGAAGCTCAAGGCCGACTACGCGGCCACGCGCGAGCGGCACCTGGCGCAGAAGTCCAAGACCAAGCGGGTGACGCTCGCCGAGGCGCGCGCCAACAAGTTCCGGACCGACTGGGCCAGCTACGCCCCGCCCGCACCCCGGCAGCTGGGCGTGCAGGTGTTCCGGGAATACGATCTGGCGGAGCTCGCCGGCTGCATCGACTGGACGCCCTTCTTCCAGTCCTGGGAGCTGCACGGCCGCTACCCGAAGATCCTGGAGGACGCCGTGGTGGGCGAGGAGGCGAGGAAGCTCTTCCATGATGCCCAGGCCATGCTGAAGAAAATGGTCGAGGAGCGCTGGGTCGAGGCCCGGGCGGTGATCGGGCTCTTCCCGGCCAACACGGTGAACGACGACGACATCGAGCTCTACGCCGACGAGGCGCGCGAGGCGCCGCTCATGACCTGGCACAACCTGCGCCAGCAGATGCAGAAACCGAAAGATCAACCGAACTGGTGCCTCGCCGACTTCGTCGCGCCCAAGGAGACCGGCGTCGCGGACTACCTGGGCGCCTTCGTGGTCACCGCCGGCCTGGGCGAGGACGAGCGCGCGCGCGAGTTCGAGGCCGCCCACGACGACTACTCGGCCATCCTGTTCAAGTCGCTGTGCGACCGCCTCGCCGAGGCCTTCGCCGAGCGCATGCACCAGCGCGTGCGCCGCGAGTTCTGGGGCTACGCCGCCGACGAGGCGCTCAGCAACGAGCAGCTCATCGCCGAGGAATACCGCGGCATCCGCCCCGCCCCGGGCTACCCGGCCTGCCCGGAGCACAGCGAGAAGGGGCCGCTGTTCGCCCTGCTCGACGCGACCGCCCAGACCGGGGTCAGGCTCACCGAGAGCTACGCCATGTGGCCGGCGGCCTCGGTATCCGGCTTCTACCTCTCGCACCCCGAGGCCCGCTACTTCGCCGTCGCCAAGCTCGAGCGCGACCAGGTCGAGGACTACGCCCGGCGCAAGGGCTGGGACCTCAAGACGGCGGAACGCTGGCTCGCGCCCAACCTGGGCTACACACCCGAGTGAATCGGCCACCCCCAGACTCTCAGGCGGGCGGCGCCGGGGACCCTGGACGACCGATCCAGATTGAAACCCTTCCCGCTATCAGAATCTATCAATAAAAAATTAATTGATGGATTTTGGGGTGCCGCTAAACTATCAATTCATTTCAAATCGATAGATTTCTGATAGATGCGACTCCCCCTCGCCCCGCCCGACCTCGCGAAACTCCTGCCCGCCATGATCCCGGCAGTCATGGCGCAGATGGTGTCCGCGGCCCAGCCCGGCCTGGCGGAAGGACGCTACCTGCACTGGGACGAACTGCGCCACCGCTCGCCGCCCCCCGGGCTGAACCACGAGCAATGGTGGCTCGGCATCAAGCTGGCACGCATGACCCAGGCCCAGTTCCTGCCCCTGCAGGACAAGGCGGGCCGGGCCTTCATGTTCACCATGCCCGAACCGGTGCTGCGGGCCCTGCACTTTCTCGACCGGGACACGGCCGGCCAGATCCTGGCGGACAGCCCTTCGATCGCCACGCCCCAGGATCGGGACCGCTACCTGGTCAGCTCGCTCATCGAGGAGGCCATCACCTCGTCGCAGCTGGAGGGCGCCTCCACCACACGGCGGGTGGCGGAAGACATGCTACGCCAGGGCCGCAAGCCACGCGACGTGGGCGAACGCATGATCTTCAACAACTATCAGGCCATGCAGCGCATCCGGGAGATCAGGCAGGAGCCCCTCAGCCCGGAGCTGATCCTGGATCTGCACCGCGCGCTCTGCCAAGGCACCCTGGACGACCCGGCCGATGCCGGCCGCCTGCGCACGCAGGACGACGTGCATGTGGTCGATCCGCGTGACGGCCAGCTCCTGCACATCCCGCCGGCGGCCCCCGGCCTGCCGGAGAGACTGGAACGACTGTGCGCCTTCGCCAACGCCGACGAGGACGCGAGCCCCTACGTCCACCCCGTCCTGCGCGCCATCCTGCTGCACTTCATGATCGGCTACGACCACCCCTTCGTGGACGGCAACGGCCGCACGGCGCGCGCGCTGTTCTACTGGTCCGTGGCCCGGCAGGGCTATGGGCTGATGGAATACCTCTCCATTTCCAACGTATTGCGCAAGGCGCCCGGCCAGTACGCCCGCGCCTACCTTCACACCGAGACGGACGGCGACGACACCACCTATTTCCTGCTGCACCAGCTGGACGTGATCCGCCAGGCGGTGGACGCCCTGCACGCGCACCTGAACAGAAAAGCGAAGGAAGCGCGCGCCACGGAGCGCCTGCTGCAGGCCTCCATGCAAGGGCTGCGCGGGCGGCTCAACCATCGGCAGATCGCCTTGCTCGGCCACGCCCTGAAGCACGCCGACGCGCTCTACACCATAGCGAGCCACCGCCGCTCGCACGCCGTCGCCTATGCCACGGCACGCGCCGACCTCCTGCAACTGGCGCAGCTGGGCCTGTTGCAGGAGGGGAAGCAGGGGAAGACGCTGGTCTTCCTGGTCCCGGAAAGGCTGGGCGAGCAGCTCCAGACCCTCACGCACGCACCCTGAGCGCCCGACATGAACCTCCCCGCGCCCTTCCAATCTCCGGAAAGTCTGCGCCAGGCCTACACCGAGGGCCTGCGCGCCATGCTCGGGGCGCACGACGACCTCGGGGTCTACATCCTCGTGCTCGCCAACGCCGCCTTCGAGCCCGAGCTCTGGCAGAGCCTGGAGCCCGCCCTGGCCGAACGCCACGGGCAGATCGCCGGGCGCCTCACCGATGCCCTGAGGCAGGGCCGCGCCCTGGCCGAGCCGGAGGACGACCTCATGGTCTTCCTCAAGCTCCTGGCCATCGGCTTCGAGCGTCTGGCCTGCACGGAGCAGCGCCGCGCCGGGCCCTGGGAGGTCCAGTTCAACCCCCTGCGGGCGCTGCGCCCGGCGCGCGCCAGCGGCACCCGGATCAAGGGCGTGCACCTGCCCTTCAAGCCCGCCGGCTTCCACTTCAACAAGCCCTTCCTCGCCCGCGAGCTCCTGTGGGAAGGCGCGCTGCTGGGCCACAAGGCCTCCCTGCTCTACAACAAGTACCCCTTCGCCCCCCTGCACGGCCTGCTGGTGCCCGAGCGGGCGCGCCAGCTGCCGCAGTTCCTCGCACCCGAGTGGCACGACTACGCCTGGCGCCTCGCCGAGGCCCTGGGCGCGCGGTTGCCGGGCTTCGGGCTCGCCTACAACAGCCTGGGCGCCTATGCCTCGGTGAACCACCTGCACTTCCAGAGCTTCCTGCGCGCCCGGCCCCTGCCGCTCGCGGCCGGGCACTGGCGGCACAACGGCGGTGCCGTCCCCTATCCGACGCCCTGCTCGGTCCACACCGATCTCCGGGCGGCCTGGGAGTCGATCGAGGCACTGCACCACCGGGAACGCGCCTACAACCTCGTCTACCTGCCCGGCCGGGTCCACGTGCTGCCGCGCCGCCATCAGGGGGAATACGAGCTCGCGCCCTGGACCGGCGGCCACGCCTGGTACGAGATGGCCGGCGGCGTCACCACCTTCAGCCGGGGGGACTTCGAGCGGCTCGCGGCAGAGGACATCCAGGGGGAACTCGCCCGCCTGGCCTGTCTCTGAACCACAGCCCGTGCTTCCCCCGCCCCGCCCGTCGTGGCATCGTTGAGGACCGATCCGAGACCTCCCGGACATGCTGCACATGACCCGCCGATTCCTGCATTACGCGGCCCTTTCCGCCGCGGCGGCGGTCATCGCCCTCATGGGCCTCACCCTCGCCCTGAAATACGTGCTCCTGCCCCAGATCGGGGAGCATCGCGCGCGGATCGAGGCCATCGCCAGCGCCGCCATCGGCCTGCCCGTCAGAATCGGCGGCATCGAGGCCTCCTGGCACGGGCTCAACCCCTACCTGATGCTGAGCGACGTGCAGATCCAGCCGCCGGGCGAGCAGCCCCCCCTCAGCCTGCCGCGGGTGGATGCCTCCGTCTCCTGGACCAGCCTGGCCTTCCTGGAGCCGCGCCTGGCCTACCTGGTGCTCGACCGGCCCGAGTTGCTCCTGCGCCGGGACGCGGCCGGCGTCATCCATGTCGCCGGCATCCCGGTGAACACGAAAGAGGAGGGCAGCGATTTCCCGGACTGGCTGCTGCGCCAGCGCCAGATCCTGGTCCACGGGGCCCGGCTCGTCTGGCTCGACGAGAAGCTCGGCGCCCCGCCCCTGGAGCTGAACGATCTCGAATTCGCCCTGCACAACCGCTTCGGCCGCCACCGCTTCGGCCTCACCGCCACGCCCTCGGCGGCCTTTGCCCAGGCCATCGACATCCGCGGCGACGCCCGCGGCGAGACCCTGGTGCGCTGGCAGGAGTGGTCGGGCCGGATCTACATGCGCCTGAGCCAGACCGAGCTCTCGGCCTGGAACCAGTGGGCCCCCTGGGCCCAGGAGACGATCAGCGGCGGCGCCTGCTGCATGCGCTTCTGGCTCGGCTTCGCCCGCGGCCAGGTCAACCGGGTGGTGGGCGACGCCCGCCTCGCCGATGTCAGCCTGAAGCTGGGCGACGAGGCCTGGGCGCAGGCGCAGGCGCTCGGAGAGCAGGAGATGCCGGTCGGAGAAGACCTCATCCCCCGGGAGTCTCGGCCTCTCGTCTTCCGGGCGCTGTCCGGCCGCCTCATCTGGCATCGCCAGGATGGCGGCCACGAGATCCGGACGGAGAACCTGCACTTCGTCACGGCCGCGGGGCATGAATCGACCGCCGCCCGCCTGCGGGTCAGGGTGGCGCCCGGGGCCGGCGGACGCCTCGGGCTGACCCTGGCCGAGGCCGAGGGCCTGCGCCTGGAGGCGGTGACCGCCCTGGCCGACGTCATCCCCCTGCCGCGGGAGATCCACGCCCAGCTGGAGGCGCTCAACCCGCGCGGCTACGTGGAGTTCGCCAAGGCCGAAGCGCTGGGCGGCGGCCGCTACCGGGTCGCCGCCCGCTTCCAGGAGGCGGGCATCAACGCGACGGCGCAGCTGCCCGGCTTCTCGGGCCTGAGCGGCGAGATCGAGGCCGACGCGGCCGGCGGCCGCGCCAGCCTGTCGAGCCGCGGCCTGCATCTCGCGCTGCCGGCGGTCCTGCGCAACCCCCTGGACTTCACCCGCATGGAGGCCGCGCTGAGCTGGCGCGCGGCGGACGACGGCGCCACCCGCCTCGACATCGCGACGCTGAGGCTCGCCAACGCCGACCTCGAGGGCGGCGGCGAAGGCAGGGTGCTGCTGCGCCCCGGGCAGGCCCCCGAGGTGGACATCCAGGCCCGGCTCAGCCGCGGCCAGGCGACCGCGGTCTGGAAATACCTGCCCTGGAAGGTCGCCGACAACACCCATGACTGGATCAGGCAGGGCCTGGTCGGCGGGGTCTCCGACGACACCCGGCTGACGCTGCGGGGGCCGCTGGACAAGTTCCCCTTCGACCAGGGCGGCGGCGAGTTCCTGGTCCAGGTGAAGATGCGCGACGGCGCCCTGGACTATGCGCCGGGCTGGCCGGGCATCCGGGGCATCCAGGGCTGGCTCACCTTCCACGGCATGAGCATGCGCCTGAGCGCCGACCGCGCCCGCATCCTCGGCGCCGAGCTGCACCAGGTCAGGGCCCACATCCCCGACCTGCACTACACTTGGGAGGAGACCCTGTTCGTCGACGGCCAGGCGAGCGGGCCGACGGCGGCCTTCCTCGACTTCATCCGGCAAAGCCCCGTCTTCGAGCATACCGGGCGCTTCACGGAGCGCTTCCAGGCCGAGGGCGACGGCCGGCTCAGCCTGAGCCTGGCCATGCCCGTGCGCCACATCCAGGACACCACGGTCCAGGGCCGCTACCGCCTGATCGACAACCGGGTCGATCCGGGCGGGGGGCTGCCGGTCCTGGCGGGCGCCAGCGGCGAGATCCACTTCACGGAAAAGGCGGTGCGCGGCCCCAGCCTCAGCGCCACCCTCCTCGATCAGCCGGCGCAGATCAGCCTCGCGAGCGAGGCCGAGGGGCGCCTGCGCCTGGACATCGGCGGCCGGCTGGCCGTCGAGTCCCTGCAGGCCAGGCTGCCGGCGGCGCTCTCGCGCCAGCTCTCCGGCGTGGCGGACTACCGGGCGCGGCTGCTGGTGCAGGACGGCAAGGTGGAGACCCGCATCGAATCCGACCTGGTCGGGGTGGCGAGCCGGCTGCCGCCGCCCTTCGACAAGGCGGCCGCCGCCGCCGTGCCCCTGTCGATCACCCGGGACGAGCGCAGCGGCGCGCTCGCCCTGCGCTACGGCGGCGTCCTCGCCGGCCGTCTCGCCCTGGCCGGCGACGGCCGCGTGGAGCGGGCCGGCTTCCGCCTCGGCGGCGGCGAGGCCGAGCTGCCCGCCTCGGGCATCGTCCTGCGCGGCGGCCTGCCCAGCGTCGATCTGGACGCCTGGCGCAGGCTGGGCGCGGGCGGCACCGACGAGGCGGCGCCCCTGCCCCTCCAGGAGATCAGCGTGGCCTTCGGCGAGCTGCGGATCGCCGGCCACCGTCTGCACGACACCCACCTGCAGGCCAGGCCGCTGCAGGAAGGCTGGGAGCTCAGGCTCAACGGCCGGGAGGTCCGCGGCGACGTGGTCTACGTGCCCGCCAGGGGCCCGGCCGCGGCGCGCCTGACCGGCCGCTTCCGCAAGCTCGACCTCCCGCAGGCCGGGGCGCAGGCCGGCAGGGACGAGGCCCTCTCCGGCGAGCCCAGGACCCTCCTCGACATCCAGGCGGACAGCTTCGCCTACGGGGGGCGGGAGCTGGGCGCGCTCACCCTGCGCCTCACCCCGCAAGCCGGCCAGTGGCGGCTCGACGAACTGACCCTCGCCAACCCGGACGGGCGCCTGGAGCTCAAGGGCGACCTCGCCGCCGGGCCGGACCGGCCCAGCTCCCTGTCCCTCAGGCTCAAGGCGGGCAACCTCGGCAGGCTGCTGGAGCGCGCGGGCTACCCCGCCACGATGCGGCGCGGCGAGCTGGAGGCGGCCGGCCAGCTCGGCTGGACCGGCGGCGTCGGGGAGTTCGCCATCGCCGAGCTCGGCGGCGACCTCTCCCTGCAGGCCCGCAACGGCCAGTTCACCCGGATCGAACCCGGGGTCGGCAAGCTGCTCGGCGTGCTCAGCCTCCAGGCCCTGCCCCGGCGCATCGCCCTGGACTTCCGCGACGTCTTCTCCGAAGGCTTCGCCTTCGACGAGATCGCAGGCCAGGTCCATCTGGAAAAGGGCACGGCCTACGTCCAGGGGCTGAAGATGACCGGCCCGGCCGCCCGCGTGGTCATGGGCGGCAAGGTCGATCTCGCCCGCGAGACCCAGCAGCTGCGCCTGACCATCCAGCCGCGCCTGGAGGAGAGCCTGGCCCTCGGCGCCGCCCTGGTCGGCGGCCCGATCGCCGGCGTCGGCGCCCTGGTGGCCGGCAAGCTCCTGAAGGACCCGCTCGGCCAGGCGAGCAGCTTCGAATACCAGGTCACGGGCTCCTGGACCGAGCCCGTGGTCACCAAACTGACGCGCACCCCCGCCCCCTCCACGGAAGCGAACCCATGAGCAAACGCCTGCTGCCGCTCGCCCTCGCGGCGATGCCCCTTGCCGCCTTCGGTCAAGATTGTGTACCCTCGGAAGCGTTGTGGGCCAAGCCGCGCAGCGGCGCGGCCATCCTCGCGGACAGCGGCCTGCGCGGCTGCGTGCTGCCGCTCCTGAACAATACGCAGGCCGTGCTGACCCTGCGCCACACACCCGACGAAGAGGGCGTCTCCCGGGCCGAGGACCTGCGCTGGTGGCTGGTCGCCCTGGGCCTGGACCCCGACCGCATCCGCCTGGCGGCCTCTGCCGGCGACGCCCGACCCCTGATACTGGAACTGACGGAACCCAAGTGACGAGCCCCAAGACCGACTCCAGCTTCGCCAAGACCCGCAACCGCGCCGCGCCCAAGGCCCAGGAGGCCCAGGGCATCGTGCGCGTCGCGGCCATCCAGATGGCCTCCGGCCCCAACGTGGCCGCCAACCTCGCCGAGGCCGAGCGCCTGATCAAGATGGCGGTGGCCGGCGGCGCCAAGCTCGTCGCCCTGCCCGAGTACTTCGCCATCATGGGGCTGAAGGACACCGACAAGGTGGCCGTGCGCGAGACCGAGGGCCGCGGCCCCATCCAGAAGTTCCTCGCCGCCCAGGCCAAGAAGCACCGGATCTGGCTCATCGGCGGCTCGGTGCCGCTCGAATGCGGCAACCCCAGGAAGGTGCGCAACAGCTGCCTGGTCTACGACGACAAGGGCAGGCAGGTCGCCCGCTACGACAAGATCCACCTCTTCGGCCTCGACCTCGGCAACGAGCGCTACCGCGAGGAGGCCACCATCGAGCCCGGCGACACCGTGGTCGCGGTGGACACCCCCTTCGGTCGCATCGGGCTGTCGGTCTGCTACGACCTGCGCTTCCCCGAGCTCTACCGGGCCATGGGCGAGGTCGACATCATCGTGGTGCCCGCCGCCTTCACCGCCACCACCGGCAAGGCCCACTTCGAGACCCTGGTGCGCGCCCGGGCCATCGAAAACCTGGCCTATGTCATCGCGCCGGCCCAGGGCGGCTATCACCTCTCCGGCCGCGAGACCCACGGCGACACCATGATCGTCGACCCCTGGGGCAACGTGCTCGACCGCCTGCCCCGCGGCTCCGGGGTGGTGGCCGCGGGCATCAACCACGCCTACCAGGAGAGCCTGCGCAAGAGCCTGCCGGCCCTCAAGCACCGCAGTCTCAACTGCAGCGGCCACATCAAGACCGCCGTGATCAAGGCGAACGGCGAGCCGGCCAAGGCCAGGCCCGAGCGCGGCGGCCGGGGCCCGTCGGCATGAGCGCGGCCCTGTTCGACACCGCGCAGCGCACCCTGCTCGCCCCCAACGAGCTGGACGCCGTCCAGCTCGAAGGCATCTTCGGCCTCCTGGCCGCCCACCGCCTGGACGACGCCGACCTCTACTTCCAGTACACCCGCTCCGAGGCCTGGAGCCTGGAGGAGGGCCAGGTCAAGTCCGGCAGCTTCAACATCGACCAGGGCGTGGGCGTGCGCGCCGTGGTGGGCGACAAGACCGCCTTCGCCTATTCCGACGACATCCGGCTGCCCGCCATCCGCGAGGCCGCGCTCACCGCACGCGCCATCGCCGCGGCCGGCGGTGCCGGCATCGCCCGGGCCCCCGTCCGGGTCAGCGGCCGGCGCCTCTATGCCCCCGTCGACCCCCTCGGCTCGCTGGCGGAGGCCGACAAGGTCGCCCTCCTGCACCGGCTGGAGGACTATGCCCGCGGCCGCGACCCCCGGGTCACCCAGGTCATGGCCAGCCTCGCCGGCGAGTACGAGGTGGTCTTCATCGCCCGCCTGGACGGGCGTCTGGCCGCCGACGTCCGGCCCCTGGTGCGGGTCTCCGTCCAGGTCATCATGGAAGAGGGCGGCCGGCGCGAGCAGGGCGCATCCGGCGGCGGCGGCCGCTTCGACTACGGCCACTTCACCGACGCCGTGCTCCGGGACTATGCCGAGCAGGCGGTGCACCAGGCCACGGTGAACCTCGCCGCCCGCCCCGCCCCGGCCGGCACCATGACCGTGGTGCTGGGCCCGGGCTGGCCCGGCATCCTGCTGCACGAGGCCATCGGCCACGGTCTGGAGGGCGACTTCAACCGCAAGGGCAGCTCCGCCTTCTCCGGGCGCATCGGCCAGCGCGTGGCCGCCAAGGGCGTCACCGTGGTCGACGACGGCACCCTGCCCGACCGGCGCGGCTCGCTCAACATCGACGACGAGGGCACGCCCACCGAGCGCACCGTGCTGATCGAGGACGGCATCCTCAGGGGCTACATGCAGGACGCCATGAACGCCCGCCTGATGGGCATGGCGCCGACCGGCAACGCCCGCCGCGAGTCCTTCGCCCACCTGCCCATGCCGCGCATGACCAACACCTACATGCTCGCCGGCGGCCACGACCCGCAGGAGATCATCGCCTCGGTGAAGCAGGGGCTCTACGCGGTCAACTTCGGCGGCGGCCAGGTCGACATCACCAGCGGCAAGTTCGTCTTCTCCGCCGCCGAGGCCTACCTGATCGAGGACGGCCGGATCACCCATCCGGTGAAGGGGGCGACCCTGATCGGCAACGGCCCGGATGCGCTCACCCGGGTGGCCATGATCGGCAACGACCTGGAGCTGGATGCCGGCGTGGGCACCTGCGGCAAGGAGGGCCAGAGCGTGCCGGTGGGCGTGGGCCAGCCGACGCTGCGCATCGACCGCCTCACCGTGGGCGGCACCCACTGACCGGCCGCCTTACGCACCTGGCGGATAGGGGCTATATCACTACTGTCCGGTTAAATCGTGAACAGATTCAATTGGTTGCACGTATCACCCT
>DYFL01000071.1:0-5636 GCA_020725195.1 Hydrogenophilus sp.
CGCACGTACGGTTCGGAGGGCGGGGAGGGCGCTAGCCCTTCCCGACCCCTATCATGAGTATGCAACCCAAGGTGGATACATGCCTGAACTCGCCCCCTACGCCGCCGACCCCGCGCAGAGCCGCGGCCGGCGCCACCCCGAGCCGCCCGCCACGCCGCGCACCGAGTTCCAGCGCGACCGCGACCGCATCGTCCACTCCACCGCCTTCCGGCGCCTGGAGTACAAGACCCAGGTCTTCATCAACCACGAGGGCGACCTCTTCCGCACCCGGCTCACCCACAGCCTGGAGGTGGCCCAGATCGGCCGCACCCTCGCGCGGCTGCTCGGCCTCAACGAGGACCTCATCGAGACCGTGGCGCTCGCCCACGACCTGGGCCACACCCCCTTCGGCCACACCGGCCAGGACGCGCTCAACGAGTGCATGAAGCCCCACGGCGGCTTCGAGCACAACCTGCAAAGCTTGCGGGTGGTGGACGAACTGGAGCAGCGATACGCCGACTTCGAGGGGCTCAACCTCACCTTCGAGGCGCGAGAGGGCATCCTCAAGCACTGCTCGCCGCGCAACGCCGGGCGCCTGGGCGAGCTGGGCGCGCGCTTCCTGCAGGGCCGGCAGCCCTCGCTCGAGGCGCAGATCACCAACCTGGCCGACGAGATCGCCTACAACAACCACGACGTGGACGACGGCCTGCGCTCGGGGCTCATCGAGCTCGCGCAGCTGGAGGAGATCGCCCTCTTCCGCCGCCACCTCGACGAGGTGCGCGCCCGCCACCCGGCGCTCGCCGGCCGGCGCCTGGTCAACGAGACCGTGCGGCGCATGATCAACACCCTGGTCGTGGACCTGGTGGAGCAGACCCGCGCCAACCTCGCTGAGCACCGGCCGCAGAACCTCGAAGACGTGCGGCTGTGCCCGCCGCTCGCCGCCTTCAGCCCGGGGGTCAGGGCGGCGCAGCTGGAATTGAAGCGCTTCCTGTTCCAGAACCTCTACCGCCACTACCGCGTGGTGCGCATGAGCGAGAAGGCCAAGCGCCTCATCCGCGCGCTGTTCGAGGCCTTCATGGCGACGCCCGCGCTGCTGCCGCCGGAGTTCCAGGCCCGCGCCGAGGCCGACCTGCCGCGCGCGGTGGCCGACTACATCGCGGGCATGACCGACCGCTTCGCCATCCGCGAGCACAGGCGGATCTTCGACATCGAGGAGCTGGCCTGAGCGGCCAGGGGCCGCAGGGCCGCGCGCGGCGCCCGTTGTGCTAGACAGAAGTATCCACAGCCGAGGACGGAGGCCGCCGTGAATCCCGTACCCGACGCGCCGCACACCGAAGAGCCCCCCGACACCGGACACCCCCACACCGGCCTCGGCCTCATGCAGCTGCTGGGCATGGGTCTGCTGGTCTTCCTCGTCCTGATGGTGATCCTGGGCATCGTCATGATCTTCTTCATGGGCCCCCTCGGAGAGCCCTGAGGCGATCTGCGGGAAGCCGCTCTACCCGCCTCGGTGGCCTGGCCCGGCTAGTACTAGTACGCCAACCCATAAGTTTGCGTACATGCCGAGACGCGCATCCGCGCGCCGAGTGCGCGAAGCGAACCGCAGCCATAGCCGTAGCTATGGCGAGGATGAGCGAAAACGCAGTTTCGGTGCAGGCTAACCTGCCTGCCAGGCAGGTTAAGCCGCGAGGCGGCGGCCGTAACCACAAAGCAATCGGCGATGCGGGGCGTGTCGAACATAGCGGAACTTATGGGTTGGCGTACTAGAGGGTCCTCGCCACCGCCCAGGCGCTCACCTCGGCCGCCCCCGCCTTCCTCGCCGCCCTCGCCAATTCGTCCAGGCTCGCGCCGCTGGTCATCACGTCGTCCAGCAGGGCGACGCGCCTGCCCGTCAGATCCAGGTCGCAGTGGAAGGCGCCGCGGATGTTCCGGCGGCGCTCCTTGAGCGGCAGGCCGGTCTGGGGCGCAGCGTCCCTGACGCGCCGGCAGGCCGTGAGGCCGAGGGGGAGGTCGAGCCGGGCGGCCAGCCGCTTGGCGATCTCGGCGGCCTGGTTGTAGCCGCGTTCCCTCAGGCGCTTGGGGTGCAGGGGCATGGGGAGGATCAGGTCCGGGCGCGGCGCCTCCCGCAGCGCCTCGGCCAGCCGGGCGGCGAACCAGTCGGCCAGGGCGAGCCCGCCGCCGTACTTCAGCCTTTGCACCAGGGCGTCGAGCGGAAAGGCATAGCGGAAGGCGGCGTGGGTCGCGTCATACGCGGGCGGGCGCCTGAGGCAGCCGCCGCAGACCTCGCCCAGGGGGGTGGGCAGGGCGCACACGGGGCAGCGGGCCCCGGCCAGCCGCGGCAGATCGGCCTCGCAGCCCGGGCAGAGCAGGGCGCCCGCGACCCGCGCCCCGCAGAGCAGGCAGGGCTGGGGGATACGCGACTGCACAAAATGCATGCAGTTGTTCAGGGCATGGCGGATAATCATTGACAGCCTCCCCGGGCGTCGCCCATGATGCGCCGCCTTAATGTTTGTGCGGATTGTCGCCGAAATGTCCGGAAAACACATCGTCACCGCCGAGTCCTGCAAGCGCAGCGCCCGGCTCTTCAACTACGGCACCGTCGCGGCGGGGCTGCTGCCCTTTCCCGTCGCCATCCTCTGGATCGCGGGCTCCATGTTCGTCTATGCCGCCAATGCCCACCACCCGGACGAGCGGGTGAAGCACTACATCCGCTGGGGCGGCTACCGCTTCTACGCCGTGGCGGGCGCCGTCACCATCTTCGGCAACGACCTGATGCAGGCCTTCGGCGGCGGGCTGCAGGGGGCGCTGGCCGTCTGGGGGATCATCTTCGCGGCCCTGGTGCCCTGGTCGCTGTGGGACATCTGGCGCGCCGGCAAGGAAGACTGGCAGGACATCGAAGTGGAGGCGGCGGCATGAGCAGGGAGCGGGTACCGGCAGGGCGAGAGCGTGGCGCATGCCGCCAGCCCCCGCATGAGATGCGGCTAGAGGTCAGAGATGTTTTGCAAGTTTCAGGAATCCAAGGCGGGGGCGGCATGAACGATTTGAGCAATGGTGCGGTGATGAACCGGAAGTGGACCGTGGAGGCCGTCGAGGCCCTGTTCGCGTTGCCCTTCAACGACCTGTTGTTCCGGGCCCAGTCGGTGCACCGCGAGCACTTCGACCCCAATGCGGTGCAGCTCTCCACCCTCATCTCGGTGAAGACCGGCGGCTGCTCCGAGGACTGCGGCTACTGCTCCCAGTCCGCGCGCCACGACACGGCGCTCGAGCGTCAGCAGCTCCTGGACGTGGCCGAGGTGGTGGCGGCCGCGCAGGCGGCCAAGGCCCAGGGCGCGACCCGCTTCTGCATGGGCGCGGCCTGGCGCGGGCCCAAGGACCGCGACCTGGAACCGGTCCTGGACATGGTGCGCGAGGTGAAGGCCCTGGGGCTGGAGACCTGCGTGACCTTGGGCTTGCTCAAGCCCGGCCAGGCCGCGAGGCTCAAGGCGGCCGGCCTCGACTACTACAACCACAACCTCGACACCGCGCCCGAGTTCTACGGCCAGGTCGTCACCACCCACACCTACGACGACCGCCTGGACACCCTGGGCCAGGTGCGCGAGGCCGGCATCCACGTCTGCTGCGGCGGCATCGTCGGCATGGGCGAGTCGCGCCGGGTGCGCGCCGGGCTCATCGCCGAGCTGGCGAGCCTCGACCCCCAGCCCGAGTCGGTGCCCATCAACAGGCTGGTCAAGGTGGCGGGCACGCCCCTGGCCGCCGAGGCCGACCTCGACCCGCTGGAGTTCGTGCGCACCATCGCCGTGGCCCGCATCACCCTGCCGCGCTCCCACGTGCGCCTGTCCGCCGGCCGGCGGAGCCTGAGCGAGGCGGAGCAGGCGCTGTGCTTCCTCGCCGGGGCCAACTCCATGTTCTACGGGGATAAATTGCTCACCACCGGCAACCCGGACGTGGCGGCCGACGAGGCCCTGTTCGCCAAGCTCGGGCTCAGGCCGGAGCCGGTGCAGGAGGGCGCTCGCCGCTGCGCGGGGCATGACTGACACGAGTAGCCCGGATGGAGCCGCAGGCGGCATCCGGGGTGAGGCGACCGTTGATCCCGGATTCCGCTCCGCGGCATCCGGGCTACGGGAGGCCTTGGCCTCGCTGGATGCGCAGGGCCTCAGGCGCCGCCGCCGCACCCTGGAGAGCGCCCAGGGCGCCCAGGTCGTGGTCGACGGGCGCGAGTGCCTCTCCTTCTGCAGCAACGACTACCTCGGGCTCGCCAAGCATCCGGCGCTGATCGCCGCCGCGCAGGCGGCCGCGGCCGAATTCGGCGTGGGGGCGGGCGCCTCGCACCTGGTCTCGGGCCACCACGCCCTGCACGAGCGCCTGGAGCGGGAACTGGCCCGCTTCGTCGGCCTGCCCGCGGCGCTGCTCTTCTCCACCGGCTACATGGCCAACCTCGGCGTGGTCACCGCCCTGGCGGGGCGGGGCGACGCCGTCTTCGCCGACCGGCTCAACCACGCCTCCCTGGTGGACGCCTGCCTGCTGTCGCGCGCCGAGCACGTGCGCTATCCGCACGGCGATCTGGCGTTCCTGGAAAAGCGCCTGGCGGCCAGCAAGGCGAGAACGAAGCTGGTGGTCACCGACGCGGTGTTCAGCATGGACGGGGACATCGCGCCCTTGCCCGAGCTGCTCGCCCTGTGCGAGCGCTATGACGCCTGGTTGATGGTGGACGATGCCCACGGTTTCGGCGTGCTGGGCGAGCATGGCCGCGGGATTCTGGAACGCTTTGGGATTCTCGGTGGGAGCGGCTTCAGCCGCGAAAAGGCCTTCGCGGCTGAAGCCGCTCCCACAGATCGCCTCGTCTACATGGCCACCTTGGGCAAGGCGGCCGGGGTGTTCGGGGCCTTCGTCGCGGGCCACCCGGCGCTCATCGAGTGGCTGGTGAACAAGGCGCGCACCTATGTCTACACCACCGCCACGCCGCCCCTGCTGGCGGCGGCGGTGTCCGCCAGCCTCAAGGTCATCGAGGCAGAGGCCTGGCGCCGCGAGCGGCTGCAGGGGCTCATCGCGCGGCTGAGGGGAGGCGTCGCGGGCCTGCCCTGGTCCCTCATGGCCTCCGACACGCCGATCCAGCCGCTGGTGGTGGGGCCAAATCAGGCCGCCGTGCGCCTCGCGGACGGCCTGCGGGAGCGGGGCCTCCTGATCCCCGCCATCCGGCCGCCCACTGTGCCCCAGGGCACGGCGCGGCTGCGCATCTCGCTCTCGGCCGCCCACGAGACGGCCGACGTGGATCGGCTGATTCAGGCCCTCGGTGACCTGGCATGACCCGCCCCGTGATGTTTCTGCACGGCTGGGGCCTGCATGGCGGCATCTGGGACGAGGTGCGCGGCGCCCTGGGCGAGGCCTATCGAACCCATGCCCCCGATCTGCCCGGCTATGGTGCGAGTCTGGAATCCGGTCCCTACACGGCCGAGGCCCTGGCCGACGCGGTGGCCGCGCAGCTCGATGCGCCCTCGGTCGTCTGCGGCTGGTCCATGGGCGGCATGGTCGCCCTGGCGCTGGCGGCCCGGCATCCGGACAAGGTGCGGGCCCTGGCCCTGGTGGCCACGAGCCCGGCCTTCGTCAGTCGCGAGGGCTGGGACAAGGGGCTCGCGCCGGAGGTGCTGGCCGGTTTCGCC
>DYFL01000071.1:5736-14892 GCA_020725195.1 Hydrogenophilus sp.
ACCCTGAAGGAGCTGCGGGAGGCCTTCGCCGGTCTCGACGGCCACAACCACGTGAACCGCTTCGTCGACATGCACGACATCGGCGACCTGCTGGTCCACGCCGGCTTCGGCGCCCCGGTGATGGAGATGGAATACCTCACCCTGACCTATCCCGACCTCGGGGGCGTGCTGCGCGATCTCAAGGCCATCGGCGCGCACACGGTGCTGGAGGGCGGGCGCCAGGGCCTCATGGGCAAGCGGGAGTGGCGGCGGCTGGCGGAAGGCTACGAGCGCTTCCGGACGGAGGGCCGGCTGCCGGCCACCTTCGAGGTCGTCTATGGACATGCCTGGGCGGGGCGCCATGACCGGCTCGACGACGGCCGCCAGGTCATCGAGTTCCAGATCCAGCAGAAGCGGGCGGGCCTGTGACGATTTCCCCTCACTCCTTTTATCCTCGCGCAGCGGGGGCACTCCTCACTCCTCACGGAATTTTTGTCACCGGCACCGACACCGGCGTCGGCAAGACCCTGGTCGCGGCGGGCCTGCTCGAGGCACTCAGGGCCCGGGGGGTGGCGGCCGTCGGCATGAAGCCGGTGGCGGCGGGCTGCGATCTCGTCGACGGCGCCTGGGTCAACGAGGACGTGGCCCTGCTGCGCGCGGCCTCCGGGCTGCGGGCGGCCGAAGAGCTGGTCAATCCCTACCTGTACCGCGAGCCCATCGCCCCGCACATCGCCGCCGCGCGGGAGGGGCGGCCGATCGAGCTTGCCGTGATCCTGGAGGCCTACCGCCGGCTCGCCGACCAGGCCGAGTTCGTGGTGGTCGAGGGCGCCGGGGGCTTCCGCGTGCCGATCGACGCCCGGCAGGACCTGGCCGATCTCGCCGCCCGCCTGGGCCTGCCCGTGGTGCTGGTGGTGGGCATGCGCCTGGGCTGCCTCAACCACGCCCTGCTCACCGCCGAGGCCGTCGCCGCGCGCGGCCTGCGGCTGGCGGGCTGGGTGGCCAACCGCATCGATCCGGACATGGCGGCCTATGCGGAGAACCTGGCCGCCCTGGAGGCGCGGCTCCCCGCCCCCAGGCTCGCCGAGATCCCCCGCCTGGACGCGCCGGACCCCAAACGGGTCGGCGCGCTCCTGCAGGGCTGGGTCGCCGGCCCAGGCCTATCCGGAAATTCGAATATAGAGATAATTTAGTATCAGAATCAGATAGTTGCGGCAAAAATCGCCTTGTCCGCGGCCTGGACCGAGACTAAGTTTAGGGGGCGCGGCGACGAGGCGGCAGCCGGACGGCGCCGCGCCGTTGGAGGAGGAGGCGAGGCATGAAGGCGTTCCGCACGCTCTGGGCTTCGGCCGGGCTGCTCTGGCTGCCCGGCCCGGCGCTGTCGGCCTGGCAGCTCAACCTTCCCGTACCCCGCTCGGAGATCGCGCGGCAGATCCATGACCTCCACACCCTGATCCTGTGGGTGTGCGTCGGCATCTTCGTCGTGGTCTTCGGCGTGATGTTCTACGCCCTGTGGCGGCACCGGAAGGCGGCCGGCCACGCGGCCCGCCACTTCCACGAGAACACCGCCGTCGAGGTCGCCTGGACGGCGATCCCCTTCCTGATCCTGGTCGGCATGGCCTGGCCCGCGACCCGCACCATCCTCGCGCAGAAGGACACGAGCGACCCGGACCTCACCGTCAAGGTCACGGGCTACCAGTGGAAGTGGGAGTACGACTACCTGCAGGAGGGGGTGAAGTACCTGAGCGTGCTCGCCACCCCGCGCGAGCAGATCGAGAACCGGGCGGCCAAGGGCGAGCACTACCTCCTGGAGGTGGACGAGCCCCTGGTGGTGCCGGTGGGCAGGAAGGTGCGGGTGCTGCTCACCGCCAACGACGTCATCCACGCCTGGTGGGTGCCCGCCCTGGGGGTGAAGCAGGACGCCATTCCCGGCTTCATCCGCGACACCTGGTTCCGGGCCGCGGCGGTCGGCACCTACCGCGGCCAGTGCGCCGAGCTCTGCGGCCGCGACCACGCCTTCATGCCCATCGTGGTGGAGGTGAAGAGCGAGGCCGACTACCGGGCCTGGCTCGCCGACAGGAAGGCCAAGCTCGCCGCCGCCGCGGCGGAGGCCGGCAAGGCCTTCGGCCTGGACGAGCTCAAGGCCCGGGGCGAGAAGGTCTACGCGGCCAACTGTGCCGCCTGCCACCAGCCGGACGGCAAGGGCATCCCGGGCGTCTTCCCGGCCGTCGACGGCTCCAAGGTGGCATTGGGGCCCAGGCAGGGCCATATCGAAGTGGTGCTCCATGGCCGGCCGGGCACCGCCATGGCGGCCTTCGGCCCGCAGTTGAGCGACGTCGACCTCGCCGCCGTCGTGACCTACCAGCGCAACGCCTGGGGCAACCGGACGGGCGAGGCGGTGCAGCCGGCCGAGGTCCGGGCGCTGAGGAAGTGAGGGAGGACGGGATGCAAGCCACGCACGCTCCGGAGCACGGCCACGGCCCCCCCGGCGGGCTCATGCGCTGGGTGACCACCACCAACCACAAGGACATCGGCACGCTGTACCTGTGGTTCGCCGGCGTCATGTTCTTCGTCGCGGGCTCCATGGCCATGCTGATCCGCGCCGAGCTCTTCCAGCCGGGGCTGCAGCTGGTGCAGCCCGAGGTCTTCAACCAGCTCACCACCCTGCACGGGCTGATCATGATCTTCGGCGTGATCATGCCGGCCTTCACCGGCTTCGCGAACTGGCAGGTGCCGCTGATGATCGGCGCCCCCGACATGGCCTTCCCGCGCATGAACAACTGGAGCTTCTGGCTGCTGCCGGTGGCGGCGGCCTTCCTGGTCGGCTCCACCCTCCTGCCCGGCGGGGCGGTGGCGGGCGGCTGGACCATGTACCCGCCGCTGTTCATCCAGGGCGGCATCAGCTACGACCTCACCATCTTCGCGGTGCACATCATGGGGGCCTCCTCCATCATGGGCGCGATCAACATCATCACCACCATCCTCAACATGCGCGCCCCGGGCATGGGGATGATGAAGCTGCCGCTCTTCGTCTGGACCTGGCTGATCACCGCCTTCCTCCTGATCGCGGTCATGCCGGTGCTGGCCGGAGCCGTGACCATGCTGCTCACCGACCGCAACTTCGGCACCCACTTCTTCGACGCGGCGGGCGGCGGCGACCCGGTGCTCTTCCAGCACGTGTTCTGGTTCTTCGGCCACCCCGAGGTCTACATCCTGATCCTGCCCGCCTTCGGCATCATCTCCACCATCCTCCCCACCTTCGCGAGGAAACCCCTGTTCGGCTACGCCTCCATGGTCTACGCCACGGCCTCCATCGCCATCCTGTCCTTCCTGGTCTGGGCGCACCACATGTTCACCGTGGGCCTGCCGGCGGGCGCACAGCTCTTCTTCATGTACGCCACCATGCTCATCGCGGTGCCCACTGGGGTGAAGGTGTTCAACTGGGTGGCGACCCTGTGGCGCGGCTCGATGACCTTCGAGACCCCGATGCTCTTCGCCGTCGCCTTCGTGTGCCTCTTCACCATCGGCGGCTTCTCCGGCCTGGTGCTGGCCATGGCGCCGGTGGACATCCAGCTGCACGACACCTACTACGTGGTGGCCCACTTCCACTACGTGCTGGTCTCGGGCGCGCTCTTCTCCATCTACGCCGGCGTCTACTACTGGCTGCCCAAGTGGACCGGGCACATGTACGACGAGCGACTGGGCCGCTGGCACTTCTGGCTCTCGGCGATCTCCTTCAACGTGCTCTTCTTCCCGCAGCACTTCCTGGGGCTCGCGGGCATGCCGCGGCGCATCCCTGACTACGCCCTGCAGTTCGCCGACTTCAACCGCATCTCCTCCATCGGCGGCTTCGTCTTCGGGGCGAGCCAGATCCTGCTGCTGATCGTGATCGTCAAGTGCATCCGCGGCGGGGCGCGGGCCGAGGCCCGGGCCTGGGAGGGCGCGCAGGGCCTGGAGTGGACCGTGCCCTCGCCGGCCCCCTACCACACCTTCCTCGAGCCGGACGTCGCAGAGCGGCACCTCAGCCCCCCTCTCCCGCAGGCGGGAGGGCCCCCATCCGGGGATGAAGGTCGGGGTGAGGGCTATGCGCCGGAGCTGCGATGAGCGCGCCGAACCGGGCCCGCAACCTGCGCACGGCGCTGGCGCTGGCCGCCGTGGCGGCGGCGCTCTTCGCGCTCACCGTGCTGGGGTACCTGGCATGAGGCCGGAGCTCGCCCGGGCCAACCGGCGCCTGCTCGGGCGCCTGCTGCTGCTGAGTCTCGCCATGTTCGGCCTGGGCTTCGCCCTGATCCCGCTCTACGACGTGATCTGCGACCTCACGGGCCTCAACCGCGGCGAGGTCCAGGCCCTGGCGCGGAACACCCAGGTGGACGCGAGCCGCACCGTGACCGTGGAGCTGGTGGCCAGCGTGCCCGACACGGTACCTCTGCGGCTCATCGCGCCGAATGGGCCCGTGCGCGCCCATCCCGGCGAGCTGGTGCAGATCGAGTACGAGGTGGAGAACCTCGCCGGGCGCCCGGTCGTGGGCCAGGCGGTGCCGAGCTACGGCCCGGCGGCGGCGGCGGAGTACTTCAAGAAGATCGAGTGCTTCTGCTTCCGCGAGCAGCGCTTCGCCCCCGGCGAGCGGCGGCGCCTGCCGGTGCTCTTCGTGCTGGACCGGACGATCCCGCGCGACCTGACGGTGGTCACCCTGTCCTACACCCTGTTCGAGCGCCCGGCGCCGGGCTGAAGGCATGCGGGCCTGGCGGACGGTCTTCTGGGGCTTCTTCGGGGTGCGCCGGGGGCGCGACCTGGAGCGGGATGCCGCCAACCTGAAGCCCGCCCAGGTGATCGCCGCCGGGCTCGTCGGCGCGGCCGTGTTCGTCGCCGTCCTGCTGCTGGTGGTGCGCTGGGTCACGCAATGAGGGAGAGGGTATGAGTGCACAAGGCCATGGCTACTATCTGCCCGCGCCGTCCCATTGGCCCATCGTCGGCTCGGGCGCGCTCCTGGGGCTCGCCCTGGGCGCCACCCTGCTGATCCACGGGGTGGCCGGCGGCGGCTGGCTGCTCGCCGCCGGCGCGGCGCTGCTCGTCTGGATGCTCTTCGGCTGGTTCGGCACGGTCATCCGCGAGAACGAGCGGGGGCTCTTCAATCTGCGGGTGGACGCCTCCTACCGCTGGGGCATGGGCTGGTTCATCTTCTCCGAGGTGATGTTCTTCGCCGCCTTCTTCGGCGCGCTCTTCTACACGCGGACGATCTCCGTGCCCGACCTCGCCTCCGCGGATCAGCAACTGCTCTGGCCCGGCTACGCGGGAGGCTGGCCCACCTCGGGGCCGGGGCTCGAGGACCCCTTCACGCCCATGGCGGCCTGGGGCATCCCCGCCCTCAACACCCTGATCCTGCTCAGCTCCGGCGCGACGGTGACCTGGGCGCACTGGGGCCTGAAGCGGGGGCGTCGCCGCCAGCTCATCCTGGGGCTCGCCCTCACGCTCGCCCTGGGCGCCGCCTTCCTCGGCCTGCAGGCCTACGAATACCGGCATGCCTACAGCGAACTCGGGCTCACCCTGGGCGCGGGAGTCTACGGCGCCACCTTCTTCATGCTCACCGGCTTCCACGGCCTGCACGTGACCGTCGGCGCCATCCTGCTGGCGGTGATGCTGGCGCGCGCCCTCGCCGGCCACTTCACGCCGGAGCGCCACTTCGCCTTCGAGGCGGCCTCCTGGTACTGGCACTTCGTGGACGTGGTGTGGCTGGGGCTCTTCGTGTTCGTGTACTGGCTGTAGGCCTCAGGGCCCGCGGCCGGGGATGAGTCCGAAGTGGAGGCCGCCCATGAGCAGCAGGAACAGCCCGATGGACAGGCCGATGCGCCAGGTCAGGGCCTTCACCGTGCGGGTGCCGCCGCGGTCCCGCACCAGGAAGTAGAGGGCGCTGGCCAGGCTCAGCAGGATGAGGAGCAGGAAGATGACGACGACGACGCGCATGGGACGGGAGGGGCTGGACTTACCCCAGTCTAGCCCGGATGGCCGCCGCCGGCCGGCCTGGTTGCCGGCCTTGGCCGGGGTCCTGGTCAGCGGCCTGGCGGCGGGGCTCGGCGCCTGGCAGCTCGACCGGGCGGAGCACAAGCGCGCCCTGCAGGCGCGCCTCGACGCGGGGGCGAGTCAGGGGGTGGTGCTGCTCGACGGCCTGCCGTCCAACCCGGAATACTGGCTGTACCGGCGGGTGCGCCTGCACGGGAGCTTCGCTGCCGCGCACCAGGTCTTCGTGGACAACCGCGTGCACGAGGGGCGTTCGGGCTACCACGTGGTGGCGCCGCTGCAGCTCGACGGGGCGGGCAAGGCCATCCTGGTCAACCGCGGCTGGCTGCCGGCGGGAGCGGACCGGGCCTACGGCCCCTACGCCTCGGTGCCCGCCGGGCGCGTCCGGGTCGAGGGGGTCCTGGTCAGGGCGCGGGCGCGCTACCTGGAGCTCACGGACGACACCGTGCAAGGCCGGGTCTGGCAGAACCTGGACCTCGCGCGCTACCGGGACTTCTATGCGGCCTCGCTGCCCGACCTCCTGCTGCTGCAGACCGGCGCCGGCGAGGACGGCCTGGTGCGGGCGTGGCCCCGCCTGGACGCGGGCGTGGACAAGCATCTGGGCTACGCGGGGCAGTGGTTCCTACTCTCGGCGCTCGGCGCCGGCCTCACCCTCTATCACCTGATCCGGAGGCGTCGCGGCCGTGCAGCGCGGAAGGCTTGAGCTGCTCCTCGTCCTGCTGGTCTTCGCCGCCCCCTTCCTGGCGGCGGAATGGGCCTTCCGCCACTGGCGGCCGGAGCGCCCCGGCAACTACGGTACGCTGCTCGGCGCGCGCGAGTTCGCCCCCGCCGGGCTCGAGGACGGCGCGGGCCGGCCCTTCGACCTCGCCAGCCTGCGCGGCCGCTGGGTGCTGCTGGTCGCGGCGCCCGGGGGCTGCGGCGAGTCCTGCCGCCGCAACCTCCGTCTGGTGCGCCAGCTGCGCCTGGCCAGCGGCCGGGACCGGGGCCGCATCGAACGGCTGCTGCTGACGGCCACCCGCCTGGATGCGGACCTTGCCCGCGAGCACCCGGGCATGCACCAGGCCTTGTCTAAGGACGTGCCTGCGCTGGACCCCGAGCTGGGCCGGCCCGACGTCGGCCGGCATGTCTATGTGCTGGACCCGCTCGGGCGGATGGTGCTGCGCTTTCCGCCCGAGGCCGACGGCGCGCGCATGCTTCAGGACCTGAAGCGTCTGTTGAAATACTCCAAACCGGGCCGAGGATGACGCGGAGACTCGCCCTGATCGCCGCCGCGCTGGCCTTGTTCGTGGCCGTGCTGGGCGCCTATGTGCGGCTTTCCGATGCCGGCCTGGGCTGCCCCGACTGGCCGGGCTGCTATGGCCGGATCACGCCATACCATGCCGCCGAGGACATCGCCCAGGCCCATGCGGCCGACCCGCATGGCCCGGTCAGCGCACCGAAGGCCTGGAAGGAGATGGCGCACCGCTATTTCGCCGGCGGCCTGGGCCTGCTGGTGTTCGCGCTGGCCTTCTCGGCCTGGCGCCGGGGCGGGCCGAGCGAGCGCCGGCTTGCGGCGGCGCTCGCGGCGTTGATCGTGTTCCAGGCCCTGCTGGGCATGTGGACGGTGACCCTGTCGCTCAAGCCCGTCGTGGTCACGGGGCATCTGATGGGCGGGCTGGCCACCTTGTCCCTGCTGCTCTGGCTGGGCCTGCGCCGCGGCCCAGGCCCGGCTTTACAGAGCGATGCCCGGATGAAGCCGCGATTGCAGGCGGCCGTGCTAATGGGGATGGTCCTGGTGGCCCTGCAGGTCTTCCTGGGCGGCTGGGTGAGCAGCAACTACGCCGCCCTGGCCTGCCCCGACTTCCCGGCCTGCCGCGGCGCCTGGTGGCCCGAGCCGGACTTCGGCCGGGGTTTCCATTTCGCCCGCGAGCTGGGCCAGGCCGCCGACGGGGGCAGGCTGTCGATGGAGGCGCTCACCGCGATCCATCTGGCCCACCGCCTCGGCGCGGCACTGGTGCTGGGCTACCTCTTCTGGCTCGCCGCCAGGCTCTGGCCGGTGACGAAGGCGGGGGCCGGGCTGCTGGCGCTCGCCCTGCTCCAGGCGGCCCTGGGCATCGGCAACGTGGTCCTGGGCCTGCCCCTGCCGCTGGCGGTGGCGCACAGCGCCGGCGCCGCCCTGCTCCTGGGCGGCCTGGTCGTGCTCCTTGCCCGCCTGCCGGAGGCGGCGCCATGATCCATGCCCTGCCCTGGCGGCGCGCCCTGGGCCGCGTGCGCGGCTATGCCGAGCTCGGCAAGCCACGGGTCGTCGCGCTGATCGTGTTCACCGCCATGATCGGCATGATGCTCGCCCAGCCGGGCCCGCCGCCGGCCGGCGCCTTCCTGGCGGCCAGCCTGGGCATCGGCCTGGCCGCCTTCGCGGCGGCCACCCTCAACTGCCTGGTCGAGCGCCGGATCGACGCGCGCATGGCGCGCACCCGGGCCCGCCCCCTGGTGCGCGGGGAGGTCGGCCCGCTGCAGGCCCTGCTCCTCGCCGCGGTCACGGGCGGCGCGGGGCTCGCCCTGCTCGGCTGGCAGGCGAACCCGCTGACCATGTGGCTGACGCTCGCGACCTTCGTCGGCTATGCCGGCATCTACACCCGCCTGCTCAAGCCGGCCACGCCGCAGAACATCGTCATCGGCGGGGCCTCCGGGGCGATGCCGCCGGTGCTGGGCTGGACGGCGATGACCGGGGAGGTGAGCCCCGAGGCCCTGCTGCTCTTTCTCATCATCTACGCCTGGACCCCGCCGCACTTCTGGTCCCTCGCCCTGTACCGCCGGGACGACTACGCCCGCGCGGGCCTGCCCATGTTGCCGGTGACCCACGGCGAGGCCTACACCCGCCTGCACATCCTCCTCTACACCCTGCTGCTCGCGGCGGCGAGCCTGCTGCCGGTGGCGGCAGGCATGGCCGGGGGCGTCTACCTGGCCTGCGTGCTGCTGCTCGACGCCGTCTTCCTCGCGCTCGCCTGGCGCCTGTACCGCGCCTACAGCGCCGCCCTGGCCAGGCGGGTCTTCGCCTGGTCCGTCCTGTATCTGAGCCTGCTCTTCTCGGCGCTGCTGCTCGATCACTACGCCTGAGGCGGCGGCCGGGCGCAGGCGCCGTCGGACTTTGCAAACGGCGCCATGGCGTTATAATCGGACAATAAA
>DYFL01000072.1:0-9306 GCA_020725195.1 Hydrogenophilus sp.
CTTCACTCGGATCAACCCGCATGCCGCTTAACCCACTCGAAATTCAACAGAGCCAGAAAAGAAAAGACCGGGCGGAACCCGGTCAGATGTGACGCGTACACATGTTGTGGTTATCTCTCCCCAACCGCGGCATTGAAATTGCTCGTATTTCAAGGTGCCGTGTGGATGACGTGCGATGGTACGGGGGCGCGGGCCCCCTGGGAATATGCCATTTGGCCAGGGTGCTATAACTTTCGTAAGGGTTGCATGAGGGAGGCCGCATGAAGATCCTGCTCGCCGACGACCACCCGCTGTTCCGGGAGGGCGTCAAACCGCTGTTGGGCAAGCTGGCCCAGAAGGTGGAGGTCTACGAGGCGCCGGACTACCCGACGCTGCTGGATCTCGCCAAGACCGTGCCCGACCTGGAACTCGCCCTGCTCGACCTGTTCATGCCGGGCATGCACGGCATGGAGGGCGTGCGCCGGTTCCGGGCCGCCTTCCCGGCCGTCCCCGTGATCATGCTCTCGGCCACGGAGCAGCCCGAGCACGTCCAGGGCGCCATGGAGGCCGGGGCCTCCGGCTTCATCACCAAGTCCTCGCCCAGCGAGGTCATCCTCAACGCGGTGAAGCTGGTGCTCGCCGGCGGCGCCTATCTGCCGCCCGCCATGCTGCAGCGCGGCGGCGGCCCCCTCCAGCCCCTGCCGGACCACAGCCAGCTCACCCCCCGCCAGCGCGACGTCCTGCTGGAACTCGCCCAGGGCAAGAGCAACCGGCAGATCGCCGCCGCCCTCGATCTCACCGAGGGCACGGTCAAGATCCATCTGGCCGCCATCTTCCGCATCCTGCAGGTCAACAACCGCACCGAGGCCGTCCTGATGGCCCAGAAGATGGGGCTGCCCACCGCCCCTCCCGGCGTCTGAGGGCGCCGGGGCCATGCCGGCCAGCCGCGAGGGCCCGGCACCGGCGCCTGCCGGCGCCCCCCCGGGGGCCGATCGGCCCTTCCACCCCGGGGGCATCCGCGGCCGCATCCTCGGCATCGCGCTGGCCCCCGCGCTGCTGACCGCAGTGGCCCTGGCCGGCGCCTACATCCATCAGAGCCTCGAGGCGAGCGAGGCCCAGCTCTACGCCCAGGGCCGGCTCGCGGCCGATCACCTGGCCAAGCTGGCGGAATTCGACCTCTTCGTGGGCAATACCGCCTACCTGCAGCAGCTGCTGGACTACGAGCGGCGCACCTACCGGGCCGCGGCCATCGGCATCGCGGACGCCGGCGGCCATTGGCGCGCCGTCAGCGGCGAGCCCCGCCTGCTGCCCGCACCCGCCGCCTCCGACGCGCCCCAGGCCTGGCGCCGCGGCGACCACCTCGTCTTCGTCCACCCGGTGACCGGCAGCCGCCAGTCCGACGACCCCTACCTGGGGGAGGCCTGGCTCGCCTCGAGGCTGGGCTCGCTCACCCTGGTGGTCAGCGCCGAGCCCATCGACGCGCTGCACCGCGAGATCCTCTTCAATTCCCTCGCCGTGCTGGCGCTGATCCTCACGGCCGCCGGCAGCCTCGCCTGGCGTCTGAGCAACAGCCTCGGCCTGCGCCTGCAGCGCATCACCCAGGCCGTCGGCCGCATCGCCGACGGCGACCTCGCGGGCCGGCTGGAGGCGGAGGGCGGCGGCGAGATCTGCCGGCTCGAGCAGGGCATCAACCGCATGGCCGACGCCCTGGCC
Organism: Hydrogenophilus sp.; assembly: GCA_020725195.1. Taxonomy (GTDB): domain Bacteria; phylum Pseudomonadota; class Gammaproteobacteria; order Burkholderiales; family Thiobacillaceae; genus DYFL01. Next base: position 1,693 of record DYFL01000072.1, read on the forward strand.
GCGCACCACACCGAGCTCGAGGGCCGCATCCGGGAGGCCACCGCCGGCCTCATGCAGCAGAAGCAGGCGGCCGAACAGGCGGTCCGCGCCAAGGCCCGCTTCCTCGAGGCGGCCAGCCACGACCTGCGCCAACCCCTGCACGCCCTCTCGCTCCTGGTCGCCGCCCTCGGGGAGCAGCCTCTGGCGCCCGGGACGCGCCGGCTCGTCACCCATATCGAGGCCTCCACCGCCGCGCTGGAAGACCTGTTCTCGGCCCTGCTCGATCTGTCGCGGCTGGACGCCGGCGTCGTCGAGGCCCGGCCCTGCTGCGTCGCGCTCGCCGAGGTCATGGAGAAGGTCCGGCGCCAGTTCGCCCCCGTGGCCGAGGAAAAGGGCCTGCGCCTGCGCATCCGGTCCGGCCGGCTGCACGCGCAGACCGACCCGCTGCTGCTCGAACGCATCCTGAACAACCTGGTGTCCAATGCCCTGCGCCACACCCGGAGCGGCGGCGTGCTCGTCGGCGCCCGGCGCCTCGGCGGCGGCAGCCGGGTCCGCGTCGAGGTCGTCGACACCGGCATCGGGATCCCGCAGGCGCACCGCGACCGGATCTTCGAGGAGTACTTCCAGGTCGGCAATCCGGAACGGGACCGGGACAAGGGCCTGGGGCTCGGGCTCTCCATCGTCTCGCGCCTGTCGCGGCTGCTGGGGCCGGAGAGGGTCCAGGTGCAGAGCGCGGAGGGCAGGGGCTCGCGCTTCAGCCTCGTGCTGGAGCGCTGCGCCCCCGCCGCCGGGGCGGCGGCGCAGGAGCCCGCCGCGCTGCCGCTGCGCAGGGCCGTGCTGGCCGTCATCGACGACGACGAGACGATCCTGGAGGCCATGGGCGAGCTGGTCTCGGCCTGGGACCTGGAGATCGCGGTCGGCGCCGACGCGGGCGAGGTCATCGCCGAGCTGCAGGCCGTCGGCCGGCGGCCGGACGCGATCCTCTGCGACTACCGCCTGCGCACCGGCATGTCCGGCCTCGCGGCCATCGCCCGGGTGCGCGCCACCTTCGGCGAGGCGACCCCGGCGGCGGTGCTCACCGGCGACACCGCCCCCGAGACCCTGCGGGCCATCGCCGCCTCGGGCCTGCCGCTGCTGCACAAGCCCCTGCGGCCGGCCAAGCTGCGCGCCCTGCTCGGCCACCTCCTGCGCCTCGCCGCCTGAATCCGGTCGGCCGCCCGCCGGGCGCGGCATGGCCTGGCGCGAGGCGGCGCGGAGCGCCGCGCGCCGAGTCCGTTACAATGCCGCGAACATCCCCAGGAGAGCCCGAATGACCGCGCCCAGCGCCCTCATCGCCGCCACCGTCGAGCACCTCGGCCACTACGCCCCCTTCGACCGCATGGCGCGGGAGCACCTCGCCTGGATGGCCGAGCGGCTGAGGCTGGGCTACTACGCCAAGGGGGAGGCGGTGCTCGCCCCCGGGCACGGGGAGGCGCAGACCTTCTACGTGATCAAGCAGGGGGTGATCCAGGGCGAGCGCGAGGGCGAGGAGGCCTGGCTGGAGCTGCACGAGGGGGAATGCTTCCCCATCGGGGCGCTGCTCTCCAGGCGGGCGGCCATCAGCACCTTCCGGGCGCAGACCGACGTCTTCTGCTACGAGATGGACGCGGCCGACTTCCACGCGCTGCTGCGGCTGTCCCAGCCCTTCCACGACTTCTGCACCCTGCGCCTGGCGGACCTGCTGGCCCAGTCGCAGCGCCAGACCCAGGCCCGCTACCTCTCCGCCGCCACCGAGCAGCAATCCCTGGAGAGCCCGCTCGCCAGCATCGCCCGCCGCAGCCCCGTGAGCTGCAGCCCGGACACCCCGCTGCGGCAGGCCCTGGAGGCCATGCGCGAACAGGGCGTCGGCTCCATCGTCGTGGTCGAGGGCGACGCCCGGCCGGTGGGCATGTTCACGGTGCGCGACCTGATCGGGCGGGTGATCCTGCCCGGCACCCCGCTCGACATCCCCATGCGGCAGGTGATGACGCCGGACCCGGTGGCCCTGCCCTCCACGGCGCACGCCTTCGAGGCGGCGCTCGCCATGGCCCGCCACGGCTTCCGCCACGTCCTGGTGGCCGACGGCGGCCGGCTCGCCGGCGTGGTCTCGGAGAAGGACCTGTTCTCCCTGCAGCGGGTGGGGGTCACCCAGATCTCCGCCACCATCCGCGCCGCCGGCGACCTGGACGGGCTCAGGCGCGCCGGCGAGGACATCCGCCAGCTCGGCCACAACATGCTGGCCCAGGGCGTGGGCGCCGAACAGCTCACCCAGATCCTCTCCACCCTCAACGACCTGCTCACCCTGCGGGTGATCGAGCTCGAATGCGCCGCCGGCGGCCCCTGCCGGCACAGCTTCTGCTGGCTCGCCTTCGGCTCCGAGGGCCGCCTGGAGCAGACCCTGGCCACGGACCAGGACAACGGCATCATCTTCGCCGCGGAGGAGGGCGAGGATCCCGGGCCCATACGCGCCGGGTTCCTGCAGATGGCCGAGCGCATCAACCGGGCCCTGGACGCCTGCGGCTTCCCCCTTTGCCGCGGCGGGATCATGGCCATGAACCCGAAGTGGTGCCTCTCCCTCGAGGAATGGAAGGGCGTCTTCGGCCGCTGGATCGAGGCGGGCGACCCCGAGGCCCTGCTCAACGCCAGCATCTTCTTCGACTTCCGCCCGCTCTACGGCCAGGCCGGGCTGGCCGAGGCGCTGCGCGACTGGCTCCTCGCCCGCACCACCGCCACGCCGCGCTTCCTGCACCAGATGGCCGCCAACGCCCTCAGGAACCGCCCGCCCCTGGGCCTGGTGCGCGACTTCGTCGTGGCCTCCGAGGGCGAACACGCCGACACTTTGGACCTCAAGCTCAACGGCGCCACCCCCTTCGTCGACGCCGCCCGGGTCTTCGCGCTGGCCGCGGGGTCGGGCGCCACCGGCACGGCGGCCCGGCTGCGCGCGGCCGGCCCCCGGCTCGCCGTGCCCGAGGCCGAGATCGAGGCCTGGATCGCCGCCTTCTACTTCATCCAGATGCTGCGCCTGCGGCGCCAGCACGAGGAGAGCGAGGAGGGCCGGGCCATGGACAACCGCATCAATCCGGACCGGCTCAACGACCTCGACCGGCGCATCCTCAAGGAGGCCTTCCGCCAGGCGCGCAAGCTCCAGGCCCGCATGGCCATGGACTACAAGCTTTGAACCCGGATCGTCCATTGGACCGCCCCGTGCCTGCGGAGGCGTCGCCCCGGATGCGGGCGAGGTGCCGTCCGGATGCGCCCTCCCGGCCTGCCCTGCACCCGGCAGCCCGGCCGGGGCCGCCTGCATCCCGCGTCCCGATGGGAAATCCGGGTTGAACTGGCTCGCCCGCCTCCTGCACCGGGCCGAGCTGGAGCCCGCGGACGCCCGGCGCCTCGAGGCCTGGCGCCGGCTGCCCGCCCCCGAGCGCGGCGCGCAACTGCGCGCGGGGCGCTTCGTGGTGGTGGACGTCGAGACCACGGGCCTCGACCTCGGCCGCGACCGCCTCATCGCCATCGGCGCCGTGGCGGTGGCCGGCGGCAAGGTCTGCCTGGGCGACAGCTTCGAGACCATCCTGCGCCAGGAGCGGGCCAGCGCCCGCGACAACATCCTGGTGCACGGCATCGGCGGCGAGCGCCAGCGCAAGGGCCTGCCGCCGGAGGCGGCCCTGCTCGACTTCCTCGACTACCTGGGCGCGGCACCCCTGGTGGCCTACCACGTGGCCTTCGACGAGACCATGATCCGGCGGGCGATGCGCGAGCACCTCGGCCTCGCCTTCAGGCGCCCCTGGCTGGACCTCGCCGCCGTGATGCCGGCGCTGCTGCCCGCACAGGCCCGCCGCTGCCGCGGCCTGGACGACTGGGCCGGGCGCTTCGGCATCGCCAACTATGCCCGCCACAGCGCCCTGGCCGACGCCCTGGCCACGGCCCAGCTGTTCCTCGCCGCCGCGGCCCTGGCGGATGCCCAGGGCTCGACCCGCTACCGCCAGCTGCAGGAACTGGAACAGGCCCAGCGCTGGCTGCAGAAGGGTCATTGACCGGCTCAATACCCAGTATTGAAATCCTTGCGCATGCCCGCGCCCGGCGCCGTGCAGGCGCGCTTCGGCTATACTCCCCCGGCCCCCGTGTCGCTGTCTGCACGGGGGCAAGGGGAGAATCCAGCATAGAGAGGCGGCAGTCCCGTAGCGCCCGCGATCCAGACAGCGTTCAATCCATCCCGAGGAGCAACGCTATGCAGCTGACGGACAAACACCGTGAGTACTGGCGCAGAAACCTGAACCTGACAGGTGTCCTGCTCGCCATCTGGTTCGTCGTGACTTTCGTGGTGATCTGGTTCGCCAAGGAACTCAACGAGGTCGTCATCGCCGGCTTTCCCTTCGCGTTCTACATGGGGGCACAAGGGGCCCTGATCGTCTACGTCCTGATCATCTGGTACTACGCGCGGCGCATGAACCAGCTGGACCAGGAATACGGCGTGCACGAAGGGGAGGAATGACATGACCGCCTTGACCCAGACCCAGTTCTACAGCCAGCTCAAGCGCTACTACGGTTTCTACACCGGCGGCTTCATCACCTTCGTCATCGTCCTGGCCATCCTGGAGCAGATGGGCCTGCCGGCGGCATGGATCGGCTACATCTTCCTGGGTGCCACCATCGCGCTGTATGCCGGCATCGGCATCATGTCCAAGACCGCCGACGTGTCCGAGTACTACGTCGCCGGCCGCCGCGTGCCCGCCCTGTTCAACGGCATGGCGACCGGCGCGGACTGGATGAGCGCCGCGTCCTTCATCGGCATGGCCGGCACCCTGTACCTGTCCGGCTACGACGGGCTGGCCTTCGTCATGGGCTGGACCGGCGGCTACGTGCTGGTGGCGCTGTTCCTTGCGCCCTACCTCAGGAAGTTCGGCCAGTTCACCATCCCCGACTTCCTCGGCGCGCGCTACGGCGGCAACGTGCCGCGCACCCTCGGCGTGCTCGCCGCCATCATCTGCTCCTTCGTCTACGTCGTGGCGCAGATCTACGGTGTGGGTCTGATCACCGCGCGGCTGACCGGCCTGGAGTTCGCCATCGGCGTCTACGTCGGCCTGGCCGGCATCCTGGTGTGCTCCTTCCTGGGCGGCATGCGCGCGGTGACCTGGACCCAGGTGGCCCAGTACATCATCCTGATCATCGCCTACATGATCCCGGTGGTCTGGCTGTCGGTGAACATCGCCGGCAACCCGGTGCCGCAGCTCGCCTACGGCCAGGTGCTGCAGCAGGTGACCGCCAAGGAGAAGGAGCTCAACGACCCGGGCACCGCCCTGGGCGCGGCCGAGGCCTCCGCCCGCGCCGCGCACAAGGCCAAGCAGGCGGAGTTCGAGGCCAAGATCAAGGCCCTGGACGAGGCCGTGGCCGCCGGCCAGGGGGCCGACTTCCTCGCCGCCGAGCGCACCGCCGCGGGCGATCCCAAGGACTTCCCGGCCACCGTCGACGCCCTCAAGGACAAGTGGAAGAAGGCCGCCGACGGCCACAAGAAGGCCTCCGGCCCGGTCGCGGCGCACGCCACCGCCTTCGCCGGCAAGGGCGCCGAGGCGAAGCTGCTCAGGGAGAAGCCGGACGCCTCCGCCGAGGAGATCGCCAAGGCGCGCGCCGAGGACAGGGCGGAATCGAACAAGAAGCGGCTCAACTTCCTCGCCCTGGTGCTCTGCCTGATGGTCGGCACCGCCTCGCTGCCGCACATCCTGATGCGCTACTACACCACGCCCTCGGTGCGCGAGGCGCGCAAGTCGGTGTTCTGGTCGCTGCTGTTCATCTTCCTGCTCTACTTCACCGCGCCGGCGCTCGCCGTGCTGGTCAAGTACGAGGTCTACCACAGCCTGGTCGGCACGCCCTTCGCCGACCTGCCGGCCTGGGTGGCCAAGTGGGCCGCGGTGGACCCCACGCTGATGAAGGCGGTGGACATCAACCTGGACGGCATCGTGCAGCTGGCCGAGCTCACCCTCGGCGGCGACCTCATCGTGCTGGTCACGCCGGAGATCGCCGGCCTGCCCTACGTGATCTCGGGCATGGTCGCCGCCGGCGGCCTGGCGGCGGCGCTGTCCACCGCCGACGGCCTGCTGCTGACCATCGCCAACGCCCTGTCGCACGACGTCTACTACAAGATGATCGACCCGAAGGCCTCCACCGTGCGCCGCCTGGCCGTGTCCAAGGGCCTGCTGCTGGTCGTGGCCCTGGTCGCGGCCTACACGGCCTCGCTCAAGCCGGGCGACATCCTGTTCCTGGTGGGCGCGGCCTTCTCGCTCGCGGCCTCGGCCTTCTTCCCGGCCCTGGTCCTGGGGGTGTTCTGGAAGCGGGCCAACTACGCCGGTGCCGTCATCGGCATGACGGTGGGTCTGGGCGTGTGCATGTACTACATGTTTATCACCTACCCCTTCTTCGGCGGCAGCCCGGACAACGAGTGGTTCGGCATCAAGCCCATCTCCGGCGGCGTGTTCGGCATGCCCGCGGGCTTCCTCGGCGTGATCATCGGTTCCCTGCTGTCCAGGGCCCCGGCCAAGGAGATCCAGGAACTGGTCGACCACGTGCGCTACCCCAGCCTGGAAGGCGACATCGAGACCAAGGCGGCCTGACGCACACGGCCGCCGCCGGGCCCCGGGCAAGCGGGGCCCCGGAAAATGCAAGAGGCCCGCTTCGGCGGGCCTCTTTTTTGTCAGCGTCTACAGGGCGTCCTCTGCGGATATCGGCTTCACAGCTCCTCGAGGTGGGCGACCAGGTGCGCGAGGTCCGAGCGCCCCGCCTCCAGGATGAGCTGGCGCGCCATCCTCGGGTCGAAGCGGACGATGTGCTCGACCACCTCCTGCACCCGTTCGGGGCGGTGGCAGTGGTGGTGCGCCATGCCCAGGGCGTACCAGGCGTGGCCGTTCATGGGCTGCAGGGCCGCGGCCTCCTCCAGCGCCCGGGCCGCCTCCTCGTGCTCGCCCAGCCCCGCGTGGGCGAGGCCCAGGCCGTACCAGGCGCGGTCGAGCTGGGGGTTGAGCTCCGCCGCCCGGCGGAAGGCCTCGATCGCCTCCCGCCGGCGCCCGCCGTGCTCGCGCACATAGCCGAGGTTGAACCAGGTGCCGGCGTCCCGGGGCGCCAGGTCCGCGGCGCGCGCGAGGGCCTCCTCGGCCCCGGCATAGTCGTGCTGCTCGGCCAGCAGGTAGCCGATCATCCGCGCGGCCTTCACCATGCGGTGGTCGGCCGCCAGGGCCCGCCGGTAGGCGTCGACCGCGGCGGCGTCGCGCCCGATCCAGCGGTAGAGGCCGCCGCGCAGGTAGTAGCGCCAGGCGTCGTAGTTCATGGCAATCCTCGTCCGGTCAGACGGCGCATTCTCCGTGCTCGCCCGCGGGTCGGCAAGGGCGGCGGCGGGCGAGCCCCATCCAGGGATCAAGGCGGGGTGAGGGAACCGTTCCTGGCCGGTCTGCCGTGGCACGTGGGGATCGTAGGCACTCGTTTCAGCGTGCGAGGACGGCATGTCGCGCCATGAACGCTTACCGTGCAACTCGCGCAGCGAGACCGCGTCCCCCTCTCCCGCGCCGCGGGAGAGGGCAGGGGTGAGGGAACCGTTCCTGGCCGGTCTGCCGTGGCACGTGGGGATCGTAGGCA
>DYFL01000072.1:9406-14473 GCA_020725195.1 Hydrogenophilus sp.
CTCGTTTCAGCGTGCGAGGACGGCATGTCGCGCCATGAACGGTTAGAATCGCACGGTTTGAGAGGATGCCCCGATGGCGCAATTCGAGATCCTGTTGCTGAGCATCGCCCGGGCCCTGGTCGAGGTGGCGGGGTTCGCCCTGCTGGGCCAGGGGGCGCTCGCCGTGCTGGCCGGCAAGCGCCGGCAGGACAACTTCGCCTACCGCATCTTCCAGATCGTCACCGCGCCGGCGATCCGGCTCGTGCGCGCCATCACGCCGCGCTTCATCATCGACGCGCACGTGCCGCTGGTGGCCTTCTTCCTGCTGCTCTGGCTCTGGATCGCCCTCGCCTTCGCCAAGCGCTACGTCTGCGCTCTGCACGGCCTGGACTGCGGCGCCTGAGGCGCCCGGCCCCGAAGGGCACTTGTCGCCCGGCGGGATCGCGGCCAATATAGGGGCAGCGCGGCCGACGGCGCCGTTCCTGACCCGCAGAGGGCATGCCCCCCTTCCCGACCCGCCTCAAGCTGTACCTGCTCCTGTCCGCGCTCCTGGCCACCACCGCCGTCATGGCCCTGGACGCCGAGGCGCTCGATCTGGGCGGCGGCCTCGTGCTCCTCGCCCTGTTCGCCCTGGGCGGCTTCCTGGTTGCCGAGGTCCTGCTCTTCCTCGGCTTCCGCGCCACCACCCGAAGGCTGGAAAAAATCGTCTCGTTGCAGTCCGAGGAGCTGCGCAGCCAGGCCATCCACGACGAGCTCACCGGCCTGTACAACCGCCGCTACCTGGACGAGTTCATGGAAAAGGAGCGCGCCCGCGCCCGCCGCTTCAAGCAGCCCATGAGCCTCGCGCTGATCGACCTCGACCACTTCAAGGCCATCAACGACCAGTATGGCCACCTGGTCGGCGACCACGTCCTGCGCGAGACCGCGGCGCTCATCCGCAAACGCATCCGGGCCTCGGACCTCGCCTTCCGCTACGGCGGCGAGGAGTTCCTGGTCATCTACACCGGCACCCGTCTTGAGGCCGCCCTGGAGATCTGCGAGGACCTGCGCGCCCTGCTGTGGGCCTCGGCCCTCGCCGAGCTGCCCGCCGGCCGGGTCACCGCCAGCTTCGGCGCGACCGAGGTGGCGGCAGACCGCATCGAGCCCCTGGACGAGATGCTCAAGCGGGCGGACGAGGCGCTCTACCGGGCCAAGGCCCAAGGGCGCAACCGCGTGGAATACACCGAGGCCCCCGCCGTTACGGGGCAAACGCGCTGATCCGCCCTGGGCAAGGCCGGCGGCACGGTGCCGGCCCCGGCGAACGTGGTGCCCGTGCCCCGGCCGCGATCCCGCGGGACGCTCGCGGTATTCGCAGGAGACGAATTTCAAGGGACTGCGCATGAGCACCTATGTCATCGGCGACGTGCAGGGCTGTCTCGCCGCCTTCCGCGAACTCCTGGAGGCCATCGCCTTCGATCCGGCCCGCGACCGCCTCTGGCTCGCCGGCGACCTCGTCAACCGGGGCGAGGACTCCATCGGCATGCTGCGCTGGTGCATGGCCCACGAGGACAGCGTGGTCGCCATCCTGGGCAACCACGACCTGCACCTGCTCGCCGTGGCGGCGGGCTTCGTGCCGGCGCACAAGCACGACACCCTCGACGACATCCTCCATGCCCCCGACCGGGAGGCGGCCCTCGACTGGCTGCGGCGCCGGCCCATGGTGCACCGGGAGGGCGACTGGCTCATGGTCCACGCGGGCCTGCTGCCCGAATGGAGCGCGGACGAGGCCGTGCGCCTCGGGTGCGAACTCGAGGCCGCGCTCCGGGGCCCGGGCCATCTCGACTTCCTGCGCGCGATGTACGGCAACGAGCCGCGCCGCTGGGACCCCGCGCTCGCCGGCCAGGACCGGCTGCGCCTCATCGCCAACGCCATGACCCGGCTGCGCTACCTGCACGCGGACGGCGGCATGGAGTTCCTGCACAAGGGTGCGCCCGAGGCGGCGCCCGCGGGGCTCGTGCCCTGGTACGACGCGCCGGGCCGCAAGAGCCGCGATGCGCGCATCTTCTTCGGCCACTGGTCCGCCCTGGGCCTGTTCCTGCGCCGCGACGTCGTGGCCCTCGACACCGGCTGCCTCTGGGGCGGGCGGCTCACGGCCTACCGCCTGGAGGACGAGCGCCTCTTCCAGGTGCCCTGCCACGCCCGGCGCGAGCCCGGGCACGGCGGCAGATAGGCGGGCGGTCGGTCTGTGGGAGATTCCCCTGGATCAGGTCATGCCGCGGCCCAGGGCCTCGCGGATCGCCGCCTCGGCGGCGGCGGCGAGCTCGCGGCGGTTGCGGCCCCGGGCCGGGACGGGCTCGGCGAACACCATCGTCGCGTGGATCTCCCGGCGCCCGAGCACCTGCCGGATGGAGGCGCCGAAGCTCAGGTCGCCGGTGTAGGCCGGCGCGGCGTCGAGCCGGCCGTCGGCGTGGTGGTAGCGCAGGGCGACCGGATAGACCGTGGCCTGCGCCTCCACCGCCGCCTCCAGCAGCGAGGCGTGGAAGCGCTTCACCGTGCTGCCGTCGGTGGTGGTGCCCTCGGGAAACAGCCCCACGCCGTCGCCCGCGCGCAGGGCCTCGGCGAGGGTGCGGCTGATGCGGGCCGCGTCGTGGCGCCGGCGGCGCTCGATGAAGATCGTGCCCGCCCGCTCCGCCAGCCAGCCCAGCGCCGGCCAGGCGCGGATCTCCGACTTGGCGACGAAGTGCGCCGGATGCAGGGCCATGATCAGGGCGGGGTCCAGCCAGGAGACGTGGTTGGCGACGAACACCGCGTTCGGGGCGTCGGCGGCCGGGGCCTCGCCCACGACGTGCACCCGGATGTTGAAGACGCGCAGGATGCCGGCCGCCCAGCGGCGGGTGAGCCGCTTGCGGCGCGCGCCTCCGAGGAAGGGAAAGGCCAGGGCCACGGTCGTGAGCCCTTCCAGCACGTGCAGGGCGAAGCGCAGGGAGCGAAAGAGGCGGAGCGGGAGGGGGCTGTCGGGGCCGGCGCGCGGGCCGGCCGCCGAGGCGGCCGGATTTTCCTCGAGGTTCATGCCCCGGACAGTGCCTGGCGCTCTCCGGCGCCGCCGGCGAGAGCTGCCGCCCCTTCAGGGCGCGCCTGAGGCCGGCGGCGTTGTGGCCGCCGCCGCGCATCGGGACGCTGGCGCAGCCGATCGGGTATCCGTGGCGCTTGCGCAGCCCGTGTCCGGCGCGCTGCGGCCACGGCAGGCGCCGGCAGCAGGGGTCGCAGATGCCGATGCCCAGGCCGGGCCCAGGGCTGCACGTCGTCCGCTGCCTCAGCGCGTGACCCGGGCCTCGCCGCCGCGCTCCAGCACCCGCACCCGGTCGCCGGCGCTGAAGCGCTCGCCGGTGTCCTCCTGGGTGACGGCGAGGAGCCGGCCGTTGTCCAGGCGCACGGTGATCTCCAGGCCGGGCTTCCTGGTCAGGGCCTTCTCCGCCGCATGGCCGCCCACGCCGCCGGCGACCGCCCCGACCACCGCGCCCACGGCGCTGCCCTTGCCGCCGCCGATCTCGCTGCCGGCGATGCCGCCCACCACGCCGCCGGCCACGGCGCCGACCCCCGTCTTGGTGCCCTCCAGGGTGACCGGGCGCACGCTCTCGACCGTGCCCATCTTCACCTCGTAGACCTTGCGCGCCTCGGCGCGCTCGTAGTCGCCGCTGCCCAGGCCGCTGGCGCAGCCGGCGAGCAAGGCGGCAGCGGCCAGCGCAGCGACGGGAAGGGGGGTTCTCGAATTCATGGCGACCTCCTAGGCGATCGAATAGCCGTACTCGGCCCGGAAGCGGTCCGAGATCTCATCATAGGTGAAACCGTGGTTCTGGCCGCCCCGGCTGGCGATCTTGAGCGCCCCGAGCAGGCCGGCCAGGCGCCCGCAGCTGGGCCAGTCGTAGCCCTTGAGCATGCCGTACATGAGCCCGGCCCGGTAGGCGTCGCCGCAGCCCGTGGGGTCCAGCACCCCGGCCGGGCGGGCGGGGGGGATGTCGTGCACGGTCCCGCCTGCATAGATGCGCGAGCCCTCCGCGCCCAGGGTGACGATGAGCGCCTTGACCTGCCGGGCGAGCCCCTCCAGGGTGCGCCCGGTGCGCTCCTGCAGCATCTGCGCCTCGTAGTCGTTCACCGTCAGGTAGTCGGCCTGCTCGACGAAGCGCATCAGCTCCTGGCCGTCGAACATGGGCAGGCCCTGGCCGGGGTCGAAGATGAAGGGGATGCCCGCCTCGTGGAACTGGCGTGCGTGCTCGATCATGCCCTGGCGGCCGTCCGGCGCCACGATGCCGAGCGAGATGCCGTCGGCCTCGCCGATCGCATTCTCGTGGGCGTGGTTCATGGCGCCGGGGTGGAAGGCAGTGATCTGGTTGTCGTCGAGGTCCGTGGTGATGAAGGCCTGCGCCGTGTAGGTGCCCTCGACATGGCGGATGTGGCGGTGGTCCAGGCCGAGCTTCTGGATCCGCTCGGCATAGGGCCCGAAGTCGTCGCCCACCGTGGCCATGATCATCGGCTCGGCGCCCAGCTGCTTCATGGTGTAGGCGATGTTGCCGGCGCAGCCGCCGTACTCCCGGCGCATGTCCGGCACCAGGAAGGCCACGTTCAGGATGTGGATCTTCTCGGGCAGGATGTGGTGCTTGAAGCGGTCGTTGAACACCATGATGGTGTCATAGGCCATGGAGCCGCAGATCAGGGTGCGCATGGGGGTCCTCGTCGTTCGGGAGCGGGCTTGTCGGCGGTAAAGAAGAATAACGCATTACTGATCCGACAACTTGAAACCACTGCGCGTGGCCTGTTTTCATGTCTGCTCAGTATTCCCATGCCGAAGCGTTGCCGCCCCGCCTGGGCGCGCCGTGCAGGCGCGCCCAGGGCGCCGCCGCCGACCGCCTTCGGCTTGACGGCACCGGCGTTTCCGGATTTAATGCGCGCTTCTCGCGGCCGGGCAATCCGGCCGCCTCCAAGGGAAGGCCAGGTAGCTCAGTTGGTAGAGCAGCGGATTGAAAATCCGCGTGTCGACGGTTCGATTCCGCCCCTGGCCACCAGTATTCAAACCCCAGCCACTCTCGGTTGGGGTTTTTTCCTATGTGTCTC
>DYFL01000073.1 GCA_020725195.1 Hydrogenophilus sp.
CCTTGGCGCGGCGCAGCATCTCGGTGACGGTGAGCACGATGTCGGTGGCGGTCACCCCCTCCTTCGGCGCGCCCGTGAGGTTGACGCCGACCACGTCCGGGGTGAGGAAGTAGAGCGGCTGGCCCAGCATGCCGGCCTCGGCCTCGATGCCGCCCACGCCCCAGCCCACGACGCCGAGGCCGTTGATCATGGTGGTGTGGCTGTCGGTGCCCACCAGGGTGTCGGGGTACCAGACGCCGTCCTTCTCCATCACGCCGCGGGCCAGGTACTCCATGTTCACCTGGTGCACGATGCCCACGCCCGGGGGGACCACCTTGAAGGTGTCGAAGGCCTGCATGCCCCACTTGAGGAACTGGTAGCGTTCCAGGTTGCGCTCGAACTCGATCTCCATGTTCTGCTGCAGGGCGTCGGGGCGGCCGAAGACGTCGACCTGCACCGAGTGGTCCACCACCATCTCCACCGGGGCCAGGGGCTCGACCCGCTTGGGGTCGCGGCCGGCGCGCTCGGCGGCCGAGCGCATGGCGGCGAGGTCGGCCAGGAGCGGCACGCCGGTGAAGTCCTGCAAGAGGATCCGCGCCACCACGAAGGGGATCTCCTCGCTGCGCGGGGCCGTCGGCTTCCAGCCCGCCAGGTCGCGCACGTGCTGCTCGGTGACCTTCACCCCGTCGCAGTTGCGCAGCACGCTCTCCAGCACGATGCGCAGCGACACCGGCAGCCGCGAGATCGGGCCGAGGCCGGCCGCCTCCAGGCGGGGCAGGGAATAGTAGGTGCCGGTCCGGCCGCGGCCGGCGTCGAAGGTCTGGCGGGTGTCGAAGGGATTGTGCATGGCGCGTCCTTGGGGGGCAGTACCGAAGAAACCGCGCATTTTACCCAAATCGCGGGGGCGCCGGGCCGCGGGCTATGCCGGGGCCGGCGGCGCGGCCCGGTCCTCCGGGGCCTGCTCGGGCGGACGCAGGGCGTGCAGGTGCTGGGCGGCCTTGACCGCCTGCTCCGTCGCCCGGCGGGTGAGGCTCGCCTGCTGCAGCCGGCCGTCCATGTCCGCCACCGGCAGCCTGCCGGCCGCGCCCGCTTCCAGGAGTGCAGCCTTGAGCCGCTGGTAGCGATCCTGCAGGCTGGCGAGCGCCGCCGCCGCCAGGCCGGGGTCGAACCCGGGGCGGCTGATGTCGGCCAGGTCGAACAGGTCCAGGACGGCGTGGCGGAATGCCTGCTGCTCCCCGGCGGCCGCGGCGCCGTCGCCCACCGGCGGCGGCAGCGAGGCATGGGTCGCGACCAGCTCGGCGATGACATCGTAATAGCGGGCCACCCGCAGGATCTCGGGCAGGCGGGCGGCGGTCTGGTCGGTCATGCGCGCGCCGTGGAGCCTGACGGCGAACTCCGCGATGGCCTGGGTCAGGCGCGCGACGATGGTCTGGTCCGCCGTCAGGGCGCTGCGGGCGAGCCCCTCGCCCATGCCCTTGCGCGCCATGCGCAGGGCCAGCCCGCCCAGGCGCTGGAGCTCCAGGCGCAGGGCGTTCAGGGCCAGGGCGGGCACGGCCACGACGTTGGCGTCCAGATACCGGGGCCGGGCCTCGTCCTCCTCGGCCGTGCGGAACCGGCCCTCGAGGAAGCGCACCATCCGGCCCGACAGCGGCCACATGAGCAGCACCCCCAGCAGGTTGAAGACGGTGTGGAACAGGGCGAGCAGCACGGCCGGCGGGGCCGGCTCGCCGCCGCCGGCGAGCCGGTCGAGGAGGGCGAGCAGCCAGGGCAGCAGGGCCAGGGCCACGACCCCGGTCAGGAGATTGAACAGCACGTGCGCGGCGGCGGCGCGGCGGGCGTTGGCGGTGGCGCCGACGACGGCGAGCAGGGCGGTCACCGTGGTGCCGACGTTGGCGCCGATCACCACCGCGGCGGCGGCCGAGAGGGGCAGCATGCCGCCGGCGGCGGCGGTCAGCGCGAGGGCCATGGCGGCGGCCGAGGCCTGCATCAGCACGGTGAGCAGGATGCCGGCGAAGACATAGCCCACGGTGGCCAGGGGACCCAGGCCTTCGAGGCCGGTGAGGCGGACATCCGGGCCCAGGCCGGCGAAGGTGTCCTTGAGCACGTCGATGCCCAGGAACAGGGCGCCGAAGCCGGCCATGGCCGTGCCGACGGCGCCGCGCCGCGTCCCCTCGCCGGTGAGCCGCAGCAGCATGCCGGCGCCCAGGAAGGGCAGGGCGAAGGCCTCGATCTCGATGTTCAGGCCGATCAGCGCCACCAGCCAGCCGGTCATGGTGGTGCCGACGTTGGCGCCGAAGATGACCCAGACCACCTGGCTGAAGCTCAGCAGGCCGGCGTTGACGAAGCCGATGGCCGCCACCGTCGTGGCGCTGGAAGACTGCATGAGCGCGGTGAACAGGGTGCCGGTGGCCAGCCCCCGCAGCCGGCCCCGGGTCCAGGCGGCGAGGACGCGCTCCAGCGCCCGGCCGGCGGCGAGCTTCAACCCCTCGGTCATGAGCCACATGCCCAGGAGGAAGAGGCCGAGGCCGCCGAGGAAGCCGCCGGCGAGGAAGGGGAGGTCCTGCATGGGGGGATTTTCGGGCAAGCAGGGGGTGTTGCACCACCCCGGCCGGAGTGCTGTTATCCTCTGCGCCTCCCCACCCTGCGCCCCCAGAACCGCCGTGACCGACCTGAAAGAACGCGCCCTCGCCTATCACGAGCTGCCGCGCCCGGGCAAGCTCTCCGTCGAATCCTCCAAGCCCTGCGCCACCCAGGCCGAACTCTCGCTCGCCTACACGCCGGGCGTGGCCGAGCCGGTGCGGGAGATCGCCAGGGATCCGGAGAACGCCTACCGCTACACCAACAAGGGCAACCTGGTGGCGGTCGTCACCGACGGCACTGCCATCCTGGGCCTGGGCAACCTGGGCCCCTTGGCCTCGAAGCCGGTGATGGAGGGCAAGGCGGTGCTGTTCAAGCGCTTCGCCAATGTGGACGTCTTCGACATCGAGGTGCAGGCGCCCTCCACCGAGGCCTTCATCGAGACCGTGGTGCACATCGCCCCCACCTTCGGCGGCATCAACCTGGAGGACATCGGCGCGCCCCAGTGCTTCGAGATCGAACAGGCGCTGAAGGCCCGCCTGGACATCCCCGTGTTCCACGACGACCAGCACGGCACCGCCATCGTGATGTGCGCGGGGCTCCTGAACGCCCTGGAGGTGCAGGGCAAGAAGGTCGACGAGATCCGCCTCGTCTGCCTGGGCGCCGGCGCGGCGGGGCTCGCCTGCATGAAGCTCCTCATCGCCATGGGCGGCAGGAAGGAGCACATGACCCTGGTCGATTCCAAGGGCGTCATCCACACGGGCCGCAGCGACCTCAACCCCTACAAGCAGGAGTTCGCCCGGGACACGCCCATACGCACCCTGGCCGAGGCCATGGCCGGGGCCGACGTCTTCATCGGCGTCTCCGGCCCCGACCTCGTGACGCAGGACATGGTCAGGAGCATGGCGCCGCGCCCCATTCTCTTCGCCATGGCCAACCCGGATCCGGAGAT
This sequence comes from Hydrogenophilus sp., assembly GCA_020725195.1. Taxonomy (GTDB): domain Bacteria; phylum Pseudomonadota; class Gammaproteobacteria; order Burkholderiales; family Thiobacillaceae; genus DYFL01. The sequence goes on from DYFL01000073.1 coordinate 3,509, forward strand.
CCTGCCCGCAGAGGCCCACGCCGCCCGCGACGACGTGCTCATGGCCACCGGCCGCTCCGACTACCCCAACCAGGTGAACAACGTCCTGGGCTTCCCCTACATCTTCCGCGGCGCGCTCGACGCCCGCGCCAAGGCCATCACCCAGCCCATGATGATCGCCGCGGCCCGCGCCCTGGCGGCCCTGGCGAAGGAGCCGGTCCCGGCCGAGGTGCTCAGGGCCTACGGCCTCGAGCGCCTCGGGTTCGGCCGCGACTACATCCTGCCCAAGCCCTTCGACCCGCGCCTCCTCGAGCGCATCCCCCCCGCGGTGGCGGCCGCGGCAGGCGAGGCATGAGGCCGCGGCGCGGCTATTCCCTCGACCTGCTGCACCTGCACCTGCCCGTGGGCGGCTGGGTGTCCATCCTGCACCGGGCGAGCGGGGCCCTGCTCGCGCTGCTGGTGCCCTGCCTGCTCTATGCCCTGATGCTCTCGCTGCGCTCGGCCGAGGACCATGCGCGCCTGCTGGCCTTCCTGTCCGGCGGCCCCGGCCGGGCCCTCGGCCTCGTCGTCCTCTGGGCGGCCCTGCACCACCTCCTCGCCGGCCTGCGGCATCTGGGCCTCGATATCGGCTGGGGCGAGGGGAGGCGGCGGGCGCGGCAGACGGCCTGGGCGAGCCTCGCCGCCGCCGCCGGGCTCGCGCTCGCGATCGGCGCAGGACTGCTGTGACGGCGCGTGCGAGCGGCGCCCGCCGCGGCCTCGGCGCCTGGCTCGCGCAGCGCGCCTCGGCCCTGGCCATGGCCCTGCTCGCGCCCGTCTTCCTGGCCTATGCCGTCGCGCATGCGCCGCTCGGCTACGCCGGCTGGCGCGCGCTGTTCCAGCCGCTGGCCGTGCGCATCGGGGCCCTGCTCTTCGTCGCCGCGCTGCTCATCCACGCCTGGACGGGGCTGAAGGAGATCCTCATCGACTACGTCCACCGCCTCGGCCTGCGCCTCGCGCTCCATTTCCTCTTCGGCCTCGCCTACGCCGGCTGCCTCGTCTGGGCGGCGGATATCCTCTGGGGGGCGGCATGATCCCGAGGCGCAGCTTCGATGCGGTCATTGTCGGGGCCGTCCGAGCAGGGAGCGGGGCCCCGCGTGCGGGGGGCGACCGTGGCGAGCGGCGGCCGGCCGCCGACGGGGGATGTCGTTCGCGGGGAGCAGGGCGGTGATCACCAGACGCAGCTTCGATGCGGTCATTGTCGGGGCCGTCCGAGCAGGGAGCGGGGCCCCGCGTGCGGGGGGCGACCGTGGCGAGCGGCGGCCGGCCGCCGACGGGGGATGTCGTTCGCGGGGAGCAGGGCGGTGATCACCAGACGCAGCTTCGATGCGGTCATTGTCGGCGGCGGCGGCGCCGGCCTCAGGGCCGCGCTGCAGCTCGCGCGCAACGAGCACAAGGTGGCGGTGCTCTCCAAGGTCTTCCCCACGCGTTCGCACACCGTCTCCGCCCAGGGCGGCATCACGGCGGCCCTGGGTAACGTGGACGAGGACGACTGGCACTGGCACATGTACGACACGGTGAAGGGCTCGGACTGGCTCGGCGACCAGGACGCCATCGAGTTCATGTGCCGCAACGCCGCCAGCGCGGTCTACGAGCTGGAGCACATGGGCCTGCCGTTCTCCAGGCTCCCGAGCGGCAAGATCTACCAGCGCCCCTTCGGCGGCCAGTCCAAGCACTACGGCGGCGAGCAGGCCACGCGCACCTGCGCCGCGGCCGACCGCACCGGCCACGCCCTGCTGCACACCCTCTACCAGCGCAACATCGCCGCGCGCACCCAGTTCTTCGACGAGTATTTCGCCCTCGACCTGGTGCGCGACGCCGAGGGCTATGTGCTCGGGGTGGTCGCCCTGGACATCGCCACGGGCGAGGCGGTGTTCTTCGAGGCGCGCACGGTGCTCCTCGCCACCGGCGGCGCCTCGCGCATCTTCCGGCACTCGACCAACGCCCACATCAACACCGGCGACGGCCTGGGCATGGTCCTGAGGGCGGGGCTGCCGCTGGAGGACATGGAGTTCTGGCAGATCCACCCGACCGGCCTGCCGGAGATCGGCGTGCTCATGAGCGAGGGCTGCCGGGGCGAGGGCGCCTATCTCGTGAACCGCGACGGCGAGCGCTTCATGGCGCGCTATGCGCCGCAGGCCCTGGATCTCGCCTCGCGCGACGTGGTCGCCCGCGCCATCGCCCGGGAGATCGCCGCCGGGCGCGGCTGCGGCGAGCACGGCGACCATGTCCTGATCAGGATGGAGCACCTGGGCGAGGCCCGGATCCGGGAGCGCCTGCCGGGCATCCGCGAGCTGGCCCTGCGCTTTGCCGGCGTCGATCCGGTCGAGGCGCCCGTCCCCGTCACCCCCACGGTGCACTACATGATGGGCGGCATCCCCACCAACCTGCACGGCCAGGTCGTCGCCCCCGTGCGCACCGGCCCCGAGGAGCCGGTGCCGGGCCTCTATGCGGCCGGCGAGTGCGCCTGCGTCTCGGTGCACGGCGCCAACCGCCTGGGCGGCAACTCGCTCCTCGACCTCCTGGTCTTCGGCCGCGCCGCGGGCGAGCACATGGCCGAGTATTTGAAGGAAAACCCCTACCCGAGGGAGACGCCCGGCGCCGCCCTCGATCCCGCCCGGGCGCGGCTCGCGCGCTGGGACCGGAAGATGGGCGCCGAGCCGGTGGCGGGGCTGCGCGGCGAGATGCAGCGCATCCTGCAGGCGCACTGCGGGGTCTACCGCTCGGGCGAGCGGCTCGCCGCCGGCCTGGAACGGCTCGACCTCGTGCAGAAGCGCCTGCAGGACGCCGCCATCGAGGACCGCAGCCGCATCTACAACACCGCGCGCATCGAGGCGCTGGAACTGGAAAACCTGCTCGCCGCCGCCCGCGCCACCCTGGTCTCGGCCGCGGCGCGCACCGAGAGCCGCGGCGCCCACGCCCGCGAGGACCATCCCGGACGCGACGACGAGCACTGGCTGCGCCACACCCTGTATTACGCCGAGGGCGACCAGCTCGACTACAAGCCCGTGCGGCTCAAACCGCTGACGGTCGAGGCCTTCCAGCCCGGGGCGCGGGTGTACTGAGGCCGGCGCTACCCTCCCGCGCTCCCGCCTGGCCCTGGGGCGTCATCCGCCGCGCTGCGTGACGGGGATCCGCTCGGGCCGCACCGGCCATGCGCCCTGGTCCAGGACCTGCCCGCCCTCGAAGCTGAGCCAGCTCTGCCGGCCGTAATGGGGCAGCCTGCGGCCCAGGGCGGCCAGCGCGTCCGCGTCGTCGGCGCTGACCACCGCATAGGCTCGGCCGTTGCCATCCCGCCCGGCCCAGACCTGGGCGGTGCCGCGTCCGGCCAGTTCCGGCGGCTTGGGCGGCAGGCCCAGGCGCTCCAGCAGCCGCGCCACGCCGGCCTGGCTGCCGAGGACCAGCAGGGGGGTGGCATCCCCCGGCGCGCTGCCGCGGGCGGGCCACGGCACCGGCTCGCCGTCCAGGACGCGGCCGGCCAGCTGCCGGCCGGCCGCGCGCCAGGCGGCCCCCTCGTCGGCCAGGACGAGCCCGGGCCGGGGGGCCACGAAAACCTCGCGCAGGATGGGCGGCAGCTGGGCGGCATCCAGCCGGCGCCACAGCCTGAAGTCCGGGTCCAGCTCCACCGCCTGCACCCGTCCCGACACCGGCAGGCTGACGCTGGCGCGCCTGCCGCTGAGCGCCACCTGGCGCAGCTCCAGCCGGTCCGGATGCATGCGCAGGCCGATGGGCACGCTGAGCGCGTAGGGTTCGCCCGTCTGCTCCAGGGTGAGCCGCAGCTGCCCTCCGGCCGCCTCGGCGCCGGCGAGCCGCAGGCGCGGCGCGCCGGCGCGCTCCACCCACTGCCGGAAGAACCCGGACAGGTCGCGCCCGGCGGCCTCGGAGAAGGCCCGTTCCAGATCCGCCCAGCCGGCGGTGCGGAAGCGGTGGCGCTCCCAGATCAGCCGCAGCCCCCGCTCGAAGGCCTCGCCGCCGATGCGGTCGCGCAACATGAGGAAGACCATGGCGGACTTGTTGTAGCCGACGATGGAGGAGATGCCGTGGCGGCGCGCGGTGAAGTCCCGCAGCGCCGTGTCCTCCGACTCCGGCACCGCCGCGAGGTCCCGCAGCCAGGCCAGCCGCATCTGGCGCGCGGCGTCTGCCGATTCGTCCTCCTTGTAGGCGTAGTCGGCCAGGAAGGTGGTCAGGCCCTCGGACCAGTTGCCCCGCGCCCAATCCGGGTAGACGCCGTTGCCCCACCAGTTGTGCAGCACCTCGTGGCCCAGGGAGGTGGCGCGCACGAACGGCAGGCGCAGCACCTCGCGGCCCAGGTAGGTGAGGCTGGGCATGCCGAAGCCGGTGGGCAGGGGGCCGGAGACCACGCCGAAGTCCTTGAACGGGTAGGGCCCGATCAGCCGGCTGTAGCGCTCGATGTAACGGGCGGCGTCGGCGAGATAGCCCGGCGCCAGGCCGGCCAGCTCCGGGTGGAACCAGGTGCGGATGCGCACGGGCCCCGAGCCGTCCACCTCGATCATGCGCTCGGCCACCTCCCAGGGCCCGGCCATCAGGTCGATGCCCTCGATCGGGTGGGGGAAGTCGAACTGCGCCGTGTAGGCGGCGGCCTCCGATTCCCGGACGAGGTTGCCCGGCACCAGCCCCTTCTGGCCCTTGGGCAGGGTCAGGCGCAGGCGATAGGTGAAGGGCTCGCCCGGGTCCGGGTACCAGCCCGTGCCGGCGGGAAGGAAGCTGCCCTCCGCCCCGGCGCCGGCCGGCAGCCGGCCCAGCACCTGGCGGTGGTCCGCCTCGCGCATGGGGGCGAGGCGCCCGCCGTATTCGAGCGCGAGGCGGCGGGGCGGCGCCTCCGCCTGCGCCCGGTATACGACGCGGCCGCGGGCCTGGGCGAGGTCCGCCGGGGACAGGCTGCGGCCGTCCAGGCTCATGCGGCGGATGCCGAGGCCGGGGTCCAGGGTGAAGGCCCGGCCCTGCAGGCCGGTCAGGACGGCGGTGGCGGAGAACTCGCGGCTCGCCGGGTCCAGGCGCACGTCGAGCTCCAGGTGGGGGACGGCGGCGCCGGCCCCGCTCGGGGCGGACAGCAGCCAGGCGGCGAGGAGCGCCGGGCCGGCGATCGAGGCCGCCCCGCGCATCAGCGCTCCGGCGGGAAGCGCGCCACGATCTCCAGATCCTCGCCGCCGCGCCGGACCTTCAGCGGCAGCCAGGTCCCCGGCGCCTGGCGTGCCACGGCCTGGCGCAGCTCCCTGGGCGAGCCCATCGTCCGCCCCGCCGCCACCGAGATCAGGTCGCCGGCCCTGAGGCCCGCCTGCTCCGCCACGCTGCCCGCGCTCACCCCGGTGATGCGCACGCCGCCGGAGGCCGCCTCCATGGCGATGCCCAGGCGCGGCGGGTCGGCCCGCGGCTGCCGGACCACGAAGGCCGCGTCGGCCAGGCCGGCCTGGAAGCGTTCGCACCCCGGCCCCGCCTCCCAGGTGAGCAGGTTGGCCACGCGGGGGATGCCCAGGTCCCTCAGCTGGTGGGCCACCCCGTGCCCGTGGCGCACATGGCCGGCGCCGACGATGCCCACCACCAGGGCGTCGGGACGGCGCCTCAGATGGGCCGCGATGGCCTCCGCCATGGCCCGGTCCCAAACCGTCTGGGCCTGGACGAAACGGGCGAAGCCCGCTGCGCCCTGCCGCTTTTCCGGGTGTCGCTCGTAGACCTCCCGCAGCACCTCCAGATAGGCCTGCGTCGGCGCGGCCGGCGTCGAGACCCCCTCCCGCCCGGTCTCGGGCACGGCATCCCAGCCTTTCGCGCCCACCGCCGCCACCAGGCCGCGCTCCACGTTCAGGGCCAGCATGGGCAGCCGGTTCATGCGGGCGTAGTGGAACAGCGGCAGATAGGGCCCGGCATCGTAGCCCCAGACCCTGTTCCACTCCGTCCGGTCCAGGAACTGCGCCTCCGACAGCTCGCCCGCCACCCAGCGGTCCAGCACCGGCTGCAGCCGGCGCGGGAACATCTCGAAGCCCACGGCCAGGTCTGGACGACGGGCGTGCAGCTGGGCCAGGGTATGCAGCTGCCAACGGTGATCCTCGGCGCTCTCGTGGGTCTCGCCCAGGAGCACCACCTGGCTCGCGGCCAGGCGCTCCAGCAGGGCCGCGGGCTCAAGCCCGTGCACCCGCTTGCCGTCGTGGCCGAGCCACAGGCCCGGCTTGGCGCAGGGGCCCGTCTCGGGCACGGCCTCCGCGGCGCAGCCGCCCACGGGCAGGAGCACGAGCAAAAGGAGGGGGAGCGTGCGCACAGGCATGGAAAGGTGGACCGCGTTCAGGGGCCGGAGTTCGGGGGCGATGCCGCCCCGCGCATCCCGCCGGCGGCCGCCGTGCCGCGGCGGCCGGGGACTGCGAGGATCCGCAAAAAACGGCGCGGCGCCCTTGCCCCTCCGGGGTAGGCCGGGCTCCGGGTGCTTGATCGACCGGATTCCGGCGTTCGGAATGACGGACCAGGATTTGTTCGGCGCTTGCAAAAGAGGCGTTCCTCAAGGCCCGGTCCTTGCTTCGATTCCTCAAGTCCGGCAGGATGTGATGGTCGCGGCACATCCTTGTGCCGCGACCATGCCGAGGAAGGCCGCGATATCCGTGCAGGCGCTGTCCGGGCATGCGGACGTATCCACACACAGGTTCCGAACAAGGGCGGGCGCGGGCGGCCGGCCCGCTGACCGGGCAGCAGGACGATGCGTTTTTCGATTTACCGCTACGACCCCGAGTCCGGCGCCGCGCCGCGCATGCAGGACTACGAGCTGGACGCCGGCTTCAGCGGTCCCATGGTGCTGGACGCCCTGCTCGCGCTGAAGGAGCGGGACGACGGCCTCGCCTTCCGCCGCTCCTGCCGCGAGGGGGTGTGCGGCTCGGACGGGGTGAACGTCAACGGCCGCAACGTGCTGGCCTGCGTGACGCCGCTGGCGGGGCTCAGGCAGCCGATCGAGATCCGGCCGCTGCCGCACCTTCCGGTGGTGCGCGACCTCATCGTGGACATGGACGCCTTCTTCCGGCATTACCGGGCGGTGAAGCCCTATCTCATCAACCTCGAGCCGGAGCCGGAGAACGAGCGGCTGCAGAGCCCGGAGGAGCGCGCCCGGCTCGACGGCCTGTACGAGTGCATCCTGTGCGGGGCCTGCACGACGGCGTGCCCGGCGTTCTGGTGGAACCCGGACAGGTTCCTGGGGCCGGCGGCCCTGCTCCAGGCCTGGCGTTTCATCGCCGACTCGCGCGACCAGGCGACGGCGGAACGGCTGGATTTCCTGGAAGACCCCTATCGCCTGTTCCGCTGCCGCGGCATCCTGAATTGCGTGGAAGTCTGCCCCAAAGGCTTGAACCCGGCGGCCGCGGTGGGCAAAATCAAGGCCCTTTTGGTCAAGCGCGCGTTTTGAGCGATCCGGAATACAACCGATGCCGCTGGCGCTGCCGGCGCGGCATGCTGGAGCTGGATGCCTGGCTGGGCGGATTCCTGGAAGCGGATTTCCACGGCCTCGATGCCCGGGACAGGGCGGTCCTTTCCCGCTTCCTGGACCGGGAGGACCCCGACCTCTACGCGTGGCTGTCGGGGGGCGCCGCGCCGCCGGCCGAGTTCCAGGCCCTGGTGGAGACGATCAAGCAATGCATGGTAAGGCCGAGATGACCCAGACTACACCCACCGCCACAATCACCTTCAGCGACGGCAGGCGCGAGGCCATCGAGCTGCCGGTCATGGAGGGCAGCATGGGGCCCGACGTCATCGACACCCGCGGCCTGGGCCAGCACGGCCTGTTCGCCTACGATCCGGGCTTCGTTTCGACCGCGAGCTGCGCCTCCGGCATCACCTACATCGACGGCGACGCGGGCCTGCTCTATTACCGCGGCTATCCCATCGAACAGCTGGCGGAGCATTCCGACTTCATGGAGGTGGCCAGCCTGCTGATCAACGGCGAGCTGCCGACGGCATCCGAGAAGGAGGCCTTCGTCGGCACGGTCAAGCGCCACATGCTGCTGCACGACCTGATGTCCAACTTCTACCGCGGCTTCCGGCGCGACGCCCACCCCATGGCGGTGATGGTCGGCGTGGTGGGGGCCATGTCCGCCTTCTACCGCGACTCCTCGGACGCCTTCGACCCCGCCCAGCGCGAGGTGGCCGCCTACCGGCTGCTGGCCAAGGTGCCCACCATCGCGGCCTGGAGCTACAAGTACAACATCGGCCAGCCCTTCATGTACCCGCAGAACCGCTTCGGCTATGCGGAGAACTTCCTCTACATGCTGCATGCCACCCCCTGCGAGGACTACCGGCCCAACCCCGTGCTCGCCCGCGCCCTCGACCGCATCCTGGTGCTGCACGCCGACCACGAGCAGAACGCCTCGACCTCGACGGTGCGGGTGGCGGGCTCCAGCGGCGCCAACCCCTTCGCCTGCATCGCCGCCGGCATCGCCTCGCTCTGGGGGCCGCTGCACGGGGGGGCCAACGAGGCCACGCTCCAGATGCTGGAGGAGATCGGCGACGTCTCCCGCATCGGCGAGTACATCAACCGGGCCAAGGACAAGACCGACGCCTTCCGGCTCATGGGCTTCGGCCACCGGGTCTACAAGAACATGGACCCTAGAGCCGCCATCATGCGCCAGACCTGCCACGAGGTGCTCGACGAGCTGGGCCTGAACGACGACCCCCTGTTCAAGCTGGCGCGCAAGCTGGAGAAGATCGCCCTGGAGGACGAGTACTTCATCCAGAAGCGGCTCTATCCCAACGTGGACTTCTACTCCGGCATCGTCATGCGGGCCATGGGCATCCCCAACTCCATGTTCACCGCCATCTTCGCCCTGGCGCGCACGGCGGGCTGGATCGCCCAGTGGCAGGAGATGATCTCCGTCGAGCACAGGATCGCCCGGCCGCGCCAGCTCTATGTCGGGCCCGGGCGGCGCGACTTCGTGCCCATCGAGCAGCGCGGCTGAGGGGGCGGAAAAACGGCGCGCGCGCCCTGCCTCGTGCCAGGCCGGGCGCGTCCGCTCCTGTGGCTGTGTAACCATCGATCCACATCTCTCGGGAATGAGCGTGCAGCCCGGGCCCGCAGGCGCTTCGCGCCCCTGCGCACGGGAAACCGGATGTACCAAAGCCGAAGCAGATCATCCATAATCGCCCGCTGTGCCACGCCCCTCCTTGCTTTCTGGCAGGCCTTGCAACGCTGGGCCGACCTTTGGGGTCGGGTGCAGGCAGCGGTTTCTGCAGGAGCGTGGCCGAGCGGTTCAAGGCACCGGTCTTGACAATGTCGCTTGCGATATTGCGGTGCAGTCTGACTTGGCTGTGCCAAGTTAAGCCGCGTAGCGGCGGCCGGAACCAAAACCGGCGGCAACAAGGTTTGGAGGCGTGGCCGAGTGGTTTAAGGCACCGGTCTTGACAATGTCGCTTGCGACATTGCGGTGCAGGCTAACTTGGCTGTGCCAAGTTAAGCCGCGTAGCGGCGGCCGGAACCAAAACCGGCGGCAACAAGGTTTGGAGGCGTGGCCGAGTGGTTTAAGGCACCGGTCTTGAAA
>DYFL01000074.1 GCA_020725195.1 Hydrogenophilus sp.
CTTCTCGCCCTTCAACCCCCATGCCGCTTAACCCACTCGAAATTCAAAAGAGCCAGAATTCGCAACCTGGACACCGGCGTCCGCCGGCGCGACAAAATCTGCCGCGCTATAGCCGATGGCACAAACATCCGATACGCCCGCCGCCGCAAAACCCCAATAATCCCACCATGCGCACCCGCCTCATCCACCTGCTCCTCGCCCTGAGCGTCTTCTTCCCGGCCGCGCCGCTCCTCGCCGCCGGCACCGAGGTCGGCCTCCAACTGCCCTCGGGCAACGAGGTCGTCAGCCGGCGCTATCCGGCCGAGGGCGAGCTGCTCGCCGTCTTCCTCACCGGCGAGTACGGCTGGAGCCCCTACGAATACCAGGCCGGCGCCTACCTCGCCGGGCAGGGCATCGAGACCTGGGTCGCCGACTTCATCGGCGCCTATTTCCTGCCGCCGGGCATGGGCAGCGTGCGCAAGGTGCCGGACGCCGACCTCGTCGCCTGGCTGGAGCGGGTGCACAGGCAGAGCGGCAAGCGCGAGATCGTGCTCATCGCCCCCGGCCACATGGCCCAGGCGGCCCTGCGCCTGGCCGAGCTCTGGCAGGCCGGCGCCGGCCGCAACGCGCCGCTGCGTGGCGCCGTGCTGCTCTACCCCCTGCTCTACGAGGCGGTCGAGCCCGGCCAGGAACCCGCCTACGACCCCGTCGTGGCGCGCACCCGCCTCGGCATCGCCTATCTCCAGCCCGAGGCCGCCGCCGGCTACTGGTGGCGCGAGCGGCTCAAGGCCGCGCTCGAAGCCGCCGGCAGCCGGGTCGAGCTCACCGTCCTGCCCGGCCTGCGCGACGGCTATTACCGCCGCCCCGACGCCGTCCCGGAAGAACTCGAGGCCGGCGCCAGGCTTGGCGAACTGCTGCACGATCAGGTCAACACGCTATGGAAAGGGAGCCGATGATGAAGCGCATGGTGTGGGTGTTGCTGCTGGCCCTGCTGGCCACCCCGTCCATGGCCAAGGGCCTGAAGGAGCTGATCCCCAGGCCCGCGCCGCCGCTGGCCCTGCACACCTTGGCGGGGGAGAGGGTTGACCTCGGTGAACTGCGCGGCAAGGTCGTGCTGGTCAACTTCTGGGCCACCTGGTGCCCGCCCTGCCGCCACGAGATGCCCTCCATGCAGCGTCTCAGCGAAAAGCTCGCCGGCCGGCCCTTCACGCTGCTGGGCGTCAACGTCGGCGAGACCCCGGCCCAGGTCGAAGCCTTCCTCAAGCTCGTGCCGGTGAGCTTCCCCATCGTGCTCGACGAGAAGGGCCGGCACCTCAACGCCTGGCAGGTCTTCGCCTTCCCGACCAGCTACCTCGTCGACAAGCAGGGCCGCATCCGCTACGGCCTGTACGGCTCCATCGAGTGGGACGAGCCGGAGGCGGTGGGGGTGATCGAGGGGTTGTTGGGGGAGCCGTAAATCTATTCGGAAGCGTTTCCCGTCTTCGCGAGGATGGCGCTTAGTGTGCCAGCCAGTGGTGCGTGTAAAGCGTCTGCACTGGCTCATAACAGCCCACCGCCGCCCTTCAGCGGCCGACCGTCAAGTGGACGGGCCCGCCTGCAAGGGCCATGTTAGGCCGCATACCAGAGCACTGCGAAGTAATGGCATGTGGTACCCGCCATTACAAACAAATGCCAGATGAAGTGGCCATATCGCAGGCGCGAATCGGCCGCGAAGAAAGCCACCCCTGCCGTGTAAGCCACGCCTCCTGCGACCAGCCATAGCAGGCCGGATGCCGATACGCGGGCATACAACGGATCGATCGCGATCAGAATGAGCCACCCCATGACCAGATAAAGGCCCGTGGAGACGATGGGATGGGACATCCTGTTAAATGCCTTCAGCGCCACCCCGGCCACGGCGAGACCCCAGACGAGCCCAAGGAGCATCCAGCCCAACTCGCCACGTAGTACACCCAACGTGAACGGCGTGTACGTCCCGGCGATGAGGAGAAAGATCGCGGAGTGCTCGATGACCCGAAACACACGCTTGGCCTTGCCTGTCGGCAGGGCGTGATAGAGGGTGGAGGCAAGGTAGAGCAGCACCATGGTCGCGGCGAAGAGACTCGCGCCGACGATGAATCCCGTCTCTCCGCGCCGTACTGCCTGCATGATGAGAAACGGTGTTGCCACGAGTGCCGCGACCAGCCCTAAGCCGTGGCTGATGCTGTTCGCGATTTCTTCCCCCCGCGACTGCTCACGCCTGGGTACTGCAAGCGATATGGCCATCCTGTCTTACGGCCAGACGATCAGGGAAAAGGGGCCAAAGCCCTTTTCTTGGTTAGAAGTGTGACTCTGCATGCTTATGGACCCGCTCTCGCCCCTGCAACGTAATTGCCAACATCTGATCAACAGTCAGCGAGTAGCCCGGATGCAGCGTAGCGGCATCCGGGGCCGCGTTGATTTCAACTTTCCCCCCTACGCCGAAAGGGATGGCTCGACGTGCAGTCTCACGCCGGGCGCCTTCATCACCTTCATGACGGTGTCGAAGCGCGGTTTGGCTCCGGGCTGCAGGGCCTTGTACAGGCTCTCCCGGCCGAGGCCGGCATCCCGCGCGATCTGCGCCATGCCGCGTGCCTTGGCGACGTCGCCGATGGCGGCCAGCAGCAGGTCGGGATCGTCCTCTTCCATGATGGCGGTGAGGTATTCGGCGATGGTCTCCTCGCTGTCGAGGTGGTTTGCTGCATCAAAGGGGATGAGCTTTTCAGCCATGACCTGCTGCCCTTATTCCTGCATGCCCTCTCAGTTCAGCCCTTGTACTTCCGCACCATGCCCACCACCACGCCGAAGATCTCCAGGCTGCCCTTGGGGCGGATGACGGGGTAGGCGGGGTTGGCGGGCTTGAGCACGAACTCGCCTTTTTCCTTCTCCAGGTATTTCAGGGTGAACTCGTTGTCCACGATGGCGATGACCATGTCGCCGGGGTTTGCCGAGGGGCGGCGCTCGACCACGGCGATGTCGCCGGGCTGGACGCCGGCGTCGATCATGGAATCGCCCTTGACCCGCACCAGCACGGTGCGCGAGGGGTGCTCGATGAGGTATTCGTCGATGGTGAGGGTGTCCTGGGCGCTGTCGTCGGCGGGGTGGGGCAGGCCGGCGCGCACGGACTCGGCGAGCACCCGCTCGAAGAAGCGCGGGCCGGGCTTGAGGCGCTTGTCCGGCGTGGCTTCCAGGAAGCCGGCCAGCTTGAGCCGGGCGACCAGGGCGGCGACGGAGGACTTGGACTTGAGCCCCAGCATCTCGCCGATGGAGGAGTAGGGCGGGAAGACCCGGTTGCGGGCGTAGTAGTCCTGCAGTTCGGTGAGGTAGGCGGCGTCGTGGGACATGGTGGGCACCTCGGGATGACGATGCCCCGAAGTTATCGAACGGGGGTTCGATCGTCAACGGGATGGCCTATGGGTAGTGGGTGGTGGGGAGTGGGGAGTGGGGAGTGGGAAAACCACGGGCCGATTTTACTTCCCACTGCCTACTCCCTACTCCCTACTCCCTACTCTCTCCCGCGGCCGCCAGCGCTTGAGCAGCAGCGAGTTGCTCACCACGGAGACCGAGGACAGGGCCATGGCCGCGCCGGCGATGACGGGGTTGAGCAGGCCCATGGCCGCGAGGGGCAGGCCGAGCACGTTGTAGATGAAGGCGAAGAAGAGGTTCTGGCGGATCTTGGCGAGCACGGTGCGGGAGAGGTCCACGGCCTCGGCCACGCCCATGAGGTCGTTCTTCATCAGGGTGATGTCGGCGGCCTCCAGGGCGATGTCCGAGCCGGAGCTCATGCCGAAGCTCACGTCGGCGCCGGCCAGGGCCGGGGCGTCGTTGACGCCGTCGCCCGCCATGCCGGTGATGCGGCCGGCGGCCTTCAGGGCGGCCACCGCCGCGGCCTTGTCCTGGGGCCGCACCCGGGCCCGGTAGTCGGCGATGCCGGCCTCGCGCGCCACCGCCGCGGCGGTGGCCTCGTGGTCGCCGGTGAGCATGACCACCTCGATGCCCAGCTGCCGCAGCCGGGCGATCGCCGCGGGGGAGCTGGGGCGCAGGCGGTCGGCGAGGGCGAGCCAGCCGAGGAAGCGGGGGGAAGGCGAGATAGGAGTGGCTGTTGTGGGAGCGGCTGCCCCCCTTTCGGGGACAAGAGCCGCGATACCGGCATTCGCGCCTGAAGGCGCTCCCACGGGGGGGGCCAGCCCCTCAGGATTCGCGGCTGCCCCAGGGGATACACCTTCGGATAAAGCCGCTCCTGCAACAGCAGATTCGGCCAGGCCCACCACGGTCTGCCCCGCGGCCTGGAGCCGCTCCAGGGCCTCGGCGTCGTAGGCGATGCCGCCGTCCGCGAGGAAGGCGGGGGCGCCGAGGAGCAGCGCCCGGCCCTCCACCGTGCCGCGCACGCCCCGGCCGCTCAGGCTCTCGAAGCCCGCCACCGCCGGGACGGCCAGGCCGCGGGCCCTGGCGCCCTCGAGCACGGCCTCGGCCAGGGGGTGGGTCGAGCCCTGCTCCAGGGCGGCGGCCAGGCGCAGCAGCGCTTCTTCTGCCACACCCGGGGCGGGATGCAGGGCGGTCAGCGCGGGGCGGCCTTCGGTCAGGGTGCCGGTCTTGTCCACGGCCAGCACCTTGAGCCTTTCGGCGCGCTCCAGGGCGGAGGCCTCCCGGATCAGGATGCCCGACTGCGCCCCGCGGCCCAGGCCCACCATGACGGCGGTGGGGGTGGCCAGCCCCAGCGCGCAGGGGCAGGCGATGACCAGCACCGCCACGGCGGGGATGAGGCTCGCGGTGAAGTCGGCCGTGGCGAGCCACCAGCCCGCGAAGGTGAGGGCGGAGAGCGCCAGCACGGCGGGCACGAAGATGCCCGAGATGCGGTCGGCGAGCTTCTGGATGGGGGCCTTGGAGCCCTGGGCCGCCTCGGTCAGGCGCACGATCTCCATGAGCTGGGTCTGCGCGCCGACGCCCTCGGCGCGGATCTTGAGCAGGCCGTCCAGGTTCTGGGTGCCGGCGTAGACCGCGGCCGTCGCGCGCTTGTCCACGGGCAGGCTCTCGCCGGTGAGCAGGCCCTCGTCCACCGCGGAGGCGCCCTCCAGCACCGCGCCGTCCACGGGGATGCGCTCGCCGGCGCGCACCACCACGACGTCGCCGGGCCTGAGGCTCGCGATCTCCACCTCCACGGTCTCGCCGCCGCGCTCGATGCGCGCGGTCTTGGGCTGCAGGCCGATGAGCTGCTCGATAGCGGCCGAGGTCTTCGATTTGGCCCGGGTCTCCAGGAGCTTGCCCAGTCGGACCAGCGCGATGATGGCGGCGGAGGCCTCGAAGTAGAGGTGTCCGCCGGGGGCGAAGAGCACCACGGCGACGCTGTAGAAATACGCCGCGGAGGTGCCCAGGGCGACCAGCACGTCCATGTTGGCGCCGCCGCCGCGCAGCGCATGCCAGGCCCCGGTGTAGAAGCGCCAGCCGGCCCAGAACTGCACGGGGGTGGCGAGCAGCCACTGCAGCCAGCCGGGGATCCATTCCCCATGCCCGGTGGTGAACATCGTGCCCATCTGGGCCAAGAGCGGCAGGGTGAGCAGGGCGGAGACGGCGAAGGCGATCACCTCGCGCCGGTACTCGGCCGCCTTGCGCGCCTTCTCCTCGGCGCGGGCGGCCTCGGTGATGGGCTCGGCGCCGTAGCCCGCGCGCCGCACCGCGGCGACGAGCTCGTCGAGGCCGGCGAGCCCCGGCGTGTAGCGCACCCGGGCCTTCTCCGTGGCGAGGTTCACCCGCGCCTCCACCCCGGGCAGGCGGTTCAGGGTCTTTTCGATGCGCGCGGCGCAGGCCGCGCAGGTCATGCCGGAAAGCCGCAGGTCCACGGTCTGGGGCGGCACGGCGAAGCCGGTCTTGGCGACCTGGGCGACGATGGCCTCGGGCGCGGTCTTGGCCGGGTCGTATTCCACCCGCGCCCGCTCGCCGGCGAGGTTGACCGCGGCGTTCACCCCCTCCAGCCGGTTGAGGTTCTTCTCCAGCCGGGTGGAGCAGGCCGCGCAGGTCATGCCGGCGATGGGCAGTTCGAGGACTCTCTTTTCGGTGTGGGCGCTCATGGCGGGTTGGCTTGCGGGCGACGGATCCGCAGGATGCAGGCGGAGCCGCCTTGCTGCAAGGGCTACAGGGTGAGTTCCATCATTCGACCGGATTCGGCCGGGGAACATTCCACCTCGGGTGGAATCGCGGGATCAGGCTGGCGGGTGACTCCCCCAGCAAGGGAGGATGGGGAGAGGGTGATGACGACGCTGGCCGGAAATGACGGGAGAGGCAGCCTGCCCCTGCCACGGGCCTGGAAGGGGCAGGTGTGGAGCCGTTCAGGCCCGCGCCCGCCTGCGCAGGCCCAGATAGGCGGCGGCCGACACGACCAGCGCCAGGGCGGCGGCATACCAGCCGATCGGGGCGGGCGGCGGCGCGGCCACCGTCTGCTCCCACTGGGCGAAGCCGTGGCCCTCGAAGGTCAGCTCCAGGTGATGGCCGTCCGCGGCCCGGGCGCGCAGGTGCCAGGGGCCGGCATCCCTCGGCGAGAACACGATGCGCCCCTGGCCGTCGGTCAAGCCGCGCACGGAGGGCTGGGTCTCATTGCCGCGGGTGATCGCGTAGTGCGCCCCGGCGAAGGGCTGGCCGTCGGCGTACTTGAGGGTGAAGACCACGGACTGGGCGGCGTTCACGCTGGAATGCACCCCGTGGGCCCAGGCGGCGGGGGTCAAGAGGAGCCCGGCAGCGAGGGCGAGGAGGGCTTGGCTGAGACGGGTCATGGCCTGGTCTCCATATCGAGGGCATAGACATCTTCAATTAAGCGCATAGGCCCGCCGTCCACAAGCCGGCTCGGGCAGGGCTGCGATCGCCAGGTTCGCGGGGGCGGGCCTGACAAGCGGCCCGCTCGTCTCGCGCCTGGACCTACTTCAGCACCCCCCACTCCTTGAGCCGCTGCTGGGCGTACTGGGCCTGGCTGTCGCGGGCGCCGGCCTGCAGGTAGCGGTAATAGTAGTCGGCGGCGGCGCGGCGGTTCTGCATGTTCTCCTGGGCCACGCCCTTGAAGAACAGGGTGTTGGGGTTGCCGGGCAGCAGCCGGTCGTAGTCCTCGAAGCGCTGGTAGGCCGCGTCCGGCTGCTTCAGGGCGAGCTTGACGATGCCGCTGAGCGACTGCGCCTGGGCCTCGCCGGGATAGATGGCGCGGGCCTGCTGGAGGTAGGGCTCCGCCTCCTTGGGCTGCTTCTGGGCGATCTTGGCCTTGGCCATGAGCAGGTTGGCCACGTAGTCCCGGGGGGCGAGCCCGAGGGCCTGGCCGAAGCGCCCCTCGGCCTGGCCGATCTGCTTCTTCGCCATCAGGGTCTCGCCCTGCTGCATGGCCTCGATGGCCGGCCGCAGCTTGCGCAGCTCCGCGGTGTGGTCCATATAGCGCGCCTTCTGCAGCGGCCGGCCGCGCTCCCCGGCGTAGCGGGTCTGGGCCTCGCGCCGGGCGGTCTCGTAGCGCTCGTCGCTCATGGGGTGGGAGGAGAACATGGTCTCGATGAGGCCGGGCTTCGCGCGCGACTGGCCGCGCAGCATGTCCATGGTCGCCACCATGCCGTCCGGGTTGTAGCCGGCGCGGCTCATGTATTCCAGCCCCAGGGCGTCGGCCTCGCGCTCGTTGTCGCGGCTGTACTTGGCGAGCAGGGCGCTGGCGCCGAGGCTGGCGCCCAGGTCCAGGACGGGGGCGAAGTCGGCGTAGCCGGTGGCGGAGAGCACCGCCTGGCCCACGCCCAGCACCGTGCCGGCCACCATCTGCTTGCCCGCCTGGCGGGCGGCGTGCCGGGCGTTGACGTGGCCGGCCTCGTGGCCGAGCACGGCGGCCAGCTCGTCCTCGCTCTCCATCTCCAGGAGGATGCCGCGGGTGATGCCCATGCTGCCGGCCGGGAAGGTGTAGGCGTTGATGTAGTTGGCGTTGAGCGCCCGCGCCGAGTAGGGCATCTGCGGCCGGTGCGACCGGGCCCCCAGGCCGGCGGCCACGCCCTGCACGTAACGGTTCAGGGCGTCGTCCTGCACGACGCCGTAGTCGGCGGAGAACTGGTGCGGGGCGTGCTGGCGGTCCAGCGCGATCTCCTGCTGCTCGGTGAGGCCGACCAGGGTGGTCCGGCCGGTGACGGGGTCGGTGGCGCAGCCGGACAGCAGCGGGGGCAGCGCCACCGCGCTGCCTGCCGCGCCCATGAGCCAGATGAAGTCGCGGCGGCTCATCTCGCGGCGGAAGATGCGGTCTTGGGGGGTGTGCATGGCGGACCTCCTCCTCGGGGGAATATCTTTGGATTTTAACCAATGGTGGCCGTGCCGGTTTTGTGTCACATTCGCGTCCTGTTCGTCGTGCCTGTCCGGCATGACCGCCATCCTCATCGGAACCATGACCACCCGCATCTGCATCATCCGTCACGGCGAGACGGACTGGAACATCGAAAAACGCATCCAGGGCCATACCGACATCCCGCTCAACCCCACCGGCCGCGCCCAGGCGCTGGCGATGGCCTACAACGCCGCGCACCACAGGTTCAGCGCGATCTACAGCAGCGACCTCGCGCGCGCCCTGGACACCGCCCGGGGCCTGGCCGAGCGCCTGGGGGTCGAGGTGCGGACGCTGCCCCAGCTGCGCGAGCGGCACTACGGCATCTTCCAGGGCCTGACCGCGGCCGAGGGGGCCGAGCGCCACCCCGAGGCCCACGCGCGCTACGCCGTGCGCGACCCGGACTACGACTTCGAGACGGGCGAGTGCCTGCGCAGCTTCGCGGCCCGGGTCGCCGAGGGGATAGACTGGCTGGCGCGGCACCACGCCGGGCAGACCATCGCCGCGGTGAGCCACGGCGGCGTGCTCGACGTCATCTACCGCAAGGCCACGGGGCGCAGCCTGGAGGCGCCGCGCGACTTCAAGATCCCCAACTGCGCGCTCAACTGGTTCCACTTCGATGCCCACGGCTGGCACCTGGAGGCCTGGGCGGACCGGCACCACCTCGAGCAGGTGCTGGTCGAGACGCCAGAATGACCCACCCGGCCGCGGAGCGCGTGGTCGTGTTCCTGCGCCACGGCCACACCGAATGGAACCGCACGGAGCGCTTCACCGGCTGGACCGACATCGACCTGAGCGAGGAGGGTACGTCCGAGGCTGTGGATGCGGGCCGCCGCCTGGCCGAGGCCGGCTACCGCTTCGACGAGGCCCATGTCTCGGTGCTGCGGCGTACCCGGCAGACCGCCGAGGCCCTGCTCCGGGCCGCGGGCCAGGCGGAGGTCTCGATACACGAGAGCTGGCGCCTCAACGAGCGCCACTACGGCGCCCTGCAGGGCCTGCACAAGCCCGAGATCTTCGCGGCCTGGGGCGAGGAGCGCGCGCGCCGCTGGTGGCGCGGCTATGCCGAGCCGCCGCCGGCGCTGGCGCGGGACGACCCGCGCCACCCGCGCTTCGACGCGCTCTACAGCACGCTCGATCCCGCCGAGTTGCCGGCCGCCGAGAGCCTGTCCGACTGCCAGCGGCGTGTCCTGCCCTACTGGCAGGGCGAAGTGGTGCCGCGCCTGCGAGCGGGCCGGCGCCTGCTCATTGTCAGCCACGGCAACACCCTGCGCAGCCTGGTCATGCATCTGGAGCAGATCGGCCCGGAGGCGATGGAGCACCTGGAGATCGCCTCCGGCGTGCCGCTGGTCTACCGCTTCTCGGCCGGGCTGGAGGTGCTCGGCCGGGCGTGGCTGGAGTAAGTGGGGTGAGGATCAGTCTTCGCTGAAACCGGGGTAGCCCGCCTCGCGCTGATGGCGGACGGCGAGAATCAGGACCGCATCATGAGCCTGTTCGAAACTGTAGAGCGCCACATAGCCCGTGCGCCCGCGCGAAATCACCAATTCCCTCAGCCCCGACTCCGCGGCCCGGGCGATCAGCGGATGCCGCTTCAGAACGGCGACCGCTTCCTCGATGAGTCCAATTGTTTCCAGCGCAGCGGCCGGGTCGTTCTCGATCAGGAATTCGACCAGGCGCTCAAGATCAGCCAGCGCCTGGGCCGAATAGATCAGCCGCGCCAAGACTTGGCCCTGGGCTTGGCGGTTTTCTTACCGGCAACCCGCGACCGCAGATAGGCGTGCACCTCGTCGGCATCGTAGCCCTTGCCGCTCTTCAGCAACGCGGCCCGGGCAGCTTCGGCCTCGGCCACGAACTCGGCTCGGTTTTCCGCCGCCGTCGCGGCCTGCTCGATGGCCTTCACCATGAAGGCATGCGGCGTCATGCCCTGCTTCTGGGCGGCGGACACGGCCCTTTGTTTGAGTTCTTCCGGCAGTTTCAGTGAAGTGGTCGGCATGGGGATGCCCTGGGTGTGGAAGGTAACACCATGGTAACACCTGCGTGCGATTTAGTTCAAGCTCCTGGCGAAAACTGGCCGTGGTCAATTCAGGCTGGTATGCATATGGTATGTCCGCTAACAAGCCGAGAGATACACCAAACGAGAGGCCGCTTTATATGCGGCCTCTTTGATTTTCAGCACATCGTCCGGGTAGAGATTCGGGCGAAGCCCAGGGTGCCGATCGAGCATTCCCGGATTTCGCTGCACTCCATCCGGGCTACCCGTTTTTCAGGATCAATCTTCCCTGCGCAGTTGCGGGAACAGGATCACGTCGCGGATGGAGGGGTTGTCGGTGAGCAGCATCACGAAGCGGTCGATGCCGATGCCGCAGCCGCCGGTGGGCGGCAGGCCGTGCTCCAGCGCTCGGATGTAGTCCCTGTCCTTGTACATGGCCTCCTCGTCGCCGGCCTCCCGGGCGGCCACCTGGGCATCGAAGCGGGCCTCCTGGTCCTCGGGGTCGTTGAGCTCGGAGAAGCCGTTGGCCACCTCTCGGCCCGCGATGTAGAGCTCGAAGCGCTCGGTGATGCCCGAGTCGGCGTCCGAGGCGCGGGCGAGCGGGCTGACCTCGGCCGGATAGTCGATGATGTAGGTCGGCTGGATGAGGAGGTGCTCGGTGGTCTCCTCGAAGAGGGTGAGCTGCAGGCCGCCCACCCCGTCGCGCGGCCGGTAGGCGATCTTGCGGCGGTCCATTTCCTGTATCAGCCAGTCGCGGTCGGCGAGCGGCGCCTCGCGCAGCTCCGGGTGGTAGTGGCGCAGGGCGTCGGCCACGGTGAAGCGGGCGAAGGGCCGGGCGAGGTCGACGATCTGGCCCTGGTAGGGCACGGCGGCGCTGCCGGTGACCTGCTCCGCGACCTCCCTGAGCATCTCCTCCACGAAGTCCATGAGGTAGCGGTAGTCCACGTAGGCCTCGTAGAACTCCATCATGGTGAACTCGGGGTTGTGCCGGGTGGAGAGGCCCTCGTTGCGGAAGTTGCGGTTGATCTCGAAGACCTTCTCGAAGCCGCCGATGACCAGCCGCTTCAGATACAGCTCCGGCGCGATGCGCAGGTAGAGGTCGGTGTCCAGGGCGTTGTGGTGGGTGACGAAGGGCTTGGCCGCGGCACCCCCGGGGATGGCGTGCATCATCGGCGTCTCCACCTCCAGATAGCCGCGCCCCACCATGAACTCGCGGATCGCCTGGATGATGCGCGAGCGGCGCAGGAAGGTCTCGCGCGCCGCCTCGTTGGTGATGAGGTCGAGGTAGCGCTGGCGGTACTTCACCTCGGTGTCGGTGAGCCCGTGGAACTTCTCCGGCAGGGGCCGCAGCGCCTTGGTCAGCAGCCGCAGGCCCGTGGCGTGGACGGTGAGCTCGCCCTTGCCGGTCTTGAACAGGGTGCCGGTCACCCCCAGGATGTCGCCCAGGTCCCAGTGCTTGAAGGCCTCGTGCGCATCGCTCCCGGTGAGGTCGTTGGAGACGTAGATCTGGATGCGCCCGCTCATGTCCTGGAGCGTTGCGAAGCTCGCCTTGCCCATGACGCGCTTGAGCATCATGCGCCCGGCGATCTGCACCTCGACGGGGTCGCCCTCGAAGGCCTCGCGGGCCTTGTCGCCGTGGGCGGCATGCAGGTCGGCGGCGAGGTGGCGGCGCACGAAGTCGTTGGGGAAGGCGGGGCCCAGCCGGCGCAGCGCGGCGAGCTTCTCGCGGCGCTCGGCGATGATCTGGTTCTCTTCCTGAGGGAGTTGTTGGTTTTCTTCGCTCATGGGGGTCGCTCGTTTCCTTACACGCCCTGTTTCAGGCTGGCCTCGATGAATGCGTCCAGGTCGCCGTCGAGCACGGCCTGGGTGTTGCCCACCTCGTGGTTGGTGCGCAGGTCCTTGATGCGCGACTGGTCGAGCACGTAGGAGCGGATCTGGTGGCCCCAGCCGATGTCGCTCTTGGCGTCCTCCAGCTTCTGCTGCTCGGCCTGGCGGCGGCGCAGCTCCATCTCGTAGAGGCGGGCGCGCAGCATCTTCCAGGCCTCGTCCCGGTTGCGGTGCTGGGAGCGGTCGTTCTGGCACTGCACCACGATGCCGCTGGGGAGGTGGGTGAGGCGCACCGCGCTGTCGGTCTTGTTGATGTGCTGGCCGCCGGCGCCGCTGGCGCGGTAGGTGTCGGTGCGCACGTCCGCGGGGTTGATGTCGATCTCGATGGAGTCCTCGACCTCGGGGTAGACGAAGACCGAGCTGAAGCTCGTGTGCCGGCGCGCGCCGGAGTCGAAGGGGGATTTGCGCACCAGGCGGTGCACGCCGGTCTCGGTGCGCAGGTAGCCGTAGGCGTAGTCGCCCTCCACCCGGATGGTGGCGCTCTTGATGCCCGCCACCTCGCCCTCGGACTCTTCCAGGAGCTCGGCCTTGAAGCCCTTGCGCTCGCAGTACTTCAGGTACATGCGCTCGAGCATCGAGGCCCAGTCCTGCGCCTCGGTGCCGCCGGCGCCGGCCTGGATCTCGATGAAGCAGGGGCTGGGGTCCATGGGGTTG
>DYFL01000075.1 GCA_020725195.1 Hydrogenophilus sp.
ACCCCGACACGGACTTTCACCGTGCTGTGTGTGCGCCTTCACGAGCGCACTAGGAAGCGCCTCCAGGCGCGGATCTCCATGCCCATCCCGGAAATCCTCACCGCCGCCGGCATCCTCTTCCTCGCCTACTTCGTGCGCGGCATCTCGGGCTTCGGCTAGGGCTGGTGGCCGTACCGCTCTTGGCCCTGTTCCTGCCGCTGCAGTTCGTCGTGCCCTTCATGCTGCTCATGGACTTCACCGCCTCGGCGGCGCTGGGCCGGGCCAACCGCCGCTCGATCAGCTGGACGGAGATCCGGCCGCTCATCCCGGGCAGCGTGATCGGCGTCGTCGCCGGCGCCACCCTGCTGCTCAGCCTGCCCCGCGAGCCCCTGCTCGCCACCCTGGGGCTCTTCGTGCTCGCCTTCGCGCTGCGCAGCCTGCTCTGCCTGCACGGCGACAGGCCCGTCTCCACCTTGTGGGCCTGGCCGGCCGCCCTCACCGGCGGCACGGTGAGCGCGCTGTTCGGCACCGGCGGGCCGCCCTACGTCATCTACCTGAGCCACCGCCTGCGGGACAAGGGCGCCTTCCGGGCCACCACCTCGGCCCTGTTCCTCATGGAGGGCGGCCTGCGCGGCGCGGTGTTCGCGCTCACCGGGCTCCTGCTGCAGTCGGGCGTGGCGCTCGCCTGGCTCGCCGCGCTGCCCGTCATGGCGGCGGGCCTGTGGCTGGGCAGCCATGTGCACGTGGGGCTCACGAACGCCCAGATGACCCGGATCATCGGCCTGCTGCTGCTGGTCAGCGGTGCCTCCCTGCTCTGGAAGGCCTGGCATTAGATTGTCGTGCAGCGACGCCTCGCCCCTCTCCCCCCTCGCGGGAGCAGGCAGGGAGCGAGGGGAATCAGCCCCGCGGATGGTGCTGCGCGTGCAGCCGCTTCAGCCGCTCGCGCGCCACGTGGGTGTAGATCTGGGTGGTGGAGATGTCGGCATGCCCCAGCAGCATCTGCACCACCCTGAGGTCGGCGCCGTGGTTGAGCAGGTGGGTGGCGAAGGCGTGGCGCAGGGTGTGGGGCGAGGGCGCGGCACCGATGCCCGCCCCCCGGGCATAGCGCTTGATGAGATACCAGAAGGCCTGGCGGGTCATGGGTTCGCCCCGCCGGGTGACGAAGAGGGCATCGCTCACCCGGCCCGCGAGCAGCGCCGGACGCGCCTGCGCGAGGTAGCGCCCGAGCCAGTCGAGCGCCACCTCCCCCACCGGCACCAGCCGCTCCTTTGCGCCCTTGCCGAAGATGCGCACCACCCCCATGTCCAGGCTCACCGCCGCCACGGGCAGGGCGACGAGCTCCGAGACGCGGAAGCCCGCCGCGTAGAGCATCTCCAGCATGGCGCGGTCGCGCAGCCCCAGGGCGTCGGCGACGTCGGGGGCGTCGAGCAGGGCCTCCACGTCGGCCTCGGTCAGGCTCCTGGGCAGGCTGCGCGGCAGCCGGGGCGGCTCGATGGTGAGCGTCGGGTCGACGCCGCAGCGGCCCTCGCGCAGGCAGTGGCGGTAGAAGCGCTTGAGCGCCGAGAGCTGGCGCGCGAGGCTCCGCGCCGACACGCCCCCATCCAGGGTGCGGTGGGCGAGGAAGCGCTCGACCTCGCCCTTGCCCGCGGCGAGCGGCTCCAGGCCCTGCCCCGCCAGCCAGGCGAAGAACTGGGCGAGGTCCCGGCGGTAGCTCTCCAGGGTGCGCGGCGACAGGCCGTCCTCCAGCCACAGCGCGTCGCAGAAGGCGTCGATCAACGTCTGGTGCGCCCCCTCACTCCTCACTCCTCACTCCCTCATGCCTGAGCAGCCAGCGCTTGATCTCCAGGCTGAAGCCCGCCCCCCGGTGGTCGAAGCCGCCGAGCCCGCCCGCGGCGACCACCCGGTGGCAGGGTATGAGGATGGGCAGGGGGTTGTCGCCCAGGGCCTGGCCCACGGCCCTGGCGCCGGTATGCAGCTGGCGCGCGAGCGCCCCGTAGGTCCGGGTCTCGCCCGCGGGGATGGCGCACGCCGCCGCCCAGACCCGCCGGCGGAAGGGGGTGCCGGCGGCCTGCAGGGGCAGGCCGAAGGGGTGCCGCGGGTCCCGGAGGTAGGCCTGCAGCTCGGCCTCCAGGCGCCGGCTCAGGGCATCGCCCGCCGGCAGGAGGGGGGCGTCCGGGGGCAGGAGATCCAGGCCGGCGATGAGGCCCGCCTCGATGCGCACGCCGATGACGGCGAAGGGCAGACCGAGGCGCGCGGCATAGGGGCGCGCGCCGGAGTCAGCGTCCGGCGGCATCGGGGCTCGGCGCATCCGGTTGCAGCCCCTGCGGCCGGGCGCGCCGGAGCCGCTCGTCCTGGCGCCGGGCGTCCGCCTCCAGCCCCGCCAGGCGCAGTTGCCGCAGGGCCCGCCGACGCGCCTCCAGGGCGAGCTCGTCCAGGGCCTCGGGGTCGGACCAGCCGGCCGCCAGGAGATAGCCGGCGGCGGCCTCCTCGGCCCTGCCCTGCCCCTCGGCGAGCTCCCCCAGGACCAGCCACAGCTGCCGCTGCAGGGCGGGCTCGACCAAGGGGAGCATGAGCCGGGCCAGGCGACCGACCGCCTCGGCGCGTCCCGCCTCCCGCAGCGCATCCAGCGCCCGCACGGCCTGCCCTGCCAGGTCGGGCGGCAGCGGCCGGGGATCGCCCAACAGGTCCGCGAGCCCTTGCGCCGCCGCGTCGTGGCGGCCGGCCCGTATCCAGACCCGCGCCCGGTCGAGCAGCCAGCGTCGCGGCTCGACCGCCTCGGGGGCGTCCCCGACCCCCTCCCAGAGCAGCACGGCCAGGCCGTAGTCCTTGTGCGCCGCCGCGATCTCGCCCAGGCGATGGCGCAGGTCCGGAGCCATCGGCACCCAGGGCAGCGGCAGGCCGCCGAGCAGCCGCGGCGCGGCCGGCGCCAGGCCGGCGGCGACGAGGCCCTGCGCCAGGCCGGCGAGCGCCCGGGAGCGCAAGCCCTCGTCCCGCCCCTCGCGGACCAGCCAGGCCAGCATCGCCCGGCCCTCCAGCGGGGCGGTGGCCGAAAGCGCCTCGGCCTGCTCCAGCCATGGGGCGTCTGCGCCGACGAGCAGATGGCGGGCATTGGCGGCCTGCTCGGCCAGCCCGGCATAGGCCTCCCAGAGCGCGGCGGGGTCCGCCTCGGGGCTGGCCGCCGAAAGGCGCTCCAGGGCCTCCACCCCGAGCGCGCGGTCGGCGCGGTCTTCGGCGAGGCCGGCCAGGGCCTGCCAGGCGAGCTCGCCGCCGACCGCCCTCAGGCGCGCCTCGGCCTGCTCGTGCCCCAGCTGCCCGAGGCGGTAGGCGGCCAGCGCGTAGACCGGCCCCTCCAGCCCCGCCCCCTCCAGCAGGCGCAGGGCGTGCCGGGCCTGCCCCGACTGCAGCAGCCGCAGCGCGGCGGGCTCGATCCGGGCGCGTTCCTTCGGATGGTCCTGGACGAGGCGCAGCCAGACGGGGTTCACCGCAGCGGGGTCCTGCCCCGGCAGCAGCCAGGACTCCGCGACGAGGCGGCGCGCCTCGCGCCGCTCCTCGGGCCGCGCCGCCTCCTGCCAGAGCACCCGGGCCGCCTGCTCCCGCGCCTGCGGGCCGCGCCCCTGCTCCAGGGATGCGGCTGCGGCCGCGAGCCCATACGCGCGCCAGGCGCCCGGGGGCGCCTCGGGGCCCGGCGGAAGGGTGTCCGGACCGAGGCGCTTGCCGGCCTGGCCGGCGGCCTCCCAGGCGACATCCCGCCATGCGGGGTCTGCATCGGGCAGGCCGGCGAAGCGCCGGGCCTGCCCGAGCGCCAATTCCGGGGCGCCCGCCTCGATGAGCCGGGCCGCGAGCGCGGGAGTGTCCTGGGCGTGGACGGGGGCAGCGCCCAGAAGGAGGAGGGGGACGAAGAGGCGGGCGGCACGCATGCCGCCATTCTAACGGGCAGGGCGACTCGCCGCCCGCATCATGAAACGTCGATTCGCCCTGCCCGTTTCCCTCACCCCTCTGTGGGCCTTCGGCCCATCCATCGCTGCGCTCCGGACCGCCACTTCGCGGCGTCCTGCGCCCTGCCGCGGATCGGCTACAGATGCGGCTGGATCAGGCGCCGGTACCAGTCGTGGAAGTGCACCATGCCGTCCTCGGTGGGCGACTGGTAGGGGCCCGCCTGGCTGAGGCCCTGCCCGTAGAGGGCGCGGCGGCCGTGGTGCATGCCGTAGCAGATGTCGTCGTCCTCGACCGCGGTCTCCCGGTAGGCGGCCTGCTCGGCCTCGACGAACTCGCGCTCGAAGAGGGCGATGTCCTCGGGATAGTAGAACTCGACCACGTTGAGGCAGGACTCCACGCCGGTGGGCACGATGTGGCTGACCACCAGGGTGTGGGGATACCACTCGACCATGACGTTGGGGTAGTAGGTGAGCCAGATGGCGCCGTGGGCGGGGTCGCGGCCCTCGCGGTAGCGCTTGACCTCCTCGTGCCAGCGCCGGTAGACGGCGCTGCCCGGGCGGGCGAGGTGGTCCTTCACCCCCACGGTCTGCACCGAATACCACTCGCCGTATTCCCACCTGAGCGCGTCGCAGTCGACGAAGCTGCCCAGCCCCGGGTGGTAGGGCACGACGTGGTAGTCCTCGAGGTAGACCTCGATGAAGGTCTTCCAGTTGAAAGCGTAGGGGGTGACGACGGTCTTGTCGCAGACGTAGCCGCCGAAGTCCAGGTCGCGCGCCGCCTGCATGCCCGCGAGGTCGCGGGCGACGTCGCGCCCGCCCGCGAAGAGCAGGCCGTTCCAGGACTGCAGCGGCGTCTTGTTCAGGTGCAGGCAGGGGTTCTCGGGGAACTGGGGCGCGCCCAGGAGCCGGCCCTCCAGGTCGTAGGTCCAGCGGTGGAAGGGGCAGACGATGTTGCGCGCCGAGCCGCGGCCCTTGAGCATCAGGGCCTGGCGGTGGCGGCAGACGTTGGACAGCAGCTCGACGCCCTGCGCGTTCCTCACCAGCATTTTGGCGCCGCCGTGCAGCCAGTCGAGCACGTGGTAGTCGCCCACCTCGGGGGCCATGAGCTCGTGGCCCACGTAGGACGGCCCGCCGCCGAACAGCAGCCTCTGCTCCAGTGCGTAGACCTTGGGATCGAAATACCACTCCACCGGCAGCGCGGGGCTGGTGGGGGTGAGAAGAGAAGCGCCCGCCGGATCGGCCATGGCCCATTCCCCCTAATGTGTAGATACGGTCGGAGATCGCGAAAGCCGGGCATTATGCCCACCTCGCCCCGCCGGGGCAAACCGACGTATCGACGCCGGCATCGCGTTTCGGGTTCCCCGCGACGGCCGTCCTGATCTCAGGGTAGCCCCTGCCGCCTCCGCCGCCCTGTCCGATTTGAAGCGGGCGCGGCCGTTCGGCTAATATGCTCCATTTCCCTGGCAACCCTGAACGATTTCCCCCGGTCCATGACGAAAAGCGGCAAGCCTGCCCCGCCCAAGGATTTCGAAAGCGCCCTCGCCGAGCTGGAAGGGCTGGTCGAGCGCCTGGAATCCGGCCAGCTCTCGCTGGAGGACTCCCTGGCCGCCTACCGGCGGGGCATGGAGCTCACGGCCTACTGCCAGAAGACCCTGAACGCCGCCGAGCAGCAGGTGAAGGTCCTGGAGGGCGACAGCCTCAAGGACTTCCGGCCGGAAGGCGGCGGGGAAGGCGATGACTAGCTTCGCCGCCTGGGCCCGCGCCGCCCAGGAGCGCACCGAGGCGGCCCTGGCCCGCTGCCTGCCGGCCGCCGCCATCGCCCCGCAGCGGCTGCACGAGGCCATGCGCTACGCCGCCCTCGGCGGCGGCAAGCGGGTGCGCCCCATGCTCGCCTACGCCGCGGGCGAGGCGGTGGAGGCGCCCGCCGGGCGCGTCGAGGCGGCGGCCTGCGCGGTGGAGCTGATCCACGTCTATTCGCTCACCCACGACGACCTGCCGGCCATGGACGACGACGACCTGCGCCGGGGCAAGCCCACCTGCCACGTGCAGTACGACGAGGCCACGGCGCTCCTGGTCGGCGACGCCCTGCAGGGCCTCGCCTTCGAGGTCCTGGCCGAGCCCGGCCTGCACCCGGACCCGGCGGTGCAGCTGGAGATGCTGCACCTGCTCGCCCGGGCGGCCGGCTCGCGCGGCATGTGCGGCGGCCAGGCGGTGGACCTCGCGGCCACCGGCCGGCGCCTGGAGCTCGCCGAGCTCGAATTCATGCACATCCACAAGACCGGGGCGCTCATCCGCGCCTCGGTGCTCCTCGGGGCGCTGGCCGCCGGGGCGCTCGCACCGGAGGCGCGCGAGCGCCTGGAGCACTACGCCAAGTGCGTGGGCCTCGCCTTCCAGGTCATGGACGACGTCCTCGACGCCGAGGCGAGCACCGCCACCCTGGGCAAGACCGCCGGCAAGGACGCCGCCCAGGGCAAGGCCACCTATCTCACCCTCATGCCGGCCAGGGAGGCCCGCGCCTACGCCCAGGAGCTGGTGGAAGACGCCCTCGGCGCCGCCACGGGTTTCGGCGAACGCGGCGGGCGCCTGGCCGACATCGCCCGATTCATCGTACAGAGGTCGTATTGAGCACGCCCCAGCTTGACCGCATCCACTCCCCGGCCGACCTGAGGCAGCTCGCCCGCGCCGAGCTCGGCCCCCTGGCCGGGGAGATCCGCGCCTTCCTCATCGACACGGTGTCCAGGACCGGGGGCCATCTCGCCTCCAACCTGGGCGTGGTGGAGCTCACCCTCGCACTGCACTACGTCTACGACACCCCCGAGGACCGCATCGTCTGGGACGTGGGGCACCAGACCTACACCCACAAGATCCTCACCGGACGCCGCGACCGCATGGCGACCCTGCGCCAGACCGACGGCCTCTCCGGTTTCCCCAAGCGCGAGGAGAGCGAGTACGACGCCTTCGTGGCCGGGCACTCCAGCACCTCCATCTCCGCCGCCCTGGGCATGGCCGCCGCGGCCAGGCTCAAGGGCGAGGCGCGCCGCACCGTGGCCGTGATCGGCGACGGCGCCATGACCGCCGGCATGGCCTTCGAGGCCCTGAACAACGCCGGGGCCATGGACGCCAACCTGCTGGTGATCCTCAACGACAACGAGATGTCCATCTCGGCCAACGTCGGGGCCTTGAGCACCTACCTCACGCGGCTGCTCTCGGGGCGCTTCTACAACGCCATGCGCCGCCAGGGCGAGAAGATCCTCGCCACCCTGCCGCCCATCTACGAGCTCGCCAAGAAGGCCGAGGAGCACGTCAAGGGCATGGTCACCCCGAGCACCCTGTTCGAGGAGTTCGGCTTCAACTACTTCGGCCCCATCGACGGCCACGACCTCGACGCCCTGGTGGCGACCCTGACCAACCTGCGCGCGCTCGACGGCCCGCTCCTGCTCCACGTGGTCACCCAAAAGGGCAAGGGCTACGCCCCGGCCGAGACCAACCCCCTGGGCTACCACGGGGTGGGCAAGTTCGACCCCGAGGCGGGCCTCGCCGCCAAGGCGGGCGGCCGGCCCAGCTACACCCAGGTCTTCGGCGACTGGCTCGTGGACATGGCCGCCGAGGACGAGCGCCTCGTCGGCATCACCCCCGCCATGGGCGAGGGCTCGGGCCTCACCCGCTTCGCCGAGGCCTGCCCCGGGCGCTACTTCGACGTCGGCATCGCCGAGCAGCACGCCCTCACCTTCGCCGCCGGCCTCGCCTGCGAGGGGCTGAAGCCCGTGGTGGCGATCTACTCCACCTTCCTGCAGCGCGCCTACGACCAGCTCATCCACGACATCGCCCTGCAGGGCCTCCCCGTCATGCTCGCCATCGACCGCGCCGGCCTGGTGGGCGCCGACGGCCCCACGCACGCCGGCGCCTTCGACTTGAGCTTCCTGCGCTGCGTGCCCGGCATGCTGATCGCCGCGCCCTCGGACGAGGCCGAGTGCCGGCGGCTCCTGACCACCGCCTACCGCTTCGAGGGCCCGGCGGCCGTGCGCTACCCGAGGGGCCAAGGGCCGGGGGCGGCGCCCGGGCCGGGGCTGGAGCCCCTGCCCGTCGGCCGGGGCGTGCTGCGGCGCCAGGGCCAGGGGGTCGCCATCCTCGCCTTCGGCAGCCCGCTCGCCGCGGCGCTCGCCGCCGCCGAGCACCTCGACGCCACGGTGGCGGACATGCGCTTCGTCAAGCCCCTGGACCGGGAGCTCGTGCGAAGCCTGGCGGAGGGCCACGCGCTCCTGGTCACCGTGGAGGAGAACGCCGTGGCCGGCGGCGCCGGCGAGGCCGTGGCCGAGGCGTTGAGCGAGCTGGGCCTCAACCCGCGACTCCTGCACCTGGGCCTGCCCGACCGCTTCGTCGAGCACGGCGACCCCGCCGTGCTCCTCGCCCGCGTGGGGCTCGACGCGCCAGGGATCGAGGCGGCAATCGAGGCGGCGATCCGCGCGGCGCTGCAGGGGAAGGTATCCGAGTAGTTTACTCGGGTATTGGCCTGATTTATACTTGGTCTACTTCGATTCAAGGACCCACCATGAGCCATTGTGACGCCGCCTGCGACAGCGCAGCGCCCTGCCCGACCCAGGAACCCATCGCCGACGTCCAGAACTATCCGGACGCCCGCAAGCTCGCCATCGACAAGGTGGGCATCAAGTCCATCCGCCACCCCGTGCGCGTGGCGGACAAGAACGGCGGCGTGCAGCACACCATCGCCAGCTTCAACATGTACGTCTACCTGCCGCACCACTTCAAGGGCACGCACATGTCGCGCTTCGTCGAGATCCTGAACAGCTACGAGCGCGAGATCTCGGTCGAGTCCTTCGAGGACATGCTGCGCCAGATGGTCAAGCGCCTGGAGGCCGAGTCGGGCCACGTCGAGATGAACTTCCCCTACTTCGTCAACAAGAAGGCCCCCATCTCCGGCGTCGAGAGCCTGATCGACTACGACGTCACCTTCATCGGCGAGATCCGCGACGGCCAGTATCTCCAGACCATCAAGGTGGTAGTGCCGGTGACCAGCCTGTGCCCCTGCTCGAAGAAGATCTCCGAGTACGGCGCCCACAACCAGCGCTCGCACATCACCATCGCCGCGCGCACCAACGCCTTCGTCTGGATCGAGGACATCGTGCGCATGGCCGAGGACAACGCCTCCTGCGAGCTCTACGGCCTCTTGAAGCGCCCCGACGAGAAATACGTCACCGAGCGCGCCTACGACAACCCCAAGTTCGTCGAGGACATCGTGCGCGACGTCGCCGCGGTGCTCAACCGGGACGGGCGCATCGACGCCTACGTCGTCGAATCGGAGAATTTCGAGTCCATCCACAACCACTCGGCCTACGCGCTCATCGAGCGGGACAAGCGGAGCAACGCGCAGCTTGCGGCGTAGGCGCTTGCGCCCTTCAGGGTAAACGTGAGCGAAGCGAACGCTAAGCGCAGCGGCCGTAGCCACAAGACGCAGGCCTGAGCGCCCGGGCCGGGCGCGGGCCCGCGATTTCGGTGTAGGCTATGGGGTCTGCCAGCCGGCACCGCAGGACGTCCCGTGAGACCCGTCGCCATCTTCCGCCATTCCCCCATCGAGGGCCCCGGCTACCTGGCCGACTTCCTGGAGGCCCGGGGCATCCCCTGGCGCCTCGTCGCCATCGACGCGGGCGAGGCCGTGCCGGAGGGCCCCGAGGCCTATTCCGGCCTGGTGTTCATGGGCGGCCCCATGAGCGTCAACGACGACCTGCCCTGGCTCGCGCCCGCCTTCGAGCTCGTGCGCCAGGCCGTGGCGCGCGACATCCCCGTGCTGGGCCACTGCCTGGGCGGCCAGCTCATCGCCCGCGCCCTGGGCGCCCGCGTGACCCGCAACCCGGTCAAGGAGATCGGCTGGGGCGAGGTCGGCGTGCTGGACAACCCGACGGCGCGCGCCTGGTTCGGCGGGACCCAAAGCTTCGAGGCCTTCCACTGGCACGGCGAGACCTTCGCCCTCCCCGAGGGCGCGGTGCGCCTCCTGGCAAGCCCCCACTGCGCCAACCAGGCCTACGCCCTCGGCAGGCACCTGGGCCTGCAATGCCATGTGGAGATGACCGAGGCCATGATCCGGGCCTGGTGCGAGCACGGCGCCGGCGAGATCGCCGCTTCGGACAGCCCGGCCGTCCAGTCCGCAGAGGCTATACTGAAGCTGACCCCCCAACGGCTGCCGGCCATGACGGCCGTCGCCGAGCGCCTCTACAGCCACTGGATCGGAGGCCTGCGCCATGATTGACGAAGAAGAGATGCTGCACCTGCCGAACCTGACCGATCTCCTCGGCCTCAGGCTCCTGTTCCGCGGCGAGCTCTGCCGCGTGGTGGAGGTGCTGGAGGTGCCGCCCACCCTGGTGCTGGAGTCGCTCGGCCCCGAATTCGTCATCGAGCCCGACGCCTATGGCCGCCCCGCGAAGATGGGCCACGCCATCCGCCTGGTGCAGGTCATGACCTCTGACCGCCTGGGCCTCAGCGACGAGCTGCTCGATCTGGAGCTTCTGGACTGACCCGCTTCCCGTTAGAATGGCCAGCGCTCCGGCAAACCCCCACCGCACGGCATCGGCCATTACGACCCAGAGGAGGCGCATGCTTCGGCCCCAACCCCGCGTGACCGCCGCCGCCCTGGTCATCCTGTTCCTGGTGCTCGCCATCCTGGCCGCCGGGCTGCTCCAGATGCATGGGCTCGCCGTGGCCTTCATCGCCGCGGCCGTGATCACCGGCGCCGTCGGCACCCGCCACCGCTGGCCCCTGCGGCCGCGCGCCCGCAGCCTGGCCGAGGCCACGCTGGAGGCCATGGCCGATGCCGTCATCCGCTTCGACCTGGACGGCCGCCTGCAGTACCTCAACCCGGCCGCCAGCCGGATGATCGGCCTGACCCTGGAGCCGCAGGCGCACCCCCCCCTGGAAAGCGCCTTCAGGCTGCTGGAACGCGAAGAGCGCACCCCCCTCGTGCCCGCCCTGTTCGAGGGCCTCAGGCGCGGCCATGTCTCGGGCCTGGGCAACCACGCCTGCCTGCTCACCAACGAGGGGCTGGAGCTGGAGGTGGAAGGCCAGTGCGCCCCCATCCTGACCGGCGACGGCCGCATCGCCGGCGGGGTGCTCGTCCTGCGCGACGTGACCGAGATCCGCGAGGCGCAGCGCAGGCACCTCTGGCTCGAGGAGCACGACGCCCTGACCGGGGCGCTCAACCGCAAGACCTTAGAGGAGCGGCTCGCCAAGGCGATCACCAGCCAGCGCGCGGCCGACTATCCCATGTCGCTGCTGCGCATCGAGCTCGACAGCCACGCCCGGGTGACCGGCGAGGAGGGGCAGGCGGCCGGCGACGAACTGCTGCTCCAGGCCTTCCGCCTGATCCGGGCCCGCATCCGCGACAGCGACCCCGTCGGCCGCCTGGACACGGCCGCCTTCGGCATCCTGCTGAGCACCTGCCCCGACGAGGCCGCCCTGCGCATCGCCCGCACCGTGCACGAATGCCTCTCGGGATACCGCTTCCAGTGGGGCGAGCAGACCCACCCCCTGGAGATCAGCCTGGGCGTCGTCCACATCCCGCCCAACTGGGAGACCCTGGACCGGGTCATGGCGGCCGGGGAGTCGGCCGGCGCCCTGTCCAAGGCCAGCCGCAAGGTCATGGTCCACCTGGAGCGGCAACTGCCCTGATCCGGCGAGAGGAGGCCCGCGTGCTCGTACTGGCCGGCGACATCGGCGGCACCCACACCCGGCTCACCCTGGCCGAGACCGAAGGGGCCACGGTCCGGCTGCTGCACACCGGGCGCTACCTCAATGCCCGGGCACAGGGCCTGGAAGAGCATCTCAGCGACTTCCTGGCCCACCTGCCCCGGCCCGGGTCGGCCTGCTTCGCCGTGGCCGGGCCCACGGACGGCCGCCACGTGCGCCTGACCAACCTCCCCTGGGCGATCGACGCCGGGAGCATCGAATCCGCCTTTCATGTGCCCCGGGCGCGGCTCATCAACGATTTCCAGGCCGTGGGCTACGGCATCGCGGCCCTGGACGACGCCCACCTCGCCGTGCTCCAGCCTGGCCACCCCGAGCCGCAAGCCGCTCGGGCCGTACTCGGCGCCGGCACCGGTCTCGGGGTCACGTTCTGCATCCACGAGGCGGGCGGCTACCGCCCCCTTCCCAGCGAGGGCGGGCACATCGGCTTCGCCCCCGCGGACCCCGAACAGGATGCCCTGCTGCGCTTCCTGCGCGAGAAATACCGGCGCGCATCCGTCGAACGCATCCTCTCCGGCTCGGGCATCGTGGACCTCTACCGCTTCGGCCTGCACCAGACGGGCCAGCCCGGCGAGGAGCATCCCCTGCTCGGCGGCCCGCTGCCTGCCGCCGCCGTCACCGGGGCCGCCCTGGACGCGAGCGACCCCACCGCCGTCCGGGCCATGGCGCTGTTCTGCCGCATCTACGGCCAGACCGCAGGCGACCTGGCCCTGCTCGCCCAAGCCACCGGCGGCGTCTACCTCGCCGGCGGCATCGCCCCCAAGATCCTGGCGCTGCTCATGCAACGCCACTTCCTGGAAGGCTTTCTGGCCAAGGGGCGCTTCTCGGACTGGATGCGGCGGGTGCCGGTGAAGGTGGTGCTGGACGAGGACGTGGGCCTGAAGGGGGCGGCGCTCGCCGCGCAGGCCGCCTAGG
>DYFL01000005.1 GCA_020725195.1 Hydrogenophilus sp.
TCAGGGGTCAGGGGTCAGGGGTCAGGGGTCAGGGGTCAGGGGTCAGGGGTCAGGGGTCTTTTCTGATCCCTGACCCCTGACCCCTACTCCTCATGCAGGTTGTAGAGCCGTGAGAGGAGGCGAGCCAGGGCCTCGCGCTCGGCGCCGTCGGCGTGGTTGAGGGCGTGGCTGGGGTCGTGCAGGAGCTTGTTCATGAGGCCCTGGCTCATGGCCTCCAGGACCTCCTTGGGGTCGTCGCCGCGGGCGAGGAGCTTCTTCGCCTTCTCCAGCTCGTGGCGGCGCATGCGCTCGGCGTGGTCGCGCAGGGCCCGCACCACGGGCACGGCGCGGCGCGAGTCGATCCAGCGCATGAACTCCGAGACGTTGGCGGCGATGATGGCCTCGGCGTGGTCGACCGCGGCGTGCCGCGCGTCGTGGCCGGCGCGCACCACCTCGCCCAGGTCGTCGACGGTGTAGAGGAAGACGTCGGCAAGCTCGCCCACCTCGGCCTCGATGTCGCGCGGCACGGCCAGGTCCACCATGAACATGGGCCGGTGCTTCCTGAGCTTCACGGCGCGCTCGGCCATGCCCAGGCCCAGGATGGGCAGGGGGCTCGCGGTGGAGGTGACGACAATGTCGTAGTCGGCGAGCAGCTCGGGCAGGGCATTGAGCGCCGCCGCCTCGCCGCCGAGCCTGTGCGCGAGCTCGCGCGCACGCTCCACGGTGCGGTTGACCACCAGGGTCTTGCGCGGCCTGCGCGCGGCGAAGTGGGTGGCCACCAGCTCGATCATCTCGCCGGCGCCGATGTAGAGCACCGCCTGCTCGTGGATGGAGGGGAAGATGCGCTCGGCGAGCGTCACCGCCGCCGCGGCCATGGACACCGTGTTGGCGCCGATCTGGGTGCTTGAGCGCACCTCCTTGGCCACCGAGAAGGTGCGCTGGAAGAGCTTGTTGAGCAGCAGGCCCAGGGTGCCGATGTCCTTGGCGCGGTCCGCGGCCTGCTTCATCTGGCCCAGGATCTGGGTCTCGCCCAGGACCATGGAGTCCAGGCCCGAGGCGACGCGGAAGGCGTGGCTCACGGCCTGGTCGTCGGGCAGCAGATAGAGGTAGGGCTTCACCTCCCTGGCCGGCAGGGAGTGGAAGGCGGCCAGCCATTCGGCCACCGCCTCGGGCTCCTTGGTGCTGCAGTAGATCTCGGTGCGGTTGCAGGTCGAGAGGATGGCCGCCTCGCGGGCGAGCTTCTGCCCGGTCACGTCGACCAGGGCGCGCTCCAGGATGTCGGGCGGGAAGGCGACGCGCTCGCGGATGGCGACGGGGGCGGTATGGTGGTTCACGCCGCAGGCGAAGAGCTGCATCGGACGGAAGGGCTAGAAAAAACAGAAGGTTGGCATTTTAGCGCGAAGCGGCGCAATTCAGCCCAAGTTCGGCCCTGGTCGGCGCGGCAGGGCGTCAGAAACCCTGCTCCTCCACCCATGGGTTGGGGTTGGGCTTGGTCGGCGGCAGCAGCTTCTTGAGCCGGGTCGAGATCGAATCCTTGGGCTCCGCCGGCGGGGCGGGCTCGGCGGGCGGCTGCGCGGCCTCCTTGTCCTTGGCCTCGGCGCCCGCGGCGGGCTCTGCCTGTGCGGCCGGCTGGGCAGGCTTGGCGAGCTGCGCGGGGGATGCGCCCGGCCGGGCGGCGGGGGCGGGCGACGGCGCGACCGCCTGGGGCGGCTTCGCCGAGGGCTCCGCAGCGGGGCGCGCGGCAGGCGCGGCCGGCTTGCCCGGTGCGGCGGGGGCGGGCGGATGAGACGCACCCGGCTGTGCGGCCGCCGCGGTGGTCGGCGCCTGGGCCGCGGGCGGGCTGGGTGGGGCCTCCGCGGGCGG
Source organism: Hydrogenophilus sp. (assembly GCA_020725195.1). Lineage (GTDB taxonomy): Bacteria > Pseudomonadota > Gammaproteobacteria > Burkholderiales > Thiobacillaceae > DYFL01. Next base: position 1,843 of record DYFL01000005.1, read on the forward strand.
GGCGGCGACGGGGGGCGCGGGCCGCGGCAGGGGGGCTGCCGGGGTCGGGTTCCGGGCCTCGAAGGCCCGCACCTCCTCTTCCCAGGAGCGCTCGCGCCCGAGCTCCGCGCTCACGACCAGGGGCCGCAGGGCGGGCTCCAGGAGCTTGAGCAGCTGCACCGGCAGGCCGCTGGTGAAGTGGTAGTCCTTGGCCGCCTCGCCGGGGACCAGCACGGTCATGACGCCGTAGAAGCGCCTGCCCATGAAGAAGGCGAAGGTGGCCACCCGGTTCACGACGCGGGATTCGAGCACCGCGCCGCCGGGCGCGTAGGTCTCGTAGCGGTGGTCGCCGGTGCCGGTCTTGCCGCCGATGGCGAGGCGGCCGCCGTCGGGCAGGGCGTAGGCCTCGCGCAGGCGCCGGGCGGTGCCCTCCTGGACCACGTTCACCAGGGCCTTCTGCACCACCTGGGCGACGGCCGCGGGGAAGACGCGCTCGCCCTCGGGCCGGCTGCGCCTGAACACGGTCTCGTAGGGGGTGCCCGCCGCGAACTCCAGGCGGTTGATGGCGGCGGTGGGCAGCCGGACGCCGTCGTTGAGGATGACGCCCATGAGCTCGGCCAGGGCCGCCGGCCGGTCTGCGGAGGAGCCGATGGCGGAGGCGTAGGAGGGCACCAGGCTGGAGAAGGGGTAGCCGAGCCGGCGCCAGCGGCTGTGGATCTCCTCGAAGGCCTCGATCTCCAGGAGGGAGAGGATGCGGCTGTCCTGGGCGTTCTTGCGCCCGGTCTTGAACAGCCATTCGTAGACCTCCACCCGCTGCTCGGCGCTGGCCGCGACGATGTCCGACCAGCCGGCCTTGGGGTGGGCGGCGAGATGGGCCACCAGCCACAGCTCCAGGGGGTGGATCTGGGCGATGTAGCCGCGGTCGGCGAGGCTGAACCTGTCCGGGCCGTAGGTCTCGTAGAGGCCCGCCAGGGCCTTGTCGTCATAGGCCGCGGGGTTGGCGAGGCGGCCTCTCATGAAGGCGCTGAAGGCCGCCGGGTCGGCGGCGGGATACAGATAGCGGTGCACGGCGGCGAGCCGGCGCGGGTGGGCCGCCAGGTGGTTGAGCAGGTTGGCCGCGGCCTCCTCGGGCTTGAGTCCCCGGTACTTCTTGTAGAAGCGGGCGAGGAACTCCTTGCCCTCCTTGTCGGCGAACTTGGCCAGGTAGGTCTTGCGCCGGGGATCCTCGGCGTCCTCCAGCACGCGGGCGGCCGTGCCCGGGGCGCGGTACATGAAGTGGCGCACGATGTCGCGCATGAGCCGGATGAAGGGCAGGTTCACCGAGTTGCGCGTGGCCTCCCACAGGTTCATCACCTTGAAGTTGTCCTCCCTGTTGAAGTTGGCGAAATAGTGCAGGCCGCCGCCGGTGAAGAAGGCCTCGCCCGGGTTCGCCGAATAGGTCCGGTTCATGGCCGCGGTGAGCATGGCGGTGAGGCTCCTGTCCTGGGCCTGCAGCAGGTACTGCACGGCCCAGCGCGAGAGCACGTCGCGCTCGGGGACCTGGACGCGGGCGAGCTGCTCGCGCTTCATCCAGGCGTACTGGGTGTGCAGCTCGGCGACGACGGACAGATAGGTGATCAGGGTGCGCAGCTTGGCCGAGGAGCCCATGTCCAGCTTGGCGCCCTGGTTGATGTCGAAGGGCTGGTCCAGGTTGTCGGCCTGCACGCGCAGCAGGGCGCCGTCGTCCGTGAGCTCGTAGAGGGTGAAGCTGTAGATGGGCTTCGCGAGGTCGTTGCCCGGCGAGAGCAGGTACTGGCCGTAGAGCCCGGAGGCCTCGACCACCACCGGGTCGCTGAGCTGCTGCAGGAATTCCGAGACCAGGCGCTGGCTGTGGGCGTGCAGGGTGGTGTCGACCGTGAGGTCCAGGCGGTCCAGGTCGTAGAGGCGCGGCACCCCGAGCATCTGCGCCAGCTCCACGCGGATGGCGTTGGTGGCCTTGTTTTCCACGAAGTTCGGGCGCGCCCCGGTACGTCCGCCGTCCCCTGCCGCGCCGGGCGCCGAGGTCCCCGCCCCCTTGCCCAGCGCTCCCCCGTTTGCGGTGGCGCCGCGCGCCGATGCCCTTGCGAAGGCGATGTCTTCTTGCAGGGCGAGGTCGCGGAAGGGCCGGGAGATGACGCCGGCGTCGGCGAGCAGCCTCAGGTGCGCGTTGGCCAGCTCGTTCAGCTCCTCGCGGCCGGCGATCAGGTAGTAGGACGGCCGGCGCTGGGAGAGGAGCAGGCCCAGCACGTGCTTGTAGGCGCGCGCGGCCTCCGAGCTCTGCTGCGGCTTGTGCAGGAGCCGGTTCACGCTGTCGAAATCCAGGCCGAACCACGCCGCCAGGCCGTCGCCCACGCCGTGGACCTCGCCGTAGCCGGGGGCGGCGGCCAGCGGCACCGTGTTGAGGTAGTCGCGCACGATGCGGTGCCGCGAGACGCGGGTGTCCGCCCCTTCCAGGTAGGCGCGCACCGAGGCGGAGGCCATCTGGGTGAGCTTGTCGCCGGCGGTCATGGTGAGGCCGTCGGGCGCATGGCGGAACTTCTCGATCTGGGTGGCGAGCGTGGAGCCGCCGGGCACGTTGCGGCCGGGGTCGACGATCTGCATGCCCTTCTCCAGCACGGCCTGGGCGAGGCGGTCCCACTCCACGGCGGGGTTGCGGCGCGGGTGGTTGGGGTCGAGCAGCTCGCGGTTCTCGATGAACAGCAGGGTGTTGGCCACCACCGGCGGGATGTCGATGAAGTCCGCATAGACGTGGCGGGGGTAGCGGTGGCTGGAGAGGGTCTCGCCTGCGCAGTCGGTCAGGCCGAGGCCGGCCGTGTTCTTTTCCCGGTAGGGCAGGTAGAGGCCGTAGCCGGCGAGCTGCCCCATCTGCTCGGAGATGCGCGCCTGGTGGGTGATCTCGTAGCCTCGGGCCGCGAGGCGCCGGCTGAATTCGGGCAGCCCCACGTAGCCCAGGCGGATGTCGTAGGGGCCGGCCGCCGGGAAATGGATGTCCGGGCTGGGGCCGGCCTCCAGGCTGTAGGTGAGGCGCCTGGCGTAGTCCGAGAGGAACAGGGCCTGCAGGGGCGAGGCGACGAACTCGTAGAGCGCGGCGCCCGCCAGGACGGCGGCGCCGAGCCAGACGGCGATCCTGAGGCGGCGGCGGCCTCTGGAGCGGCGTGCTTCCAGGCTCTCGAACATCAGGCCCCCTCGTGAAACGCAACGTCGCTTTGCGACGCTTTGTCCCTCTCCCCCGCAAGCGGGGGAGAGTTGGGAGAGAGGGAACGATCATGCCGACGATAGCACTGCATAAAGCGCCTAACTCTCGGCATGATCGTCCGCCCAGTCGCGCGGCTTGAGGAAGACCTCGTAGAGCCGCGCCTCCGGGCTGCCCGGCTCGGGCTGCCAGTCGTAGCGCCACTTCACCACGGGCGGCAGCGACATGAGGATGGACTCGGTGCGCCCGCCGGACTGCAGGCCGAACAGGGTGCCGCGGTCCCAGACCAGGTTGAATTCCACATAGCGGCCGCGGCGGTAGGCCTGGAAGTCGCGCTCGCGCTCGCCGTAGGGGGTGTCCAGGCGCCGCTCCAGGATGGGCACATAGGCCGGCAGGAAGTGGTCGCCCACGCTTTGGGTCAGCCCGAAGCAGTGGTCGAAGCCCCCGTCGTTCAAGTCGTCGTAGAAGATGCCGCCGACGCCGCGGGGCTCCTCGCGGTGCTTGAGGAAGAAGTACTCGTCGCACCAGCACTTGAAGCGGGCGTGGTAGTCCGGGCCGAAGGGCGCGAGCGCCTGGCGGCAGACCGCGTGGAAGTGGGCGGCGTCGGCCTCGAAGCCGTAATAGGGGGTGAGGTCCATGCCGCCGCCGAACCACCACACCGGCTCGGCCCCCGCCCTCTCGGCCACGAAGCAGCGCACGTTCATGTGCACCGTCGGGCAGTAGGGGTTCCTCGGGTGCAGCACCAGGGACAGCCCCATGGCCTCGAAGCCGCGGCCGGCGAGCTCGGGCCGCTGGGCGGTGGCGGAGGGCGGCAGGCTCGAGCCCGTGACGTGGGAGAAGTTGACGCCGCCGCGCTCGAAGACGCGGCCCTCCTCGATCAGCCGCGTGATGCCGCCGCCGCCCTCCGGTCGGCTCCAGGCGTCGCGCCGGAAGGGCGTGCCGTCGACCTGCCCCAGGCGCTCGACGATCAGCCCCTGCAGCCGGAGCAGGTAATCCTTGACGGGGGCGGTATCCATGCAGCTTCGGCTCAGGGGCCTGTTACGAGTCGTGTCCTGGCTCCACCGGGGTGGAGGGTCTATCGCGCCGCCCGCTGCGGGCGGGGGGACCGCGCCCCGTGGTATCGCCGGCGGGCGCCGGCTCTTGGGCAGGGTGTGCGGTCAAGCGCGCGGCAAGTTTAGCACGTCGCCGGCGCGCCACGCGGCCGGGCTCACGCGCCCGCCTCCAGGAAGGCGAGGAGCCGGCGGGGCAGCCAGTCGAGCCGCCCCGGGAAGGGGCCGGTCATGAAGCCGGCGTGGCCGCCCTGCGCCGGGTAATCCAGGCGCACCCCGGCGGAGACCGCCTCGCGGCCGGGCAGGGCCTCGCGGGGCAGGAAGGGGTCGTTGAGGGCATGCAGGATGAGGCTGGGCACGGCGATGCCCTGGAGCCAGGGCTTGGCGCCGCTGCGCCGCCAGTAGTCCTCGGCATCGCGAAAGCCGTGCAGCGGCGCGGTGACCCGGTCGTCGAAGGCGCGCAGGCTGCGCAGCGCATCGAGGTCGACGCCATCGAGCAGCCCGGGGTGGATCTCGCGCTTGGCGCGGATCTTGGCCTTGAGGCTGGCGAGGAAGTGGCGGGCGTAGACGCGGTTGCAGCCCCGGTCCAGGGCCCGCCCTGCGGCGACCATGTCGACGGGGGCGGAGACCGCGGCGGCGCGCCGCACGAGGCGGCCCGCCTGCGCGCCCGCCTCGCCCAGCCACTTGAGCAGGGCGTTGCCGCCCAGGGAGACGCCCACGGCATGGAGCGGCGCCGCGCCGGCCAGGGGCGCGAGCTGGCCGAGGACGGCGCCGACGGTCTCGCTGTCGCCGGCGTGGTAGGCGCGGGGCAGGCGGTTGGGCTCCCCGGAGCAGCCCCGGAAGTGGGCCACCACGCCGCGCCAGCCCCGGTCCCGCAGCGCGCCCATGAGGGCAAGCGCATAGTGGCTGCGGGAGCTGCCCTCCAGGCCATGGAACAGCACCACCAGGGGGGCGGCGTCCGGGCCGTCGAGCCAGTCGAGGTCGAGGAAGTCGCCGTCCGGCAGCTCCCAGCGGGCACGCCGGTAGGCGAAGGCCGGCAGGCGCGGGGTGAGCGCGGGGTAGATCGTCTGCAGGTGGCCGCCGGGCAGCCAGGCCGGGGCGCGGTAGGGCGGGCTCGGCGCGGCCAAGGCGCGGCGGCTACTTCTTCTTGCGTTGGATGGCGCGGTGGCCGATGTCGCGCCGCATCTGCCGGCCCGCGAACTCGATGCGGTCGGCGACCTCGTAGGCGAGCGCCTGGGCGATCTTGGCGGTGTCGCCCAGGGCGGTGACGCAGAGCACGCGGCCGCCGGCGGTGACCACCTTGTTGTCGCGCATGGCGGTGCCGGCATGGAAGACGTGGAAGTCCTCGCCCCCGGCGGGCAGGCCGGAGATCACGTCGCCCTTCTGCGGCTCCTCGGGGTAGCCGGCGGCGGCCAGCACCACGCCCAGGGCGAAGCGGCGGTCCCACTCGGCCTCCACCTCGTCGAGCCGGCCCTCGATGGCGGCCTCGACGAGGTGGGCGAAGTCGTTCTTCAGCCGCATCAGGATGGGCTGGGTCTCGGGGTCGCCCATGCGGCAGTTGAACTCCAGCACGCCGAGGCGGCCGTCCTCGCCGATCATGAGGCCGGCGTAGAGGAAGCCGGTGTAGGCGATGCCTTCCTGCTTCATGCCGGCGACCACGGGGCGGATCACCTCGCGCAGGATCCGGGCGTGCAGCTCCGGGGTCACCACCGGGGCGGGGGAGTAGGCGCCCATGCCGCCGGTGTTGGGGCCGCGGTCGCCGTCGAGCAGCCGCTTGTGGTCCTGGCTGGTGGCGAGGCTCAGCACGTTCTCGCCGTCCACCATGACGATGAAGCTCGCCTCCTCGCCCGCGAGGCATTCCTCGATCACCACCCGGGCGCCGGCCTCGCCCATCTGGCCGCCGAGCATGTTGTCGACGGCGGCGTGGGCCTGCTCGAGGCTCTCGGCCACCACCACGCCCTTGCCGGCGGCCAGGCCGTCGGCCTTGACCACGATGGGCGCGCCTTGCGCCTCTATGTAGGCGTGGGCGGCGGCGGCGTCGGTGAAGGTGGCGTAGGCGGCGGTGGGGATGCCGTGGCGCACCATGAAGGCCTTGGCGAAGTCCTTGGAGGCCTCGAGCTGCGCGGCGGCCTGCACGGGGCCGAAGATCCTGAGCCCCGCGGCCCGGAAGGCGTCGACGATGCCGGCGGCGAGCGGCGCCTCCGGGCCCACCACGGTGAAGGCGACGTCCTCCTGGCGGGCGAAGGCGATGAGGTCCGGGAAGGCCGTCAGGTTGACGTTCTCCAGGCCTTCCTCGCAGGCCGTGCCGCCGTTGCCCGGGGCCACGTAGACGACCTGCACCCGCGGGCTCTGCTTGAGCCGCCAGGCCATGGCGTGCTCGCGCCCGCCGGAACCGATTACCAACAATTTCATACGCGTCTCACGTTATATCGGGGAAACGGGAAACGGGAAACGGGAAACGCGGGCAAGGCACCCGCCGTGGTCGAGGCTATACGTTTCCCGTTTCTCATTTCCCTTTTCCCGCCGAGCTAATGCCGGAAATGGCGCATGCCGGTGAAGACCATGGCCATGCCGTGCTCGTCGGCGGCGGCGATGACCTCCTCGTCGCGCATGGAGCCGCCGGGCTGGATCACCGCCTTGACCCCGGCCTGCGCGGCCTGGTCGATGCCGTCGCGGAAGGGGAAGAAGGCGTCCGAGGCCATGACCGAGCCCTTCACCACCAGGCCGGCATGCTCCGCCTTGATCGCGGCGATGCGGGCGGAGTTGACCCGGCTCATCTGGCCGGCGCCGACGCCGATGGTCATCTTGTCTTTCGCATAGACGATGGCGTTGGACTTGACGAACTTGGCCACGGCCCAGGCGAACAGGAGGTCGGCCATCTCCTGCTCGGTCGGGGCGCGGCGGGTCGCCACTTTCAGTTCGTTGTACAGCGCGAGGTCGGCGTCCTGCACCAGCAGGCCGCCGGTGACCCGCTTGTAGTCGAGGCGGCGGCCCGGCTCGGCCGGCCACTGGCCGCACTCGAGCACGCGCACGTTCTTCTTGGCGGCGGCGATCTCGACCGCGGCGGCGGCGACCCTGGGCGCGATGATCACCTCGACGAACTGGCGCTCGACGATGGCCTTCATGGTGCCGGCGTCGAGCTCGCCGTTGAAGGCGATGATGCCGCCGAAGGCCGACTCGGGGTCGGTCCCATAGGCGCGGTCGTAGGCCTCGAGCAGGCTCGATCCATAGGCGACGCCGCAGGGGTTGGCGTGCTTGACGATGACGCAGGCCGGCGCCGCGCTGAACTGCTTGACGCACTCCAGCGCGGCGTCGGCGTCGCCGATGTTGTTGTAGGAGAGCTCCTTGCCCTGCAGCTGGCGGGCGGTGGCGATGCTGGCCTCGCGGGCGCCTTCCTCGACGTAGAAGGCGGCGTTCTGGTGCGGGTTCTCGCCGTAGCGCATGCCCTGGGCCTTCCTGAACTGCAGGTTGACCGTCCTCGGGAATTCTGACCGCTCCACGAGCCTGCCGAAGTGGTTGGCGATGGCCCCGTCGTAGGCGGCGGTGTGCTCGAAGGCCTTGATCGCCAGGGAGAAGCGGGTGGCGTCGCTCACCGCGCCGCCGCCCGCCTGCATCTCGCCGACGACCACCGCGTAGTCGGCCGGGTCGGTGACGATGGTGACGTGCGCGTGGTTCTTGGCCGAGGAACGCACCATGGCCGGGCCGCCGATGTCGATGTTCTCGATCGCGTCCTCCAGGGTGCAGCCGGGCTTGGCGACGGTCTGTACGAAGGGGTAGAGGTTGACGCAGACCAGATCGATGCCGCCGATGCCGTGCCGGTCCATGGCGGCGACGTGCTCGGGCAGGTCGCGCCGGCCGAGGATGCCGCCGTGGATCTTTGGGTGCAGGGTCTTCACCCGCCCGTCGAGCATCTCCGGGAATCCCGTGTAGTCGGCCACCTCGATCACCGGCAGCCCCGCGTCGCGCAGCGCCTTGGCGGTGCCGCCGGTGGACAGCAGCTCGACGCCCTGGTCGTGCAGGGCCCGGGCGAAGTCGACGAGGCCGGTCTTGTCGGATACGGAGAGGAGGGCGCGTTGGATCATGGTTGGGTTATCGGGGAAACGGGAAACGGGAAACGGGAAACGGGAAACGGGAAACGGGAAACGGGAAATGGGAAATGGGAAATGGGAAACGCAAACCCCTCAACCCCGTGCAAGTCCCGCATCATCGGGCTTATTTGATCCCATGCTGCTGCATCTTCTTGCGCAGGGTGTTGCGGTTGATGCCGAGCATCTCGGCGGCGCGGCTCTGGTTGCCGCCGGCGTGGTTCAGCACCATCTCCAGGCAGGGCTTCTCCACGCATTGGATGACCATGTCGTAGACGTTGGCGGCGGGCTCGCCGTCGAGGTCGCGGAAGTACTGCTCGAGCACGCGGCGCACGCAGACGGCGAGTTCGTTTTCGTTCTTGGTTTTCATCCGTTTCCCTGAGCGTATGGTTGTGTTCAGGCCGCGATGCGCTCGGCGGCCGGGCCTTCGGCGTAGAGCAGGCGGCAGCTGCGCTCGGCGGTGCGCCGGAAGAACGCGTTGACCGCCTCGATCTGCTCCCGGGTGGTCTCCAGCCGGTTCATGGCGTGGCGGAAGCCCGCGGAGTCGGCGAGGCCCCGGGTGTACCAGGCGATGTGCTTGCGCGCCATGCGCACCCCGGTCTCCTCGCCGTAGAAGCGGTAGAGCTCGTCCAGGTGCCCGAGCAGCAGCCCGTGGATCTCGCCCACCTCCGGTGCGGGCAGGGTCTCGCCGGTCTCGAGGAAGTGCGCGATCTCGCGGAAGATCCAGGGCCGGCCCTGGGCGGCGCGGCCGATCATGACGGCGTCCGCCCCGGTGTGGTCGAGCACGTGTTTCGCCTTCGCCGGGCTGGTGATGTCGCCGTTGGCGATCACCGGGATGGCCGCGGCGGCCTTCAGCGTCCGGATGGTGTCGTACTCCGCCTCGCCGGAGTAGCCGCAGGCTCGGGTGCGGCCGTGCACGGCCAGGGCCTGGACGCCGGAGGCCTCGGCGATCTTCAGGATCGCGAGGGCGTTGCGGCTGGACTTGTCCCAGCCGGTGCGGATCTTGAGCGTGACCGGCACCCCGGGCACCGCCCCGACCACGGCCTCCAGGATGCGCGCCACCAGGGGCTCGTCCTGCAGCAGGGCGGAGCCCGCCATCACGTTGCACACCTTCTTGGCCGGGCAGCCCATGTTGATGTCGATGATCTGGGCGCCGCGGTCCACGTTGCGGCGTGCGGCCTCGGCCATCATCCCGGGGTCGGCGCCGGCGATCTGCACGCTGACGGGCTCCGCCTCCCCCTCGTGGTTCGCCCGGCGCCGGGTCTTGGCCGAGCCGTAGAGCAGCGAGTTGGAGGTCACCATCTCGGACACCGCCATGCCCGCCCCCAGGCGCTTGCACAGCTGGCGAAACGGCCGGTCGGTCACCCCCGCCATGGGGGCGACGACAAGGTTGTTCTTGAGCTGGTGGGGCCCGATGCGCATTGCCTGGGAGGACGGCGTGGTGAAAAAGGGGGCACGAATTGTAACCCAAAGCCACCCGGCGCGAAGTTACACTTGCACCCCCGCCCCTCACCTCGCGCCGCCGCTTGCTGCACCGCCTCCGCTTCCTCCTGCCGCTGCTGGCGCCCGCCGCGCTGGGCGCGCTGTCCGTGGCGGGCTTCGCGCCCTGGGCCTGGTACGGCCTGCCCATCCTCGCCCTGGCCGGTCTCTTCTGGCTGGCGCGGGCGGACTACCCCCGGGCCGCCTTCCGCAAGGGCTACGCCTTCGGCCTGGGCTGGTTCGGCGCGGGGGTGTCCTGGGTCTACGTCAGCCTGCACGACTTCGGCATGATGCCCGCGCCCCTGGCGGTCGTCGCCACGGCGCTCTTCTGCGCCTTCCTCGCCCTGTTCCCGGCGCTGTCCCTGGCCCTCGCCGCGCGCCTCGCCCCGCCGGGCGGCTGGCGCTGGCTCGCCGCCGCCCCCGCCGCCTGGGTGCTCCTGGAGTGGACGCGGGGCTGGATCTTCACGGGCTTCCCCTGGCAGGCCCTGGGCTATGCCCAGATCCCCGCCAGCCCCCTGGCGGGCTACGCGCCCCTGCTCGGCGTCTACGGGGTGTCCTGGCTGGCGGCGCTCAGCGCCGGGGCCCTCGCCCTGGTGGGGGCGCCCCCGCATCGGGGTCCGGGGCGGGCTTCAGGCGTGAAGCGGCGCTTCGCTTCGCGGCGCCTGTCCCCGGATGGGGGGAAGCCGCTCCTGCAGGGGGGGGCGGGGGGGCGTCTCCCGCCCCTCATCTTCATCGCCCTCCTCTGGGCGGGCGGACTCGGGCTGCAGCAGGTCGAATGGACCCGGCCCGCGGGGGCGCCGGTGACGGTGAGCCTGCTCCAGGGCAACGTCCCCCAGACCATGAAGTTCCAGCCCGAGCGCCTCGCCCAGACCCTGCTCGACTACCGGCAGCTGACCCTCGCGAGCCGCTCCCGGCTCATCGTCCTGCCGGAGACCGCCCTGCCCCTCTACCTCGACCGGGTGCCCCGCTTCTATCTGGAGGAGCTCGCCGAACACGCCCGCGCCCAGGGCGGCGACCTGCTCGTGGGCGTGCCCGAGTCCTTGCCCGACGGGCGCTACTTCAATAGCGTGGTCTCCCTCGGCACCGCCCCGACCCAGACCTACCGCAAGCAGCACCTCGTGCCCTTCGGCGAGTTCGTGCCGCCGGGCTTCGGCTGGATCGTCGAGTTCCTCGATATCCCCCTGTCCGACTTCTCCCGCGGCGAGACGGTGCAGGCGCCCTTCGAGGTGGCGGGCCAGCGGGTGGCGGTGAACATCTGCTACGAGGACGCCTTCGGCGAGGAGCTCATCCGGGCGCTGCCCGCCGCCACCCTGCTCGTCAACGTGAGCAACGACGCCTGGTTCGGCGACTCCTTCGCGCCCTGGCAGCACCTGCAGCTCGCCCAGGCGCGGGCCCTGGAGACCGGGCGCCCCATGCTGCGCGCGAACAACACCGGCATCACCGCGGTCATCGACCCCCGCGGCCGGGTCACGGCCCGGCTCCCGCCCTTCACCCAGGGCGCGCTGCACGCCGAGGTCCGGGGCTACGCGGGGCTCACCCCCTACGCCCGCTGGGGCAACGCCCCGGCGGTCGCCCTGGCCCTGGCCGCGCTCGCCGCCGCGGTCTGGGCGGCACGCCGGGGAAGGACCGCGTACCGAGCAGCGAGTACCGAGTCATGATGGGCATCGCGCCTTATTACTCGGCACTCGGTACCCGCTACTCGGTACTATAAAAAAAATGCACATCGCCCTCGTCACCCCCTACCTGCCCGCCGCCCGCAACGGCAACGCCCATACCGCCGTGCGCTGGGCCCGCTTCCTGCGCGCCGCGGGGCACAGGGTGGACCTGGCCCTGGAGTGGGACGGGGCGCCCGCCGACGCGATGGTCGCCTTGCATGCGCGACGCTCGGCGGCCTCGATCCGGCGCTTTGCCGCGCGCCATCCCGGGCGGCCGCTCGTCGTGGTGCTCACCGGCACCGACCTCTACCGCGACATCTGCACGGATGCCGAGGCGCAGGCGTCGCTGGCCCTGGCGCACCGGCTGGTGGTGCTGCAGGAGCGCGGGCTGGACGAGCTGGCGCCCGAGCAGGGGGCCAAGGCGCGGGTGATCTACCAGTCGGCGCCGCGCCTCAAGCCCCGGTCGCGCCCCGTCCAGCACTTCGAGGTCTGCGTGGTGGCCCACCTGCGCGAGGAGAAGGACCCCTTCCGCGCCGCCTATGCCACGGCGCGGCTGCCGCCGGCCTCGCGCATCCGGGTGCGGCACCTGGGCGAGGCCCTGAGCCCCGAGATGGCCGCCGAGGCGCGCCGCTGCGCCGCGGCCTACCCGCGCTGGCACTGGCTCGGCGGGCTGGGCCACGGCGCGGCGCGGCAGCGCATCGCGCGCTCGCACCTCATGGTGAACTCCTCGCGCATGGAGGGCGGGGCGCACGTGATCCTGGAGGCGGTCACCGCCGGCGTGCCGGTGCTCGCCTCGCGCATTCCGGGCAACGAGGGCATGCTCGGGTTAGACTATGCGGGTTATTTCCCCCTCGGTGACGAGGGCGCCCTGGCGCAGCTCATGCGGCGGGCGGAAGTCGACGCGGCCTTCTATGGCGGACTGATGCGACAATGCGCGGCGCGCTCGCCGCTGTTCGAACCGGCCCGGGAACGCGCGGCCGTGCAGGACCTGATCATCGAGGCAAGCAGACAGACATGACCCAACCCACCCTGAACGCGCCCATCCGGCTCACCCAGCTCTCCCACGGCGGCGGCTGCGGCTGCAAGATCGCGCCGGCGGTGCTGCAGCAGATCCTCGCCGATACCCCGTTCACCACCCATGTGGCGGCGGCCTTCCCCGACCTCATGGTGGGCATCGAACACGCCGACGACGCGGCGGTCTACCGGCTCAACGAGCACCAGGCGGTGGTGGCGACCACCGACTTCTTCATGCCCATCGTCGACGACCCCTACCAGTTCGGCCGCATCGCCGCGACCAACGCCCTGTCCGACGTCTATTCCATGGGCGGCCGGCCGCTCTTCGCCCTGGCCATCGTGGGCATGCCGGTGGACAAGCTGCCGCACGAGGTCATCCGCCAGATCCTCGCCGGCGGCGAGGCGGTGTGCCGCGCGGCGGGCATCCCCATCGCCGGCGGCCACTCCATCGATGCGCCCGAGCCCATCTACGGCCTGGTGGGCATCGGCGTGGTGGACCCGAAGCGGGTGTGCCGCAACGCCGATGGCCAGGACGGCGACGTGCTCGTCCTGGGCAAGGGCCTGGGCGTGGGCATCTACAGCGCGGCCCTGAAGAAGGGCGCGCTCTCGCCCGCGGGCTACGAGGCCATGATCGACTCCACCACCCAGCTCAACACCGCGGGGGCGGAGCTCGCGCAGATCGACGGCGTGCACGCCATGACCGACGTCACCGGCTTCGGCCTCCTGGGCCATGCCCTGGAGATCACCCGTGCCTCCCGGCTCGACGCGCGCATCCGCCTCGGCCGCCTGCCGGTGCTGCCCGAGGTGCTGGAGCTCGCCGCCGCCGGCCACGTCACCGGCGCGGGCCGGCGCAACTGGGCGGGCTACGGCCAGGAGGTTGCGCTCTTTGACGGCATCGCGGACGCGGAGCACGCCGTGCTCACCGATCCCCAGACCAGCGGCGGGCTGCTGGTATCCTGTGCCGAAGCTGTGGTGGAGGAGGTGCTGCACACCTTCCGCCTGCACGGCTTCGCGCGGGCCGCCGCCATCGGCCGCCTGGAGGCGGGCGCGGGGAGGGTGCTCGTCGAGCGCTGAGACGCGGGAGGCAAGCCCGCGGATATCTTGTTGGAAGAGCTATGAAACGTTTGGACGACTACCGGCTGAGCTTCCCCGGACAGGGGCGCGGCGGCCGCAACGAATTCGTGCCCATCATGATCGGCGGCATGGGCGTGGACATCTCCACCTCGGACATGGCCCTGGAGGCCGCGCGCCTGGGCGGCATCGGCCACATCTCGGACGCCATGGTGCCCACCGTGTCCGACCGCCGCTTCAAGACCGATTACGTCAAGGAGCGGCTGAAGAAGTACAAGTCCGTGCGCGAGTCGGCCAACAAGCTGGAGGCCCAGTTCGACCTGGGGGCGCTGGCAGAGGCCCAGAAGCGCTTCGTGAGCGCCGCCATGGAGGCCAAGCGCGGGCCGGGGCTTATCTTCATCAACTGCATGGAAAAGCTGGGCATGAACGCGCCCAAGGCCACCCTGCGCGAGCGCCTCATCGCCGCCCTGGACGCCGGCATCGACGGCATCACGCTCTCCGCCGGCCTGCACCTGGGATCCTTCGCGCTCATCGCCGACCACCCGCGCTTTCGCGACGCGCGGCTCGGCATCATCGTCTCCTCGGCGCGCGCCCTGCAGCTCTTCCTGCGCAAGAACTCGGGCCTCGACCGCCTGCCCGACTACGTGGTGGTCGAGGGGCCGCTCGCCGGCGGCCACCTGGGCTTCGGCATGGACTGGGCGAAGTACGACCTGAGGACCCTCGTGGCCGAGGTGCTCGCCTTCATGAAGGAGAACCACCTCGGGCACATCCCGGTGCTCGCCGCCGGCGGCGTCTTCACCGGCTCGGATGCAGTGGGCTACCTGGACATGGGCTGCGGCGGGGTGCAGGTCGCCACCCGCTTCACCGTCACCCGCGAGTGCGGCCTGCCCGACGCCGTGAAGCAGGAGTACTTCAAGGCCAACGAGGAGGACATCGAGGTCAACACCCTCTCGCCCACCGGCTACCCCATGCGCATGCTCAGGAACTCGCCGGCCATCGGCTCGGGGATCAAGCCCAACTGCGAGTCCTACGGATATCTGCTCGACAGCAAGGGCCACTGCGACTACATCGACGCCTACAACCGCGAGCTCGCGCGCGTCGGCGACGAGGGCAAGGTCCGCGTCTACGACAAGACCTGCCTGTGCACCCACATGCGCAAGTTCCAGTGCTGGACCTGCGGCCACTACACCTACCGCCTCAAGGACACCTCGCGGCGCAACGCCGACGGCAGCTACGCGCTGCTCACCACCGAGCACGTCTTCCGCGACTACCAGTTCAGCACCGAGCACCAGGTCCTGCTGCCGGCGGCCTGAGGCGCCGCCGTCCTGCCGTGCGGCTCAGCGGTCCCGCGCGGTGCGCAGCCCCGCGTAGGGGTCGCGCCGGTGGGGCAGGTAGAAGTTGCGGTAGCCCGGCCGCGCCAGGGCCGGGTCGGTGACCGGAGAGCCGCCGCGCAGCTCGCCGTGGCTGTGGAACCAGGGCTGGGAATAGGCCGCGTAGGGGTCGGGGGCGAAGCCGGGGTAGGGTGCGAAGGCATCGAGGAGCCACTCCCAGCCGAGGCCCCGGCGGAAGGCCGGGTGTTCGGCGGCGCGGCACCACTCGGCCGCACTCGGCAGGCGGCGGCCGCGCCAGGCGGCATAGGCCTCGGCCTCGAAGCGGTTGACGTGGAGGAGCGGGCGGCCGGCCGCCAGGGGCTGCCAGCGCTCGAAGCGGCGCACCGCCCAGCCGGGGCCCTGCGGCCGCCAGTAGAGCGGGTGCCGGGCATGGGTGCGGGCGAGCCAGTCGCGGCCCGCCGCGGACCAGAGCGCCGGGCGGGCGTAGCCGCCGGCGGCGACGAACTCGGCATAGGCCCCCTCGGTCACCGGGCTCGCGTCGATCTCGAAGGCCCGTGTCGCCACCTCATGGCGCCATTTCTCGTTGTCGAAGACGAAGCCCGCCTCCGGGCCCGAGCCCAGCACCGCGGTGCCGTCGTCGAAGGCGAGCTGCCCGGGCTCCGGCGCCAGGTCCTCGGGCAGGGCCGGCGGCTCGGGCGGCGCATAGCCCAGGTTCTGCCAGGCCATCCACCAGGCCTCGATGTGCATGAGCTCGTGGTAGAGGGCGAGCTCGGCGAAGTAGGCGAGCCGCGGGTCGAGGCCCTCGCGCAGCCGCTGCGCCAGCGCCGCCAGCACCGCCGCGCCGTAGTCCCGCGCCGCCTCGGGGTCGAGCAGCGGCAGCGCCCAGCGGCTGTCGTGAGGCACGCTGCCGGAGTCGTAGAGGGCATCGCCGTTCGGCAGGCGCCCTGCGGCCAGGCTGCCGTCCGGGCGCCAGCGCAGGCACCAGCGCTCCTGGAACCAGACGATGTGGCCGTACTCCCAGAGCGGCGGGTTGAGGTGCTCGGCCTCGGGCCCCAGCCAGCCCTCCGGCGGCAGGCAGGCGACCAGCGCGTGCAGGCGCGCGCGCGCGGCCTCGAGCCGCTCGACGAGCTGCCCGGGGCTGAGGGGGCTGACGGGTTTGGGCCATTCGGCCGGCGGGCTGTCCATGCTTGTTTATAGTGAAAGTCCGTTTCCGGCACAGGCCCCGGCATGCGCGACGTCCCCGCCACCCCCGACACGATCCCCGCCCGCGCGGGCGGGGCGCTGCGCTTCCTGGACCTGGCGCCCGCCCGGGACGGCCTGCGGGCGGACGTGCTCGCGGGCCTGCGCGCCCGGCCCAGGTCCATCCCGCCCAAGTACTTCTACGACGCCGAGGGCGCGCGGCTCTTCGAGCGGATCTGCCGGCTGCCGGAGTACTACCTCACCCGCACCGAATACGCCCTGCTGCAGGCGCGCCTGCCCGAGATCGCGGCCGTGGCGGGGCGGGTGGACTGCGTGATCGAGCCCGGGGCAGGGGGCTGCGGCAAGGTGCGGCTCCTGATCGAGGCCCTGCGTCCCGCCCGGGTCTACGCCCTGGACATCGCCAGCGCCCACCTCGCCCAGGCGGCCCAGGCCCTGGCCCGCGACCACCCCGGGCTCGAGGTCAGCGCCGTCGGGCTCGACTTCGTGCACGGCCTCGAGGCCCTGGCGCCGCACCTGCCCGCGGCGGGGCGGCGGCTCGTCTTCTACCCCGGCTCCAGCATCGGCAACTTCACCCCGGAGGAGGCGGTCGCGCTGCTCGGGCGCTTCCACACCCTGGCCGGGCCGGACGGCGGGCTGCTCGTCGGGGTGGACTTGAAGAAGGATCCGGAACGCCTGCACCGGGCTTACAACGACGCCCAGGGGGTGACCGCGGCCTTCAACCTCAACCTGCTCGCGCGCCTGAACCGGGAGCTCGGGGCCGACTTCGCGCCCGGGGCCTTCCGCCACTATGCCTACTACAACCCGGTGGAAGGGCGCATCGAGATGCACCTGGTGAGCCTGGCGGCCCAGACGGTCCACGTGGCGGGCGAGCACTTCGAGTTCGCCGCGGGCGAGAGCCTGCACACGGAGAACTCCTACAAGTACCGCCCGGAGGAATTCGTCCGGCTCGCCGCCGCTGCGGGCTGGCGCCCGGCGGGGCAGTGGCTGGACGCCGAGGGCGGCTTCGCGCTGCAGTACTACGCCGCCGGGTCCGGTGTGGGCTAGCCGGGGCCCCGCTCGGCGGCGATGCGCCTGAGGGTCGCCACCTCGAGGCCGGCCTCGTCGGCGTGCGCCAGGGCCCGCGCGAGGCGCAGGGGTGCGGTGCGGCCGGCGCAGCCGTGCAGGGGGTCGGCCTCGAAGGCCTCCAGCAGCCCGGCCATGAGCGCGAGGCGGTCGTGCTCGCGGCCGGTGAGCCGCTCCTGCAGGTCGAGCACGTCGCTCGCCACGGCCTCGGCGAGCTCGCGGTGCCGTGCCCAGAGGGTGCCCACGTCGCCGCCCGCCACGAGGCCGGCGATGTTGGTCACCAGGATGTAGAGGTTCTTGCGCACCAGCTCCCATTCCAGCGCCTCGGCGTCGGGCAGGGTGCGGGCGGGCAGCTCGATCGCGCCCAGGGCGGTGACCAGGCGCGCGGCGCCGGGGCCGTAGGCGGGCGAGGGCAGCAGGGGCTTGGCGTCCATGCCCCGCTTCTTCTCGAACCAGACCGAGACGACGGTGGGGTCCGGGAGCCGGTGGGCGAGCCAGTCGCGCGGCAGCAGCTCGTTCTGCAGGAGGCCCACGCGGTCGCGCCAGGCCGGGGGCAGATGGGCCAGCACGGGGTGCAGGTCGGCCTCGGCCACCGCGACCAGGGCGAGCGCCGGCTCGGGCCAGCGCGCGGCGACGATGTCCATGTCGTCGCCCCGGTTCACGGGCACCACGGTGTGCCCGGTGCGCAGGAGGCCGCCGGCGAAGACGCGCCCGAGCTGCCCCAGACCGATGAGGGCGACCGCCTTGTCCATGCCTCGACTCCTGCCGCAAAAGGGTCCGATTCTACCGCTTCCGGCCCGGGCCCGAGGCCGACTAGAATCGCCGGGTTTGCGAGCCGTCGCCCGCACGGCCGTTTCGAGGAAGAGGAATGCCCACAATATCCATCGCCGCACCCGCCATCCAGCCCTTCCAGCCCCCGCGCCGCACCCTCATGGGCCCCGGCCCGTCCGACGTGCCCCAGCGCATCCTGGATGCGATGGCGCGGCCCACCATCGGCCACCTGGACCCGGCCTTCGTCGGCATGATGGAGGAGCTCAAGGCCCTGCTGCGCTACGCCTTCCAGACCGGGAACGCGCTCACCTTCCCCGTCTCGGGCCCCGGCTCGGTCGGCATGGAGACCTGCTTCGTGAACCTGGTGGAGCCGGGCGACAAGGTCATCGTCTGCAGCAACGGGGTCTTCGGCGGGCGCATGCTGGAGAACGTGCGGCGCGCCGGCGGCCGCCCGGTGGCGGTGGAAGACGCCTGGGGCGAGCCCGTGGACCCGGGCAAGGTGGAGGACGCCTTCCGGGCCCATCCGGACGCGAAGGCGCTCGCCTTCGTCCACGCCGAGACCTCCACCGGGGCGCAGTCCGACGCGAAGGCCCTGGCCGCCATCGCCCGGCGCCACGGCGCGCTCAGCATCATGGACTGCGTCACCTCGCTGGGCGGCACGCCGGTGCTCGTCGACGCATGGGGCATCGACGCCGCCTACTCCGGCAGCCAGAAATGCCTGTCCTGCACCCCTGGGCTCTCGCCGGTGAGCTTCAATGATCGCGCCGTCGAGCGGGTGCGCGCGCGCAAGACCCCGGTGCAGAGCTGGTTCATGGACCTGAACCTGGTGCTCGGCTACTGGAGCGGGGAGGGCCGCCGCACCTACCACCACACCGCCCCCATCAACCCGCTCTACGGCCTGCACGAGGCCCTGGTGATGCTGGCCGAGGAGGGCATCGAGCACGCCTGGGCCCGGCACCGCGCAAGCCACGAGGCGCTCAAGGCGGGCCTGGAGCGGCTGGGCATCGGCTTCGTGGTGGCCGAGGCGGCGCGCCTGCCCCAGCTCAACGCCATCCGGATCCCGGAGGGGGCGGACGACGCCGCGCTGCGCACACGGCTCCTGCAAGAGTTCAACCTGGAGATCGGCGCCGGCCTGGGGGTGCTCGCCGGACGGATCTGGCGCATCGGGCTCATGGGCCACAGCGCCCGGCCGCAGAACGTGGACCACTGCCTGCGGGCGCTGGAGGCCGTCCTCCGGCCCTGAGCAAAAAAAGGCCCGGCTCAAGGGGAGAAAGCCGGGCCAGAAGAGCCTTAACCATTGCGTTAAGGCACCCGCTCAGGGAGGAGAAGCGGGAGACGAAGCGATTCGTCTCGATAAATAGAGATCGCGATTGACAGAAAGTTCCCGGGGCGGTACAGAATCCCGCTGACCCTTTACTCTTCACGCATCCGCCATGTTCGACCTCTCCTCCTTCCCCCGCAAACGCATGCGCCGGATGCGGCGCGACGACTTCTCCCGGCGCCTGATGCAGGAGACGGTGCTCACGCCGGCCGACCTGATCCTGCCCGTGTTCGTCCTGGACGGCGCCGACCGGGAGGAGGCGGTGGCCTCCATGCCGGGGGTCAGGCGCCTCACGCTCGACCGGCTCTACGGCGTGGCCGAGCGCTGCCAGGCCCTCGGTATCCCCGCCCTGGCGCTCTTTCCGGTCATCCCCGCGGAGCTCAAGTCCCCGGGCGCCGAGGAGGCCTACAACCCGGACGGCCTGGTGCCCCGCGCGGTGGCCGGGCTCAAGGCCCGCTTCCCGGACCTGGGCGTGATCACCGACGTGGCCCTCGACCCCTACACCAGCCACGGCCAGGACGGCCTGATCGACGCCTCGGGCTACGTGCTCAACGACGAGACCATCGCCGTGCTCACCCGCCAGGCGGAGGCGCACGCCGCCGCCGGCGCCGACGTGGTGGCGCCCTCGGACATGATGGACGGGCGCATCCGCGCGGTGCGCGAGGCCCTGGATGCGGCGGACCGGATCCACACCCGCATCCTCGCCTATTCCGCCAAGTACGCCTCCAGCTTCTACGGCCCCTTCCGCGACGCGGTGGGCTCGGCCGCGAGCCTGGGCAAGGGCGGCAAGCACACCTACCAGATGGACCCGGCCAACACCGACGAGGCCCTCTGGGAGGTGGGGCTGGACCTGCAGGAGGGGGCGGACATGGTGATGATCAAGCCGGGCCTGCCCTACCTGGACATCGTGCGCCGGGTGAAGGACGCGTTCCGCGCCCCCACCTTCGTCTACCAGGTGAGCGGGGAGTACGCCATGCTCAAGGCCGCGGCGCTGAACGGCTGGCTCGACGAGCGCGCCTGCGTCCTGGAGGGGCTGCTCGGCTTCAAGCGCGCCGGGGCGGACGCGGTGCTGAGCTATTTCGCCCTAGATGCGGCCCAGTGGCTCAAGGAGGGCTGAGGCCGCGGCGCCGGCGGGCCGCTATAGCAGACGCGCCCGGCGTTCGCGCTCGACCTTGTAGATGTAACGCTGGATCTCCGTCTCCACCGCGGCGGGCAGGCGGACGAACTGGCAGCCCGCCCGCAGGGCCACGAGGCCGTTGCGCATGGTCTCCTCGTAGGCGTTGCAGGCCTTCACGCTGATCAGGTAATCGCCCGCGCCCGGTATCGACAGGCGGCAGCCCTCGTAGACCGCGCCCGTGCACAGCCGGAAGCTGCCCGGGTGGTAGAGGACGCCGACGCCGCCGACGCTGATGTCGGTCACCAGGGCCTCCAGCGCAGCCTCGCCGCTGCCGAAGAGGCATTTCACCGGCTGGGTCAGCGAGGTGATCAGGCGGTAGTACTCGCGCCGCTGAAGCCTGAGCAACTGGCCGGGCATCCGCAGCCTGAAGACGCATTCGCCTTCCCGGACCGCGCGCTCCGCCGGCGGGGTGACGAACTGCACGCGCACCTGCTCGTGGGTCGCGGTCGCGGCGACCTCCACGCTGCCGAAGATGGCCTCGTTCTGGGCCGCGTTCGGACCGCAGGCCAGCAAGACCGCGCTGCCGTCGGCCTCGATCCCGGTGATGGCGGTCAGCACGAAGTCCCTGCCGTTGTCGCCGTGCAGCGTCACGAGGGTGTGGGCCTCCTGCATGCCCCGGAGGATCCGTTCGATCTCGGGGCCGTGGCGCACCAGGTATCGGCTGAGGTCCCCCTGGCTGTCGTATTCGAAATGCATCGCTCCCCCCGTCCGCCCGGTCTGTTGCCGGGCCGTGTCAGGCCTGCGCCGGCGCGGCGCGCTATCGGTCCCAGGAGCGGCGCTCCCGCTCCAGCTTGAAGATATAGGTCTGGATCGCGCGCTCCGTGGGCACGCCGAGGTCGACGAATTCGCAGCCCAGGCGCTGGACCAGGGCACCGTTTTTCAGCGCCACCTGGGCGCTGCTGCGCACCTTCAGGGTGACGGTGTAGGCGCCGAGTTCCGGGATGCCTAGGCGGCAGCCCGGCAGTTCCATGCCCACGCCGAGGGCGGAGGCCCCGGCGTCATGGCGAATCCCGACGCCGCCGACGCTGATGTCGACGATGACGGCCTCCAGGACGCCGCCGGCGAGCGGAATGGCGCATTTCACGGGTTGCGCCTGGGGGGTCTGCACCCGGTAGTACTGCCGCCGCTGGAAGCGGTAGACCTTGTCCGGAAGGCCGAGCCCGTAGGCGTCGAGGCCGTCGAACCGGGTGCGCTCGCCGCGGGTGGCGGTGAACTGGATGCGCACGCCCTCGCAATGCGCGGTCAGCTCGATGCCCGCCCCGCCCAGCAGGTCCCCCTCGGCGCGCCGGTCGGCGGCGCACTCGATATAGAAGCGCCGGGCCCGGTCGTCCAGGCCGAGGAGGGTGGTCAGGTAGGTCTCCTTGCTCCGGCTGCCCTGCACGGTCAGCAGCGCCCTGTCCTTCATGAGCCCGCGCAGGATGCGCTCGATCTCCCGCGCGTTGCTGATGGCGAACCGGCTGAGGTCCGCCTGGCTGCCGGATTGGTAGTTCTCGATATCCATGAATCAGGGCAGGCGCCGAAACTGCATCTGCATAGCATAAGACAGAAGCGCCGCGGATATAACCGGCACGGGGCGGCTCATGCGGCGCCTTCCTCGATGACCCTTTCCAGCTGCCGTGCCGAGGCCCGCTTCAGGCCCTCCTGCCGTGCCCGCGCATGGGCGTGCAGGCTGCTCATGGGCAGCACCGTGACATGGATGTTCGACGGTGTCGAGTAGACGAGAAAGCCGTGCCTGCCGTTGCGGTCCGCCACCCTGAAGTCCGCCGCCTCGTTGATCAGGAACTGCTCGAACTCCTTGCTGGCGTCGGCATGGACCTCGATCTCGATGTCGGCGTGGGACGAGGCGGTGCCCTCCAGGACCGCGCCGGTCAGCACGGGCTGGAAACGCTCGAAGGCGCGCAGCGCCTCCAGGGCCTGCCGGCGTTGCGCCAGCAGCGTCAGGCGGTGGTCCTCGGCGTTGTAGAGCGCGTGGTAGCTGCGCAGGGCCGCGTCGATCTCGTCGTTGCCCGGCATGCTGTGGGTGTCGGGGGCGCCGAGCTGCCGCGCGGCCTTGCGCTTGGCCAGGGCGTAATCCCGGATGCCGTGCTCGGCCATGAACTGCGCCGCCAGCTGCGCGATGCGGATGCGCATCTGGCTGTGCCTGGGCGAAGGGTTCCTGGCCATGGCCTCAGTCCCCGAACAGGGTGAAGCCCTGGCTGGGCGCCTCGACATGGCCGGGCGCGAACTCCTCGTAGAAGTACTCAGTCACGCCGCCGTCGGCCGTCGACATGCCGGTCTTGGGGTCGACCTTCATCGCCAGCACGCCCTCCGGCGGGGGGTAGCCGGCATCCGGCACGCCCTGCAGGGCCTCGGACATGTAGCGGACCCAGATCGGCAGGGCGGTCCCGCCGCCGGTCTCGCCGCTGCCCAGCGACCGGGGCTGGTCGTAGCCGACCCAGGCGACCCCGACCCGGTGCGGGTTGAAGCCGGCGAACCAGGCGTCGCGCTGGTCGTTGGTGGTCCCGGTCTTGCCGGCCAGATCGCCGCGGCCCAGGCGCAGGGCCGGGGTGGCGGTACCCCGCCGGATCACGTCCTGCATGAGGCTGGTCATGATGAAGGCGTTGCGCGGATCGAGGACGCGCGGCGCGCCCTGCTGGACCGGCACGCCCCGGTAGTCCTCCAGGACGCGGCCGTCCTTGTCCGTCACCCGGAGCAGGAAATAGGGCTTGACCTGATAGCCGCCGTTGGCGAAGACCGCGTAGGCGGTGGCCATCTGCAGCGGGGTGGTCTCGTTCACGCCCAGCGCCAGGGTCAGATAGGGGGGGAGGCGGTTGGCGTCGAAGCCGAAGCCGGCGGCGTGCTGGCGCACGAAATCGATGCCGGCCGCCTGCAGCACGCGGATGGAGACCAGGTTCTTCGATTTCGCCAGGGCCGTGCGCAGCGGCATGGGGCCCTCCGTGGTGCCGTCGTAGTTCTTGGGCTCCCAGAGCCGGTCCCCGGTCTCCGAGGGGTCGACCGTGAGGGGCGCGTCGTCGAAGACGGTGGCCGGCGTCACCCCCTTTTCCAGGGCGGCGGAATAGACGAAGGGCTTGAAGCTGGAGCCCGGCTGGCGCCAGGCCTGGATGACATGGTTGTACTGGTTGCGGGAGAAGTCGAAGCCGCCGACCAGTGCCCGGATCGAGCCGTCCTGCGGCGACAGGGCCACGAAGGCCGCCTCCACCTCGGGCAGGTAGGTCAGCTGCCAGGGCTGGCCCGGCGCCAGGCGCACGACCCGGATGATCGAGCCGGGCGCGAGGCGCTTGCCCTTGGGCGCCTTGGACGAGAGGAAGCGCGCCGCGAACTTCGTCTCCGAGGCGCCCAGCTCGATCTCGTCGCCGTTGCGCAGCCGGGCCCGGATCGCGTCCTTCTCCACGGCGAGCACCACGGCGGGCACCAGGCCGTTGGACTCCGCGCGGTCCGCCAGGGCCTCTTCGACGGCCTTGGCGCGCTCCTTCGGATCCTCGGGCAGCCGCACTTCGCCCTCCGGCCCGGCATAGCCGCGGCGGCGGTTGAACTCGACGATCCCGAGGCGCACGCCGGCCACCGCCGCCCTCTGCTCGCGCGCCTGCAGGGTGGTGTAGACCTTCATGCCGCTCACGTAGATCTGCTCGCCGTAGCGCTGGAACATGTATTGGCGGACCATTTCCGCCGCGTGGTCGGCGGCGACCTCGAAGGCCTGGGGCGAGTAGCGCACGCCCAGGCGCTGGGCGCGGGCCTCCTCGTGCTGCGCCTCGGTGATGTAGCCGAGGCTGCGCATCCTGCCCAGGACATAGAGCTGGCGCGCCCTGGCCCGGCTGGGGTTGACCACCGGGTTGTAGGCGGAGGGCGCCTTGGGCAGGCCCGCCAGCATCGCCGCCTCGGCCACCGTGATCTGGGCGAGCGGCTTGCCGAAGTAGATCTGGGAGGCGGCGGCGAAACCGTAGGCGCGCTGCCCCAGGAAGATGTGGTTCAGGTAGAGCTCGAGGATCTCGTCCTTGCTGAGCTGGTGTTCGATCTTGATGGCGAGCAGGGCCTCGTTGATCTTGCGCCTGAAGCTGC
This sequence comes from Hydrogenophilus sp., assembly GCA_020725195.1. GTDB lineage: Bacteria > Pseudomonadota > Gammaproteobacteria > Burkholderiales > Thiobacillaceae > DYFL01. The sequence goes on from DYFL01000005.1 coordinate 26,304, forward strand.
GCTCGGAGGTCAGGAAGAAATTGCGCGCGACCTGCATGGTGATGGTGGAGGCCCCTTCGCGCACGCCGCCCGAGCTCAGATTGGACAAGGCCGCGCGCAGCACCCCAAGGGTGTCGATGCCGCCGTGGCTGTAGAAGCGCTCGTCCTCGGCGGCGAGGATCGCCTGGCGCAGGATGACCGGGGCCTCCTGGGTGCGGACCACGGCGCGGCGCTCCTCGCCGAACTCGCCGATCAGCGTGCCGTCCTCCGTGTAGATGCGCAGGGGCATCTTGGGCCGGTAATCCTTCAGGGCCTCGAGGCTGGGCAGCGTGGGGTAGATCATGGCGGCCGAAAGAAGGCCCAGCGCGAGCCCCCCGACGGCCAGCCCGATCAGGCCGGCGACGAGGTAGTGCCACCAACGTGTCATCAACTGTTGCATTCACGCACCCGATGCCGAAAAGTGTTCCGGGACGGCATTCGTTGAACTGGAAAAATCATTTTACCGCGTATATGTTGTTGCCAGGATTTAACGTGGATTGTTAACAATCCGGCGTCGGGGCAGAAGGAAAGGGCAATCTTTGCGATTTGACTGGCTCAGCGGGGGAAACCGACCCTTGATCGGGGTCGATATTAGCTCATCGGCGGTGAAAATGCTCGAACTGGCCGAGAGCGGCAAGGATGCATACCGAGTCGAGCGCTACGCCATCGTCCCATTGCCCAAGGATGCCGTCGCCGACGGCAACATCGCCAAGCCCGAGGCGGTCGAGGCGGCCGTCGGGGACGCCTGGCGGCTGCTCGGCACGCGTACCCGCGAGGTCGCGCTGGCCCTGCCCTCCTCGGTGGTCATGAGCAAGAAGGTCCTGGTGTCGGCCAAGGCGGGCGATGCCGAGATCGAGGCCCAGATCCATGCCGAGGCCAACCAGATGGCCTCCTTCCCGATCGACGAGATCCGTCTGGACTATCAGGTCATCGGCGCCTCGGCAAAGACCCAGGGCGACAACGAGGCCATCCTGGTGATGTCGCGCCGCGACCGCGTCGAGGAGCGCGTCGCCATCGCCGAGGCCGTCGGCCTGAAGGCGGTGATCATGGACGTCGACAACCTCGCCGCCCTGACCGCCTACGCCCAGCTGGCCAGCCAGCTGCCCGGCGGCGGGGCCCGGAAGACCGTGGCCATCGTCGATATCGGCGCCAATTTCACCCACATCAACATCCTCCACGACAACAATCCCGTCTTCCAGCGCACCCACGCCTTCGGCGGCTATATCCTGACCAAGGAGATCGCCCGCCGGTTCAGCCTGTCCACCGAGGAGGCCGAAGCGGCCAAGCGCCGGGGCTCGCTGCCCGAGAACTACCGGACCGAGGTGCTGCCGCCCTTCCTGGACTCCGCGGCCCAGGAAATCATGCGCTCCCTGCAGCTCTTCTTCTCTTCCGCCACCTATCAGAGCGTGGACCACATCCTGCTGTGCGGGGGCTGTGCGGCGCTGCCGGGACTCATGGACGCCGTGCGCGACAAGACCCAGACCCATGTGCTGCCCGCCAACCCGTTCGCCCGGATGGCGCTCTCGCCGCAGGTCGGCGCCCAGCGCCTGTCGGAAGACGCCCCCATGCTCTTTGTGGCCTGCGGCCTGGCCCTGCGGAGGTTCGACCGGACATGATCCCGATCCGCATCAATCTGCTGCCTCACCGCGAACTGAAGCGCGCGCGCCAGGCCCGGCAATTCGCCGTCATGGCGGCAGCCGCGCTGGTGCTGGGGGCGGCCGTCGTCGTGCTGGGGAACATGGCGATCGCCAACGCGACCGACAACCAGACCCGCCGCAACGAGTTTCTCCGGCTGGAGATCGCGAAGCTGGATCAGCAGCTCGCCGAGATCAAGAAGCTCAAGGAGAAGACCCAGGCGCTGCTGTCCCGGAAGGACGTGGTGGAGTCGCTGCAGGGCCAGAGGGTCGTCCCGGTGCACCTGATGGACGAGATGGCGCGCCGCCTGCCCGAGGGGGTCATACTGCGCGCCGTGCGCCAGAGCGAGGAGACCCTGTCGATCCAGGGGGTCACCCAGTCCAGTGCGCTGGTGTCGAGCTATATGCGGAACCTGGAGGCGTCGCCCTGGTTCGAGACCCCCAACCTCATCGAGGTCAAGGCCGCGAGCCAGGACAGCCTGCGCACGAACGAGTTCTCGCTGACCGTGAAGATCAGCGGCCCCCACGACCAAGGCGACCGGCGCCGCCCCGAATCATGAGCGCCGCTGCCGCCATGATCGCTTCCCTCCCCCTCTCCCGCTCGCGGGCGAGGCAGATGCGGTGTCGCCGCGGCGGCATCCACGTCCATGCCCCATCCGGTAAAGGCGCCCCCTGACATGCAGCTGTCGGACCTCAACAACCTCGACCTCAAGGACCTCGGCAACGCGCCCCCGGCGGTGAAGGGGGTGCTCCTGGCCCTGATCCTCGTCGTCATCGTCGCGGCGGGATACTACTTCCACCTCTCGGACCAGATGAGCGGCCTGAAGTCGCTGGAAAACGAGGAACAGGCGCTGCGCGGCGTCTATGCCCAGAAGAAGGCCCAGGCCCGGAATCTGGACATCCATCGCCAGCAGCTCCGGGAAGCGGAACAGACGCTCGCCGTGCTGCTCAAGCAGCTGCCCAGCAGGTCCGAGATCGACGCGCTGCTGACCGACATCAACCAGGCGGGGCTGGGCCGCGGCCTGCAGTTCGACCTGTTCCGGCCCCAGGCTGCCACCTATGCGGACTTCTATGCGACCATCCCGGTCGCCATCAAGGTCAACGGCTCCTACCACGAGATCGCAGGCTTCGTCAGCGATGTCGCCCACCTGCCGCGCATCGTGACGGTCCATGACATCGCCATCGTCCCGACCAAGGGCGCGACGCTCACCATGGATGCCACCTTGAAGACCTATCGCTATCTGGACGAGGGCGAGATCGCCGCGATGAAGAAGCCGGCCGGAGGTGCCAAGTGAAACCCTGGCCCCTGCTGATCGTGCCGGCCCTGCTGGCGGGCTGCGCCCAGGACGATTTCGCCGACCTGCGCCAGTTCATGGACGAGGCCGGCAAGGACGGCGCGGCCAAGGTCGAGCCCCTGCCGCCGCTCAGGCCCCTGGACACCTTCGTCTATCAGCCCGGTCAGCTGCCCGATCCCTTCAGCGCCGGCGCCCTGCGTCCGGGCCAGGCGGAGCTCATGAAGGGCGAGCCGGGGCGGCCTGGCCAGGCCCTCGAGGCCTGGCCGCTGGAGTCGCTGCGCGTGGCGGGCATCATCGAGAAGGATGGCGCCTACCACGCCCTGGTCGCCACCCCGGAGAACCGGCTGCACCTGGCCAGGCAGGGCGACCGCATCGGCCAGAGCGGCGGCGTGATCACCCGGGTCCACGGCAAGGGCATCGATGTCAGGGAGCGGGTCAGGGACAGCCGCGGCCGATGGGTCGAGGTCAAGACCAGCCTGCTCAAGCAGCAGGACGGCGAGGCCCAGGCGGCCACTCCGGGCAAGCCCGGAAACTGAGCCGATCCGGGACGGACGATGGAGGGCGCAATGGCGCGCGAACAGGAACCGAACGGACATGGCGCATGGCCACAGCCTTCTCAAGCCAGCACTTCTCGCCCTGCCCGTTTCCCTCACCCCTGCCTCTCGCGGGCGAGGGGGACGCAGTGACGTTCGCGTCGATTCACGTTAAAGAGGCGGCAACATGACCCACACCACCCCTAGTACCTGGCTCAAGTGGCTGATCGTCGGCATCGCAGCCCAGGCCCTGCCGGCCTGGGCCGACGGCAACGTCCTCGAACAGCTCAAGGTCACCCCGGGGCCCGACGATACACGGGTCGTCAGCGTGACCCTGAAGGACAGCCCGGCCGCGCCCCCCGTGACCTTCACGACGGCCAGCCCGAACCGGATCATCGTCGATTTCGCCAAGACCAAGAGCGGCATGGGCCGCCACGTGGAGACCGTCAACGCCGGCTCGATCCGCACGGTCCAGGTGCTCGAGTCCGGAGACCGCACGCGCCTGGTGCTCAGCCTCGATGGCCCCGCGCAGTACGAGGTCAAGACCGAGCGCAACCAGGTCGTCATCGCCGTGCGCGGCGCCAAGGCGGGCGCCGCGGCCCCCACCCACTTCGCGGAAACGGCACCCAAGCGCAGCCACGGCATCCGCGACATCGACTTCCGGCGCGGCACCTCGGGCGAGGGCCGCGTCGTCGTCCGCCTGACCGACCCCGGCATCGGCATCGACATCAAGCAGGTCGGCAACAAGATCCAGGTCGATTTCCTCAACACCGCGCTGCCGCCCGGGCTGGCCCGCCGGCTCGACGTCAGCGACTTCGCCACCCCGGCGCAGAGCATCGAGACCTTCGCCGTGAACGGGCATACCCGCATGGTCGTCACCCCCGCCGGCAAGCCGAGCCATTCCGCCTACCAGACGGGCGACCAGTTCGTGCTCGAGCTCGCCGCCCAGGAGGCCGGGTTCGCGGTCCCCGGCAAGCGCGAGCAGTACACCGGGGAGAAGCTCACCCTCGACTTCTACAACGTCGAGGTCAAGGACCTGCTCAAGGTCATCGCCGACTTCACCGGACTCAACATCGTGACCAGCGAGAAGGTCACCGGCACCATCTCCCTGCGCCTCAAGGACATCCCCTGGGACCAGGCCCTGGACATCATCCTGGCGACCAAGGGCATGGACAAGCGGGTGATCGGCAGCAACGTGATCTGGGTCGCCCCCCGCTCGGAGCTCGCGGAACTGGACAAGCGCGAGCTGGAAGACCGCCAGAAGATCTCCGAGCTGGAGGAGCTGACGACGGAGGCCATCCGCCTGAACTACCTGCGGGCCGACGAGGCGCAGGCGATCCTGAGCGGCCAGTCCGTCGCCGCCACCCATGCGAGCGAGGCGGTGACCTGCACGCCGGCGGCCACCGGGATCACCGGGGCACCGGCCCAGGCCATGTCGGCCTCCCTGCCCGGACAGCAGGGGGCGGCCGCCGCCGCGGCCCAGCGCATCCTCTCCCCGCGCGGCAGCAGCTCCTACGACCTCAAGACCAACACGCTGTTCGTCAAGGACTCGGCCGCCAAGATCAAGGAGATCAAGGAGGTGCTCGCACGGGTGGACACGCCCGCCCGCCAGGTCATGATCGAGGCGCGGGTGGTGGTGGCCAACGACGGCTTCAGCCGCGACCTGGGCGCCCGCCTCATGCTGAGGGGCTTCGGCGGGATCGGCGGGGGCGGGATCGGGCTCGGCGGCACGCTCGGCACCGAAACCACGGACGCCATCGGCTTCCTCAATACCCGCAGCGTCACGAACCCCTCCATCCCCAACGTGAACCTGCCGTTCTCGACTGCGGAGAGCCCGCCGTCCACCCTCGGCATCGCCATCGTCAACTCCGCCTCGACGGCCCTGGTCGGCCTGGAGATCCAGGCGCTGGAGGCGGACAACCGCGGCAAGATCATCTCCAGCCCGCGCGTGGTCACCCAGAACCAGAAGCCGGCGGTCATCCTGCAGGGCACCCAGTTCCCGGTGGTCACCCCGGGCACGGCCAACAACCCGGCCACCACCACCTTCAAGGATGCCCTGCTGTGCCTGCTGGTCAACCCGCAGGTCCTGAACAACGAGGAGGTCATCCTCAGCGTCGAGGTCACCAAGGACGTCGCCGGCGAGGTGATCGCCGGCACCGGCGGCAACCGCCCCATCAACGCCCGGCGGGTGAAGACCCAGGTGCGGGTGAAGAGCGGGGAGACGGCGGTGCTGGGCGGCATCTTCGAGCAGGAGCTGCGCAACGACGTGAGCAAGGTCCCGCTCCTGGGCGACCTCCCGGTGCTCGGCCACCTGTTCAAGAGGACGCATAAGTCGGACGCCAAGACGGAGCTGCTCATCTTCCTGACCCCGCGCGTCATGCCGGAAGGCCTGGCCGGCCTCCAGTAAGCGGTCCGGCCCGGGAGGGGGCCGGGCGCGCGCCAGCCGGCGCGCCCTGCCCGGCAAGGGGGTCCGCAGCGGCCCTCAGGCCGCCAGGGTGTGCAGGCGGGCCAGGGCGAAGGGGGCCCGGTCGGCGTCGCCGAACGTCGCCCACTCCCAGGCCGCGGCATCGTCGAGCAGGGTGCGCAGGAGCCGGTTGTTGAGACCGTGCCCCGACTTGTAGGCGGTGAAGGCGCCGATGAGGGGGTGGCCGCAAAGATACAGATCCCCGATGGCATCGAGGACCTTGTGCTTGACGAATTCGTCCGCATAGCGCAGGCCGTCGGCGTTGAGCACGCGGAATTCGTCCATGACCACGGCGTTGTCCAGCGAGCCGCCCAGGGCCAGCCCCCGGCTGCGCAGGTATTCCACGTCCTGCATGAAGCCGAAGGTGCGCGCCCGCGCGATCTCCTTCACGTAGGACTGGGTGGCGAAGTCGATCGTGATCTCCTGTCCCGACTTGTGGAAGACGGGATGGTCGAAGTCGATGCGGAAGGTGAGCTTGAAGCCTTCGTGCGGGCTGAGCTCGGCCCACTTGTCGCCCTCCTCCACGCGTATGGTGCGCTTGACCCGGATGTAGCGCTTCGCGACGTCCTGCTCCTCGATGCCGGCGGACTGCAGCAGATAGACGAAGGGCGCGGCCGAACCGTCCAGGATGGGGATCTCGGGGCCGTCCAGGTCGATGTAGAGGTTGTCGATGCCCAGCCCCGCCAGGGCGGACATCAGGTGCTCCACGGTGGCCACCTTGACGCCCTCGTGCTCGATGGCGGTGCACAGGCGCGTGTCCGTCACCAGGCGGGGGTCGATGCGGAAATCCACCGGGGTCGGCAGGTCGACGCGGCGAAAAGAGATACCGGCATCGGGCGGCGCGGGGCGCAAGGCGATCCGGGCCTTGCGTCCGCTGTGCAACCCGACGCCGGTGGCGCGTACGAGGGTCTTGATGCTGCGCTGCTTGATCATGCAGGCATTTTAGCTTTTTAGACTCTTTCCAGCACGAATCGCCTCAGTCCGCCTGCTTGCGCAGGAAGGCCGGGATGTCCAGGGTGTCGATGCCCTGCTCCTGGGCGGCATCCATGGCGGCGTGGCTGCGGCGGTTGCGCCAGATGGCCGGGGTCTCCGGGTCGGCCTCGAACGGCCGGGCGGGCAGGCCGTCGGTGCCGGTGCCCTGCAGCACGGTCATCTGGGGTTTGGCCTGGCTGCGGCCGACGGGGTTGCCCAGCCCGGTGGCCACCATGGTCACGCGCAGGTTCTCGCCCATGTCCTCGTCGAAGGCGGTGCCCACGATCACCGTGGCCTCGTCGGCGGTGAAGCCCTGGATGGTGTTCATCACCTCGTAGTACTCGTCCAGCGTCAGGCTGTCGTTGGCGGTGATGTTCACCAGCACGCCGCGCGCGCCCTTGAGATCGACGTTCTCCAGCAGGGGGCTGTTGACCGCGGCCTCGGCGGCCTGGCGGGCGCGGGCTTCGCCGGTGGCCAGGGCCGAGCCCATCATGGCCATGCCCATCTCGCTCATCACCGTGCGCACGTCGGCGAAGTCGACGTTGATCATGCCCGGGCTGGCGATGATCTCGGCGATGCCGCCCACGGCGCTGTGCAGCACGTCGTTGGCGGCCTGGAAGGCCTCGTTCAGCTTCATGCCGCCGCCGAGCACCAGGCGCAGCTTGTCGTTGGGGATGATGATCAGCGAGTCCACGTACTCGGACAGCGCCTTGAGGCCGTGCTCGGCGACGCGCATGCGCTTGCCCTCGAAGGCGAAGGGCTTGGTCACCACGGCCACGGTGAGGATGCCCAGCTCCTTGGCCACCTCCGCGACCACGGGGGCCGCGCCGGTGCCGGTGCCGCCGCCCATGCCGGCGGTGATGAAGAGCATGTCGGCGCCGTCGATCAGCTCCGCGATGCGCTCGCGGTCCTCCAGCGCGGCCTCGCGCCCGACCTCGGGCTTGGCGCCCGCGCCCAGGCCCTTGGTCACGTTGGTGCCGATCTGCAGCTGCATGGGCGCCGCAGTGCGCTTGAGCGCCTGGGCATCGGTGTTGAGGGCGAGGAACTCCACCCCGGTCATGCCCTTGTTGATCATGTGGTCCACGGCGTTGCCGCCGCAGCCGCCCACGCCGATGACCTTGATCACGGCCTCCTGCGATTGCATGTCCTCGAGTTCGTACAGCATCTTCTTCCTCCTTCTGCGCGCGCAAAAAAATTAGGGGCCAGTGGCCGGGGATCGGGGGCTTGGGCCAATGAAGCGTCGCGCAGCGACGCTGGCCCCTGACCCCTGTTGCCCGTCCCCTGTCTAAAACGTGTTCTGGAACCATGACCGCATCCGCTCCAGGATCTGCTTGAAGGACGCCCCCTGGATCTTGGCCGTCTGCTGCAGCTCGTACTGCTCGAGGCCCGCCAAGAGCAGGCCGATCCCGGTGGCATAGCTGGGGCTGCGCACCCGCTCCGAGAGCCCGCCGACGTAGTCCGGCACGCCCATGCGCACCGGCATGTGGAAGACCTCCTCGGCGAGCTCCACCATGCCCCGCATCTGGCTCGATCCCCCGGTGAGCACGAGCCCCGAGGAGATCTGCGCCTCGAAGCCGGAGCGTCTGAGCTCGGCCTGCACCAGGCTGTAGAGCTCCTCCACCCGGGGCTCGATCACCTCGGAGAGCATCTGCTTGGAGAGCATCCTCGGGCCGCGCTCGCCGATGCCCGGCACCTCGATCATCTCGCGCGCGTCGGCCAGTTGCCGGAGCGCGATGCCGTGCTGGATCTTCAGGTCCTCCGCCTCGCGCGTCGGGGTGCGCAGGGTCATGGCGATGTCGTTGGTGATCTGGTCGCCGGCGATGGGGATCACCGCCGTGTGCTGGATGGCGCCGCGGGTGAAGACGGCGATGTCGGTGGTGCCGCCGCCGATGTCCACCAGGCACACCCCCAGGTCCTTCTCGTCGTCGTTGAGCACCGCATGGCTGGAGGCGAGCGGCTGCAGGATGAGGTCGTGCACCTCCAGGCCGCAGCGGCGCACGCACTTGACGATGTTCTGGGCGGCCGACACGGCGCCGGTGACGATGTGCACCTTCACCTCCAGGCGCACCCCGCTCATGCCCAGGGGTTCGCGCACCCCCTCCTGGCCGTCGATGATGTATTCCTGGGGCAGCACGTGGAGGATCTGCTGGTCGGTGGAGATGTTCACCGCGCGCGCCGTCTCGATCACCCGGTCGATGTCGTTCTGGGTCACCTCGCGGTCGCGGATGGGCACCATGCCGTGGGAATTGAGCGAGCGGATGTGGCTGCCGGCGATCCCCGTGTAGACGTGGCTGATCTTGCAGTTGGCCATCAGCTCGGCGTCCTCCAGGGCGCGCTGGATGGCGCTCACCGTGCCCTCGATGTTCACCACCACGCCCTTCTTCAGGCCGCGCGACTGGCTCATGCCCATGCCGAGGATGTTGAAGCCGCCCTCGGGCAGGGCCTCGGCCACCAGGGCGACGATCTTGGAGGTGCCGATGTCCAGGCCGACCACCAGGTCCCGGTTCTGGCCGCCGCCGAAGCTCCTCATGGCCACGTTGTCGCGTATCTTGCTCATGCCTTTCAGACTCATGCCCTGCCCTCAAAACCGGCCCTGTGTTCTTCCGAAGCCGCGGCGGGGGGCTTGCCCCGGCCGCCGCGGGTAGCCATGGAAACGGCGAAGCCGTTCGGGTAACGCAGATCCACCTGGGCCACCGGCCCCATCTGGGCCAGCACCCGCGGATAGGCCGCGACGAAACGCCGCATCCTTTCGTCGAGCCGGTCCCGGCCCAGCTCCAGCACCAGGCCGTCCTCGATCTGCAGGCGCCAGGCGTGCCGCGGGCTCACCTGCACGCCCTCGAGCCTCAGCCCCAGGGGGGCCAGGGCCCGGGAGAATTCGCCGTAGCGGCGCGAGACCTCCAGCGCCATGCCCTCGGGCGCGTAGATGCGCGGCAGGCCCGCCACGGGGCGCACCGGGAAGACCTCGCCGTGGGTGTTGAGCATGGCCTGGCCGTTCCAGGCCGCGGCCGGCACGTGCTCGGCGAGCTCGACCACCAGGCGGTCGGGCCAGACCTTGCGCAGCGTGACGCTCCGCACCCAGGGCAGGGCCTCGAAGCCCTGGCGGGCGGCCTCCAGGTCCATGCCGAAGAAGCTGCCGCTGAGGGTGCGGACGATCCTTGCGGCCTCGGTCCGGGTCTCGGCGTGCTGCGCACCCAGGATGTCCACCCTCTTGAACGGCAGCCAGGCCTCGCCCAGGCCGCGCCCGGCCACCAGCAGCGCGTAGATGGCTGCCACCAGCAGCAGCCAGTGGGAGAGGCGGTTGAGGGCGTCGGGGTTAGCCCACATCGGCCCGCTCCAGGATGCGCAGGCACAGCGCGTCGAAGCCGATGCCGGCCGCGCGCGCCGCCATGGGCACCAGGCTGTGGTCGGTCATCCCCGGCGCGGTGTTGATCTCCAGCAGATAGGGCCGGCCCTCGGCGTCGAGCAGCACGTCCACCCGGCCCCAGCCGCGGCAGCCCAGCACGGCGAAGGCCCGGCGGGCGAGGGCCTGCATCCCGGCCTCCTCGTCGGCAGACAGCCCCGCCGGACACAGGTAGCGGGTGTCGTCGCGGCTGTACTTGGCCTCGTAGTCGTAGAACTCGGCGGCCGGCTCGATCTTCACCACGGGCAGGGCCTCGTCGCCCAGGATGGCGACGGTGAACTCGCCGCCGGCGAGGTAGCGCTCGGCGAGGACGAGGGTGTCGTGCTCGGCGGCCATCCGGTAGGCGGCCTCGAGGGTGCCGGGCAGCTTCACCTTGGCCACCCCGACGCTGGAGCCCTCGTTCGCCGGCTTCACGAAGAGCGGCAGGCCCAGCCGCCGCTCCACCGCGTCGAAGTCGCTGCCGGCCTCGAGCAGGGCGTAGTCCGGCACCGGCAGGCCGGCCGCCTGCCAGATGAGTTTGCTGCGCCACTTGTCCATGCCCAGGGCGCTGGCCAGCACGCCGCTGCCGGTGAACGGGATGCCCATCAGGGTGAGGGCGCCCTGCAGGCTGCCGTCCTCGCCGCCGCGGCCGTGCAGGGCGATGAACACCCGCTCGAAGCCTTCCCTCTGCAGCTCGGCCAGGGGCCGCTCGGCGGGATCGAAGGCGTGGGCGTCGACGCCCTGGCGGATGAGCGCGGCCAGCACCGCCCCGCCGCTCTTCAGAGAAACTTCTCGCTCGGCGGAGCGGCCACCGAGCAGGACACCCACCTTGCCGAATTCATGCATATCGTGTGCCCCTTCTCGTGCTCCGTGTGGTGGCCGCCGGCAGCCCTGCCCGCACCGGCCCGCTCCGCGGGCACCGTGTACGGGACGCCCCACCCAGCAGAACGCCGACTTTGCCGAATGCCTTACTTGTCACCGATGATCCTCACTTCCCTTTGCAGTTCCACGCCCGTCCTCGCCGCCACGGTGCCCTGCACCGTCTCGATCAGCGCCTCGATGTCCGCGGCCGTGGCGCCACCCAGGTTGACGATGAAATTGGCGTGCTTTTCCGAGACCTGCGCATGGCCCAGGCGCCTGCCCTTGAGCCCGCACTGCTCGATGAGCCGCGCGGCGAAGTCCCCCGGCGGGTTGCGGAAGACCGAGCCCGCGTTGGGCAGGCCCAGGGGCTGGCTCGCCACGCGCCGGGCGAGCAGGCGCCGGATCTCCTCGCGGGAGGCCTCGCCGTGGCCGCGCGGCAGGAGCAGCCAGGCCGCGACGAACCATTCGTGAACAGGGTTTTGACGCGCGTAGCGCTCGTTTGCCCCCTCGCCCGCTTGCGGGAGAGGGTTGGGGAGAGGGCAAGGGGTGTCCGCATGCTGTTTGCTGATTAATTCCACGTGCCGGTAGCCCACCTCGAACTCCGAGGGCAGGCGCCGGTGCAGCTGTCCGCGCCGGTCCAGGGTCTGGACCATCGCGACGTATTCCCAGGTCTCGTGGCCGTAGCAGCCGGCGTTCATGGCCAGCGCCCCGCCCAGGGTGCCGGGGATGCCGGCGAGGAACTCCGCCCCGACGAGGTCGTGCCGGGCGGCGTAGCGCGCCACCTTCGGCGCCGCCACCCCGGCCTCGGCGTAGAGCACGCCGAACTGCCCCGGATCCTTGTCTGCCCAGTGCATGCCCTGGCTGCGCTGTTCGATCCGGATGTGGTTCAACGCCCCGTGCAGCAGCACCACGGTGCCGCGCAGGCCGCCGTCGCGCACCAGGAGGTTGCTGCCCAGGCCGACGAAATGGATCGGCTCGTCCTCGTCCAGGCCCTGGAGGAAGGTCGCGAGGTCCTCGAGGTCCGCCGGCCTGTACACCCGCTCCGCCTCGCCGCCCGCGCGCCAGCTCACGTGGCGCGCCATGGGCACGCGGTAGGCGAGCTCGCCGCGCAGGCCGCCCGGCAGGTCGAGGACGGAGCCGGCCGCGCACATCACTTCGCTTCCTCCTGCGCGGCGACCCTGGCGGGCACCTGGCCGATGGAGCCCGCGCCCATGGTCAGCACCACGTCGCCGTCCCGGACGAAGTCGGCGATGGCCTGGGGCAGCTCCGCCGCGTCGGCGACGAACACGGGCTCCACGCGGCCGGCCACGCGCACCGCGCGGGCGAGGCTGCGGCCGTCGGCCGCGACGATGGGGGCCTCGCCCGCGGCGTAGACCTCGGTGAGCAGCAGCGCGTCGGCCTGGGACAGGACGTGGACGAAGTCCTCGAAGAGGTCGCGCGTGCGGCTGTAGCGGTGCGGCTGGAAGGCGAGCACCAGGCGCCGGTCCGGGAAGGCGCCGCGCGCGGCGGCGAGGGTGGCCGCCATCTCGGCGGGGTGGTGGCCGTAGTCGTCCACGAGGTCGAAGCGCCGCCCGTCCGCGAGCGCGACCTCGCCGTAGCGCTGGAAGCGCCGGCCCACGCCGCTGAAGCCCGCCAAGGCCTTCTGCACGGCGGCGTCCTCGATGTTGAGCTCCCAGGCCACGGCGATCGCGGCCAGGGCGTTGAGCACGTTGTGCAGGCCCGGGGTGTTGAGGCTGATGGCGATGGGCGAGCGCTCGCCGTTCCTGAGCGCGGTGAAGTGCATGCGGCCGCCGCGGGCCTCGATGTCCACGGCCTGGATGCTGCAGTCCTCGGTGGTGCCGTAGGTCATCACGGGCTTCTCGATGCGCGGCAGCAGCGCGCGCACCACGGGGTCGTCCGCGCACAGCACCGCCATGCCCCAGAAGGGCAGGCGGTGGACGAAGTCGACGAAGGCGTCCTTGAGCCGCCCGAAGTCGTGGCCGTAGGTGTCCATGTGGTCGGCGTCGATGTTGGTGACCACCGAGATCACGGGGTTCAGGAGCAGGAAGGAGGCGTCCGACTCGTCCGCCTCCGCCACCAGGTATTCGCCCTGCCCCAGCCTGGCGTTGGCGTCGGCGGCGAGCAGCTTGCCGCCGATGACGAAGGTGGGGTCGAGCCCCGCCTCGGAGAGCACGCTGGCGATGAGGCTCGTGGTGGTGGTCTTGCCGTGGGTGCCGGCCACCGCGATGCCCTGCTTGAAGCGCATGAGCTCGGCCAGCATCATCGCCCGCGCCACCACCGGGATGTGGGCGGCGCGCGCGGCCTGCACCTCCGGGTTGTCCTCGCGCACCGCGGTGGAGGCGACCAGGACGTCGGCGCCCTGGAGGTTCCCGGCCTCATGGCCGCGGAAGACCTGCGCCCCCATCGCCTCGAGGCGCCGGGTGACGGCGGTGTCGGAGAGGTCGCTGCCCGAGACCGCATAGCCCAGGTTGAGCAGCACCTCGGCGATGCCGCTCATGCCGGCGCCGCCGATGCCGACGAAGTGGACGTGGCGGACCTTGTGTTTCATCGCTGCGCTCCGCTGCTCAGGAGTGAAAAGTTGAAAGTGAAAAGTGAAAAGGCCGGTTGCTTGCCGTCCGCGCTCTTCACTTCTCTTTTCCCTTTTCTCTTTTCCCTTTTCACTGCCTTCATCCCGCCAACTCCTTCACCACTTCGGCCACCCGGGCCGTGGCCTCGGGCTTGGCCAGCGCGCGCGCCTTCACGGCCCGGGCCGTGAGCTCCTCGCGGTTCAATCCCGAGAGCCACTGGGCCAGGCCCTCGGGCGTGAGGCCCGCCTGGGGCATGAGCCAGGCCGCGCCCGCCTCGGTGAGGAAGCGTGCGTTCTCGGTCTGGTGGTCGTCCACCGCATGCGGATAGGGCACGAAGGCCGCGGCCGCGCCGGCGGCCGCCACCTCGGCGACGGTGAGCGCGCCGGCGCGACAGAGCACGACGTCGGCCCAGGCATAGGCCTCCGCCATGTCGGCGATGAAGTCCAGGCACTCGGCCGCCACGCCGGCCGCCGCGTAGTGGTCCCTGAGCTGCGCGAGGTGCCCGGCGCCGGCCTGGTGGCGCACCTCGGGGCGGGCCTCGGCCGGCAGCAGCGCCAGCGCCCTGGGCACCGCGTCGTTGAGCGCCGCCGCGCCCAGGCTGCCGCCCACCACCAGCAGGCGCAGCCGCCCCCAGCGCCCGGCCAGGCGCTGCACCGGGTCGGGCAGGGCGGCGATCTCGGGGCGCACGGGGTTGCCCACCCATTCGGTCTTCACGTTCAGGCAGGGCAGCGGGCGGTCCTTCATGCCCTTCAGGGTATTGCCGTGCGCGAAGGCGGCGGGCAGGCCCAGGAGCACCCGCTCGGCCAGGCAGGCGAGGATGCGGTTGGTCAGCCCGGCCACCGAGTTCTGCTCGTGGATGACCAGGGGCTTGCCCAGGAGCGCGGCCATCATGCCGCCCGGGAAGGCGGCATAGCCGCCCAGGCCCAGGACCACGTCGGGACGCACCCGGAAGATGGCCCGCGCGGCCTGCCAGAAGGCGGCGAGGAGCCGCAGCGGCAGCAGGGCGAGGCGCAGCGGCCCCTTGCCGCGCACCCCGCCGAAGCTCAGCCAGGCCATCTCGATGCCCTGCTCCGGCACCAGCCGCGCCTCCATGCCGGCGCGGGTGCCGAGCCAGACCACGCGCCAGCCCTCGGCGCGCAGGGCCTCGGCCACCGCCAGGGCGGGCATGACGTGGCCGCCGGTGCCGCCGGCCATGACGAGGCAGGTTCGGGGGGTCATTGGGCAAACCTCTCGGCTGCGACGGGCCGATTTTGGCTCCGGCCGCTTCGCTCAGCTTCGGCGTTGCCGAAGTCAGCCTGCGCCGAAATCGGCTGCCCATGGCTCCTGGAAACGATGTGCCGGACGGACGGGCTCATAGGGCCTTTTTCCCCCTCATGAGCAGCCGATTTTCAAAATCCACCCTGACCAGGATGGCGAGCGCGATGCAGTTGGCCACGATGCCGGAGCCGCCGTAGCTCATGAGCGGCAGGGTCAGGCCCTTGGTGGGCAGCAGGCCCATGTTCACGCCCATGTTGATGAAGCCCTGCACCCCCAGCCACACGCCCACGCCCTGGGCCACCAGGGCGGCGTAGTTGCGGCCCAGGAGCGCGGCCTGCCAGCCGATGGAGAAGGCGCGCCAGGTGATCCAGGCGAAGAGCCCCACCACGGCCATGACCCCGAGGAAGCCGAGCTCCTCGGCGATGACCGCGAGCAGGAAGTCGGTGTAGGCCTCGGGCAGGTAGAAGAGCTTTTCCACGCTGTCGCCCAGGCCCACCCCCGTGAACTCGCCGCGGCCGAAGGCGATGAGCGAGTGGGAGAGCTGGTAGCCCTTGCCCAGGGGGTCGGCCCAGGGGTCCATGAAGCCGATCACCCGCTGCAGCCGGTAGGGAGACAGTGCGATGAGCGCCACGAAGCCCGCGCCCAGCATGACGATCAGCCCCGCGAAGAGCCGCCAGTTGAGGCCGCCCAGGAAGAGGATGGCGAGCGCGATGGCCACGATCACGGCGAAGGCCCCGAAGTCCGGCTCCATCAGCAGCAGGGCGCCGATGCCCAGCATGACCAGGAACATGGGCAGGAAGCCCTTGCGCAGGTTGTCCATGAAGGCCGCCTTGCGCACCGTGTAGTCGGCGGCGTAGAGGATGGCGAAGAGCTTCATGAGCTCCGAGGGCTGGAAGTTGCCCAGGGGCCCGAGGGGGATCCAGCGCCGGCTGCCGTTGACCTCCTTGCCGACGTGGGGCAGCAGCACCAGCACCAGCAAGACGGCGCCGGCGAGGAAGAGGTAGGGCGAGAGCCTCTGCCAGAGGGCGGTGGGGACCTGGAAGGCCGCGTAGGCGGCGGACAGGGCCACCACCAGGTACATGGCGTGGCGGAGCAGGTAGAAGCTCGCCTGGCCGTTGGCGCTCTTCGCCTCGGCCACGGCGATGGAGGCCGAGTAGACCATCACCAGCCCCAGCCCGAGCAGGGCAAGCACGGCCCAGAGCAGGGCGGGGTCGTAGGCCGTCATGGCGCTGCGCTTGAGGGCGGGGCTATCGAACACCGGCCCCCCCCTGCGCCTCGGCCAGGGCGCGCACCGCGGCGACGAAGACCTCGGCCCGGTGCACGTAGTTGCGGAACATGTCGAAGCTCGCGCAGGCGGGCGAGAGCAGCACGGCGTCGCCCGCCCGCGCCTGGGCATGGGCCAGGCGCACGGCCTCCTCCAGGCTCGCGGCGCGGTGCACGGGCACGGCGCCGGCGACGGCCGCCTCGATGAGCGGGGCGTCGCGGCCGATCAGCACCACGGCGCGGGCGTGCCGCACGGCATGGTTGAGCGGCGAGAAGTCCTGGCCCTTGCCGTCGCCGCCGGCGATCAGCACCACCGGGCAGGCGAAGCCGTGCAGCGCCGCCACGGTGGCGCCCACGTTGGTGCCCTTGGAGTCGTCGTAGTAGGTCACGCCCTCGACCGTGGCGACCTTCTCGACCCGGTGGGGCAGGCCCTTGAAGGTCCTGAGGCCCTGGATCAGCGGCTCGTAGGGCAGGCCGATGGCGCGACACAGGGCCAGCGCGGCCAGGGCGTTGGCCGCGTTGTGCAGGCCGGCGAGGGTCAGTTCGTCCACCGGCAGCAGGCGTTCGTTGCCCTCTGCCAGCCACTTGCGGCTGCCCTCTTCGAGCAGGCCCCAATGGCCGAAGCCGGCCGGCGCATCCAGGCCGAAGGTGTAGGCCCGATGGCCGTGGCGCTGCATGGCCATGACCAGGGGGTCGTCGCGGTTGAGCACCTGCACGCCGTGGCCGGCGAAGATGCGCGCCTTGGCCGCCGCGTACTCGGCCATTCCGGCGTAGCGGTCCATGTGGTCCTCGGAGAGGTTGAGCACCGTGGCCGCCTCCGGCGTCAGGCTCGTGGTCGTCTCCAGCTGGAAGCTGGAGAGCTCCAGGACGTAGACCTCCGGGGCCTCGGCCTCGAATTGGCTCCAGCCGCTTTGCTTAACGCCGGCTGCGCCGGCATTAGCCTGCGCCGATACTCGCCCTTGGGGCTCGTATTCCGTGAGGGCGTCCAGCACGGGCAGGCCGATGTTGCCGGCCATCACCGTCTTCAGGCCCGCCGTGCGGCAGAGGTGGGCGGCGAGGCTGGTCACCGTGCTCTTGCCGTTGGAGCCGGTGATGGCCAGGACCTTGGCCCGGCTGCGGGCCAGCGCCCGGGCGAAGAGCTCGACGTCGCCCACCACCGGCTTGCCGGCCTGCAGGGCCGCCCGGATCTCGGGCGTGGCCACGGGCACGCCGGGGCTCGCGACGATGAGCTCGGCCCAGTCGAAGTCCGCCGCCCGGAAGCCGCCCAGGCGGAGCGCCACCCCGGGGTGGGCCTCGCGCAGACGCGCGGCGTGCGGCGGCTCGGCGCGGCTGTCGGTGGCGCGTACCTCGGCGCCCTGGGCGAGCAGCCAGCGCACGCAGGACAGCCCGGTGTCGCCGAGTCCGACGACCAGGGCCTTGCGGCCCTGGAGTGAGGCGTGGGGCGTGAGGGGTGAGGAGGGTATCGTCATCGCAGCTTCAGCGTCGACAAGCCGATGAGCACCAGCACCATGGAGATGATCCAGAAGCGGCCGGTTTCCGGGTTTTGTCTGCGGCCAACGGCCATGGGCGCGTCGGCGCGACGGCCTGCGCCGTCGGCCCCCGGCCGTTACCCTGCGACGAAATCAAGCCGTAGTTCGCCATGGTTACCTCAGCTTCAGGGTGGAGAGCCCGATGAGCACGAGCATCATGGAGATGATCCAGAAGCGAACTACGACTTGATTTTCCTTCCAGCCCTTGAGCTCGTAGTGGTGGTGCAGCGGCGCCATGAGGAAGATGCGCTTGCCCCGGAGCTTGTAGGAGCCCACCTGCAGCATCACCGAGATGGTCTCCATGACGAAGACCCCGCCCATGATGAAGAGCACGATCTCCTGGCGCACGATCACCGCCACCACGCCGAGGGCCGCGCCCAGGGCCAGGGCGCCGACGTCGCCCATGAAGACCTCCGCCGGGTAGGCGTTGAACCAGAGGAAGGCGAGCCCGGCGCCGATCAGGGCGCTGCAGAAGACCGCCAGCTCGCCCGCGCCGGGGATGTGGGGCACGCCCAGGTACTTGGCGAACACGGCATGTCCCGCCGCGTAGGCGAAGATGGCCAGGGCCCCGGCCACCATCACCGTGGGCATGATGGCCAGGCCGTCGGCGCCGTCGGTGAGGTTCACCGCGTTGCTCGAGCCGACGATGACGAAGTAGCTGAGCAGCACGAAGCCCGCCGCCCCCAGGGGAATGACCACGTCCTTGAAGAAGGGCACGATGAGCTCGGTCTGGGCCGGCAGCTGTGCCGACCAGGCGAGCCAGGAGGAGACCGCGGCGGCGATGAGCGACTGCCAGAAGTACTTCCACCGGGCGGGAAGCCCCTTGGGGTTGCGGTGCACCACCTTGCGCCAGTCGTCCACCCAGCCGATGGCGCCGAAGCCCAGCAGGGTGAGCAGGGCGACCCAGACGTAGGGGTTGGCGAGGTCCGCCCAGAGCAGGGTGGTGACGGCCACCGCGGTGAGGATCAGCGCGCCGCCCATGGTCGGCGTGCCGGCCTTGACCAGGTGGGTCTGCGGCCCGTCGTCGCGCACCGCCTGGCCGATCTTGTACTGGGTCAGCTTGCGGATCATGGCCGGCCCTACGAAGAAGGAGATGACGAGCGCGGTGAGCACCGCCAGCACCGAGCGCAGGGTGATGTAGCCGAAGACGTTGAAGGCGCGGATGTCTTGGCCGAGCCACTGGGCCAGGGTCAGGAGCATAGCTTGGCCTCCGCGAAGCTCTGCACCACCCTCTCCATCTGCATGAAGCGCGAACCCTTGACCAGCACCGTGACCCCGGGCGCCAGGGCGTTCTCCACCTCCGCGAGCAGCTCCTCGATGCGCTCGAAGTGCATGCCGCCCGCGCCGAAGCCCCGCACCGCATGGACGGAGAGCTCGCCCAGGGCGAGGAGCCGGTCGATGCCGGCGGCGCGCGCCTTTTCGCCGATCTCGCGGTGCATCGCCTCCGCCCCCGGGCCGAGCTCGCCCATGTCGCCCAGCACCAGGAGCCTCTGGCCCTGCTGCGCGGCGAGCACCTGGATGGCGGCGGCGACGGAGTCGGGATTGGCGTTGTAGGTGTCGTCGATGAGCTGCGCGCCGAGGATGCAGGCGTGGCGCTCGAGCCGGCCCTTCACCCCCGCATAGGCGGCGAGCCCCCGGGCGACGGCCCCGGGCGTGGCGCCCAGGGCGAGGGCGGCGGCCGCCGCGGCCGCCGCGTTGCGCACGTTGTGCAGGCCGGGCGCATGGAGCCGGGTCTCGATCCGGCCCGCCGGGGTGTGCAGCACGAGCTCCGCGCCGTACTCCAGTGCCCGGTGCTCGACGCGCACCTCCGCGTCCTGCGCCAGGCCGAAGCCGACGATGCGCCGCCCCCGGTTCATCTCGCGCCAGAGGCCGGCATGCGGGTCGTCGGCGTTGACGAGCGCCACCCCGCCCTCGCGCAGCCCGCCGAAGATCTCGCCCTTGGCGCGGGCCACCGCCTCGACGCTCGCCAGACCCTCCAGATGGGCGCGCTGGGCGTTGTTGACCAGGGCGGCGTCGGGCCGGGCGAGGCCGGTGAGGTAGGTGAGCTCGCCCGGGTGGTTCATGCCCATCTCGATCACGGCGTAGCGGTGCGCAGGCGTGAGGCGCAGCAGCATCAGCGGCACGCCGATGTCGTTGTTGAGGTTGCCCTCGGTGGCGAGCACCGCCGCCTCCCCGGCCTCGGCCCTGAGGATGGCGGCGGTCATCTCCTTCACCGTGGTCTTGCCGTTGCTGCCGGTGACGGCGACGAGCTTCGCCGCCTGCCGCCCGCGGTGCCAGGCGGCGAGCCGTCCCAGGGCGAGCCGGGTGTCCGGCACCACGAGGGCCGGGGCGAGGTCGAGGCCGGCGTCCGCCTGCACCATCACCGCCGCGGCGCCTTCCTCGAGCGCCTGCGCGGCGAAGACGTGGCCGTCGTAGCGCGGGCCGCGCAGGGCCACGAACAGCGCGCCCTTGGGCAGGCGGCGCGTGTCGGTGGACACCGCGGTGAATTCGATGTCCGGGCCTGCGGCGGTGGCGCCGAGGGCCTGGGCGACTTCATGTAGCCGCATGGGCTTGACTCCATAGTTCCAGGGCCAGCGCGGCCTCCTCGGCATCCGAGAAGTGCAGGCGCCGGCCCGCGATTTCCTGATAATCCTCATGGCCCTTGCCGGCGATGAGCACGATGTCCTTCGGGCCGGCCTCGGCCACCGCGATGCGGATCGCCTCGCGGCGGTCGATCACGGCGGTCTGGCCCGGCGGCATGCCCGAGAGGATCTCCGCGAGGATGTCGGCGGGGTCCTCGTTTCTGGGGTTGTCGCTGGTCACGACCACCCGGTCGGCGAGCCCGGCCGCGGTGCCGCCCATGAGCGGGCGCTTGCCGCGGTCGCGGCCGCCGCCGCAGCCGAACACGCAGGCGAGCCGGCCTTCCCCGGCGAGCGGGCGCAGCGCCGTGAGCACCTTGGCGAGCGCATCCGGGGTGTGGGCGTAGTCGACGATGACGCTCGGCCCGGCCCCGGCCTCGATCCGCTGCAGCCGCCCGGCGACGGGGCGCACCTGAGACAGCGCCGCCAGGGCATCGTTCAACGCGACCCCGCCCGCGAGCAGGGCGCCGAGGCAGGCGAGCAGGTTGTAGGCGTTGTACTCGCCGAGGAGGCCGGTCTCCAGCCGCCCGTGGCCCCAGGGCGTGGCGACCTCCATGGCGAGGCCCGTCCGGCTCATGGACAGCGCCTCGGCGCGGATCTCGCCCGCCCTGAAGCCGTAGCCCAGCACCTGGGTGCGGCCGCCCTTGAGGTCCTGCTGCAGGCGCAGGCCGAATTCGTCCTCCACGTTGAGCACCGCCCACCCGAGCCCCGGCCAGCCGAAGAGCCTGGCCTTGGCGTGGGCGTAGGCGGCCATGTCGCCGTGGTAGTCGAGGTGGTCGCGCGAGAGATTGGTGAGCACGGCGACGTCGAAATGCACGCCCGCCACCCGCCCCTGGTCCAGGGCGTGGGAGGAGACCTCCATGGAGACCGCCGCCGCCCCGGCGTCGCGGTAGCCGGCGAGCAGGCGCTGCAGGGTGACGGCGTCGGGCGTGGTGTGGCCGGTCTCGGCCAGCGCCCCCGGGAAGCCGTTGCCCAGGGTGCCCACCACCGCGGCGCGCCGCCCCAGCCGCTCCAGGGCCTGGGCGAGCCAGTGGCTGCAGGAGGTCTTGCCGTTGGTGCCGGTCACCCCGATCATCCAGAGCGCCTCCGAGGGCGCGCCGTACCAGGCCGCGGCGAGCTCTGCCGCCGCGCCCCTGAGGCCCGGCACGGCCCGGTTGTAGACCTCCCAGTCCTGCCGCCACTGGAAGCCCTCGGGCTCCCAGAGCACGGCGGCGGCGCCGGCCTCGACGGCGGCGGCGATGTGGCTGCGCCCGTCGTGCACGGCCCCGGGGAAGGCGAGGAAGGCGTCGCCCGGCTCGACGCGGCGGCTGTCCGCGGTGAGGTGGCGCAGCGCCGGCGTGAGGGCGCGCAGTTCCCGGACCAGGTCAGGCAGCGCGCTCATGCGGCCTCCGAGTCTTCGGGGACGACCGGCCCTGCGGCGGGCGGCGCCTCCATGGGGGCGTCCGGCGGCACGGCCATGAGCCGCATCGCGCCGGCCGTCACCCGGCTGAAGACCGGCGCGGCCACCAGGCCGCCGTAGTACTGCCGGCCGGAGGGCTCGTCCACCATGACCGCCACGACGATGCGCGGGTTCGACGCCGGCGCGAGGCCGACGAAGGAGGCGATGTACTTGTCCGGGGCATAGCGGCCGCCGACGAGCTTGTGGGCCGTGCCCGTCTTGCCGGCGACGCGGTAGCCCGTCACCCGGGCCTGGGGGGCGGTGCCGCCGTCCTGGGTCGCCAGCTCGAGCATGGCCCGCACCTCGCGTGCGGTGTGCGCGCTCATCGTGCGCTGGGCCGCGACCGCCTCGCGCCGCTTGTGCACGGTCAGGGGCGGCATCAGGCCGTCGTTGGCGAAGGCGGTGTAGGCGTGGGCGAGCTGCAGCAGGCTCACCGAGAGGCCGTGGCCGAAGGCCATGGTGGCCTTCTCGATGGGGCGCCAGTTCTCGTAGGGGCGCAGGCGCCCGGCGGCCTCGCCGGGCAGGCCGGAGCCGGGCAGGGCGCCGAAGCCGGTGCGGGAGAGCAGCCGCCAGTAGTCCTCGGAGCGCATGTCCAGGGCGATCCGGGCGGTGGCCACGTTGCTGGAGACCTGGATGGCCTCGGCGACGCTGAGCGTGCCCTTGGGGTGCACGTCGCGGATGCGCTTGGTGCCCACCGTCAGGTAGCCCTCGCCGGTGTCGATGCGGGTATCCGGCCGGATGACGCCGGCATCCAGGGCGGCGGCCACCAGGAAGGGCTTCATGGTGGAGCCGGGCTCGTAGACGTCGGTCACGGCGCGGTTGCGCGTGCGCTCCGGGGTGAGGGTGGCGCGGTTGTTGGGGTTGTAGCTGGGCAGGTTGGCCAGGGCGAGGATCTCGCCGGTCCTGGCATCCAGCACCACGACGGAGCCGGCCCGGGCGCGGTGCTCCTGCACGGCGCTGTGGAGCTCGCGGTAGGCCAGGTACTGGAGCTGCAGGTTGATCGAGAGGGCCAGGTCCTGGCCGGGCCGCGGCGGCTTCAGGGACTCCAGCACCTCGACGACGTTGCCCAGGCGGTCGCGGGCCACGCGCTTCGCCCCGGGCTCGCCGGCGAGCCAGCTCTGGTAGGCGAGCTCCGCGCCCTCGATGCCGCGGTCCTCCACCGAGGTGAAGCCCAGCACGTGGGCGATCACTTCGCCCGAGGGGTAGTAGCGGCGGTATTCCGGCTTGGCGTAGAGGCCCTTGATGTCCAGGCCGAGGGCGGAGGCGGCCAGGTCGGGCGGCAGCTGGCGGCGCAGGTAGACGAAGGTCTTGTTCTCGTCGGCGACGAGCTTCTTCAGCGCCGCGGGCTCCATCTCCACGATGCCGGCCAGGGCCTGCAGCTGGGCGGGGCTCGCCTCGGCCTCGCGCGGGTTGATCCACAGCGACTCCACCGGGGTGCTGATGGCGAGCGGCTCGCCGCGGCGGTCGGTGATCATGCCCCGGTAGGCCGGGATGGGCACGGTGCGGTTGATGCGCTTCTCGCCCTTCTCCTGCAGGAAGTCGCCCTGCCAGCCCTGCAGGTACATGGCCCGGGCCGAGAGCGCCGCGTAGCCGGCGAAGAGCAGGCCCAGCATCAGACGCATGCGCCAGCGCTGCAGGTCCAGGCGCAGCAGGGGGTTGGCGCGGCGGCTCATGGCGCCGCCCCCGGCGCGAGGTTGAGCATGTGGATGCCCTTGGGCGCCGGCACCGCCATCTGCAGATGCTGGTGCGCGACCTGTTCGATCCTGGCGTGCATCGCCCAGGTGCTCTGCTCGAGCTGCAGGCGCCCCCACTCGATGTCCAGGCTCCGCGCCCGGGCCTGTTCCGCCTGCAGCTCAATAAACAATTTGCGCGCCTGGTGGCGCGCGGTGACGACGGAGAGGGCGCAGAGGACGAGCACGACGGCCAGCAGCCCGTTCATCCTGAGCATGACGCCTCCCCCCCCGTGCGCTCGGCCACCCGCAACACGGCGCTGCGGGCGCGCGGGTTGCGCGCGATCTCCTCCTCGGAGGCGCGGATGGCGCGGCCGACCAGCCTCAGGCGGCCGGCCTTCAGCGCGCGCGCGGGCAGCGGGATCTCGGGCGGGAGCTCCTCGCCCTTCGCCTCCGCCCGCATGAACCGCTTGACCATCCGATCCTCCAAGGAATGGAAACTGATCACCGCCAGCCGCCCTCCCGGCCTGAGCACCTCCACGCCCTGGGGCAGGGCCGCGGCCAGCTCCTCCAGTTCCCGGTTCACATGGATGCGCACCGCCTGGAAGGTGCGGGTCGCCGGGTCCTGGCCGCGCTCCCGCGTCTTCACCGCCGAGGCCGCGATCCTCGCCAGCTGCCCCGTGGTGGTCAGCGGCGTCTGGGCCCGCGCGGCGACGATCGCCCGGGCGATGCCCCTGGCGAAGCGCTCCTCGCCGTACTCCCGGAGCACCCGCGCGATCTCCTCCTCGGGCGCGGTGTTGAGCCAGTCGGCCGCCGTCTCGCCCCGGCTCGTGTCCATGCGCATGTCCAGGGGCGCGTCGAAGCGGAAGCTGAAGCCGCGCTCCGGCGCGTCGATCTGGGGGCTCGACACCCCGATGTCGAGCAGCACCCCGTCCACCGCCTCGACGCCCGCCTCCCGCAGCACCGCTTTGAGGCGGCTGAAGGGGGCGTGGACGATGCTGAAGCGCCCATCCTCGAGCCGCCCGCCCTCGGCCACCGCCTGCGGGTCCCGGTCCAGGGCCAGGAGCCGCCCGGTGCTGCCCAGCCGCGCCAGGATCGCCCGGCTGTGGCCGCCGCGGCCGAAGGTGGCGTCCACATAGACGCCGTCCGGCCGGAGGTTCAGCGCGTTCAGGGTTGCTTCCAGCAGGACCGGGACATGCTGGCCCCCGGTCACAGGGAGAAGCCCTTGAGCTCCTCCGGGAGCTCGCCGTTCTGCAGGGCCGTGTTGAGCATCTCGGGCAGCTCGCCCGCCGCCTCGTACTGGGCCTGCCAGTCGGGCTCGTTCCAGATCTCGAACTTGTTGCCCTGGCCGACCAGCACCACCTCCTTCTCCAGCCGCGCGTGCCTGCGCAGCATGGGCGGCAGCAGGATGCGGCCGGCGGTGTCCAGCTCCACGTCGGAGGCCGAGCCCACCAGGATGCGCTGCAGCTGCCGGCTCACCGGGTTGAAGCTCGACAGGGCGTTGAGCTTCTTCTCGATGGGCTCCCAGTCGGCAAAGGGGTAGAGCAGGAGGCAGCCGCTCGGATCCGCGGTGACCACGAGCCGCCCGCCGCAGCGCTCCATGAGCAGGTCGCGGTATCTCGTGGGGATGGCGAGACGGCCCTTGCCGTCCACGGCCAACTGGTTGAGCCCCCTGAACATCGTCTCCTCCGGATTCTGGTGCCTCCACCTGAACCCACTCTCTCCCACTTTTCGACATTGATCCCCACTTTAGTGAACACACGCCCCCGCTGTCAAGGACGAAAAGGGATTTTTTTCAATGGAGACAAAGACTTACGAACGCCGGCCGCGCCCGGGGAAGCGGAGGATAAAGAAGGGAATAGCGCGAGAACTTAAAGTGGAGTCTTAAGAGAGTGGGGAGTGGGGAGTGGGGAGTGGGGAGTGGGGAGTGGGTGCTTTGACTCAGTCCTCAGTCCCCGCCACCGATGTCGCGAAAAAAGGGGGGGAGCCGGCCGATAAGCCGGGTTCTGTCTAGGGCCTTGCGGCCCCGAGGCAGCCATTCATCTGGGACGGCGGTCGCCCGCCGCCTCGTGCAGCCTACCCGCAGGCTCGACGGGCCGTCTCATCGCCTGCCTATTTGGCCTTGCTCCGGGTGGGGTTTACCTAGCCAGCTCCGTTGCCTTCGCTGCGGTGCGCTCTTACCGCACCCTTTCACCCTTACCTGATCGCATCTCCGGCGGTTTCCCACCATCAATGCGCCATCGGCGGTTTGCTTTCTGTTGCACTGTCCATCGCCTTGCGGCGCCCAGGGGTTACCTGGCACCCTGCCCTGTGGAGCCCGGACTTTCCTCTGCGCTCGCGCACAGCGGCTGCCTGGCCGACTCCCGAAAAGGATTGTCGCGGAGCGGCGCCTGCCCTACAAGCCTGGCATGTATTTCCGGGGCGGGCGCGCTGCGCGATTGGTGGCGGTCAGACCAGGCGCCAGCGCACGGGTTCCCCGGCCCGCAGCGGCACGAGGGTCTCGCTGCCGAAGGCGAGGCTGCCGGCGACCGTCCAGGCCTCCTTCCTGAGCGTGATGCGCCCGGTGTTGCGCGGCAGGCCGTAGAAGTCCGCGCCGTAATGGCTGGCGAAGCCCTCCAGCCGGTCCAGCGCCCCGGCCTCCTCGAAGACCTCGGCGTAGAGCTCGATGGCGGCATGGGCGGTATAGATGCCCGCGCAGCCGCAGGCGGCCTCCTTGGCGCCTTGGGCGTGGGGGGCGCTGTCGGTGCCGAGGAAGAACCTGGGGCTGCCGGAGACGGCCGCCTCCACGAGCGCCCTGCGGTGGCCCTCGCGCTTGAGCACGGGCAGGCAGTAGTAGTGGGGCCGGATGCCGCCCTTGAACATGGCGTTGCGGTTGTAGAGCAGGTGATGCGCCGTGAGGGTGGCCGCCACGTTGGCGGGTGCGCCCTTGACGAACTCGATGCCCTCGCGGGTGGTGGTGTGTTCCAGCACCACCTTGAGCCTGGGGAAGCGGCGGATCACCGGCAGCAGCACCCGTTCGATGAACACCGCCTCGCGGTCGAAGACGTCCACCTCGGGGTCGGTCACCTCGCCGTGCACCAGCAGGGGCACGCCGTGGGCCTCCATGGCCTCCAGGGCCGGATAGGTGCGCTCCACCGCGGTGACGCCGGCGTCGGAGTGGGTGGTCGCGCCGGCGGGGTAGTACTTCACGGCGTGGACGAAGCCGCTCGCCCGGGCGCGTTCGATCTCCCCGGGGGAGGTGCTGTCCGTGAGGTAGAGGGTCATCAGCGGCTCGAACGCGAGACCCCGCGGCAAGGCGGCCAGGATGCGGTCCCGGTAGGCCGCGGCCTCCGCGACGGTGCGCACCGGGGGCTTCAGGTTGGGCATGACGATGGCGCGGGCGAAGCGGCGCGCCGTGTCGGGCAGCACGCTCTGCATCGCGTCGCCGTCGCGCAGGTGCAGGTGCCAGTCGTCAGGCCGGGTGATCGTCAGGGTGTTCATGTTTCTGCAGCTCCAGAGCCAGATCGTAAACGGTGTTCTTCTTGGCGCCGGTGAGCTTCACGGTGAGGGCGACCGCCTGCTTCAGGGGCAGCGCCTCCAGGAGGGTCGCCAGCGTCTCCCGCAGCTCCCCGGCGTCCTCCTGCTCCGGCTCGGCGCCTGCCACGATGAGGACGAATTCGCCCCGGCGCCGGTTCTCGTCCCCCGCGAGCCAGGCCTCGGCCTCGTCGAGCCGGCAGGCGTGCACGCTCTCGAAGAGCTTGGTCAGCTCCCGGGCGATGACGACCTCGCGCCCGCCGCCCAGCACGGCATGCAGGTCGGCCACGCATTCCTGGATGCGGTGCGGGGACTCGTAGAAGACCAGGGCGCAGGGCAGGGCCTTCAACGCGTCCAGGGCGCGGCGGCGCGGCCCCGCCCTGTGCGGCAGGAAGCCGTGGAAGAGCCAGCGCCCCTGCTCCAGGCCGGCGACGGAAACGGCCGCCGCCACGGCGCTGGCGCCGGGGACGGGCACCGCGCTCAGGCCCGCCTCGCGGACGCGGCGCGCCAGGCGCGCGCCCGGGTCGCTCACCCCGGGGGTGCCGGCGTCCGAGACATAGGCCACGCTCTGGCCGGCCCGGAGGGCCTCGACGAGCCGTGCCGAGGCCTCGGCCTCGTTGTGCTCGTGCAGGGCGTAGAGCCGCCTGCCCAGGCCGTGGGCGGAGAGCAGCCCCTGGGTCACGCGGGTGTCCTCGGCGGCCACGATGTCGGCGCTCCTCAGGATGTCCAGTGCGCGCAGGGTGATGTCGCGCAGGTTGCCGATGGGGGTGGCCACGACGTAGAGCGTGCCGGGCTGGGCCCGGGCCTCGGGTTGCATGTTTCCTGGTGGCTGGTTAGCGTGTGCGGGGGCGCCTGCAGGCGCGATCGTGAAAGTGTAACAGGGGGGGACATGCACAGGGGTGCGGAGGCCGAGGCCCGGGCGGCGCAATACCTGGAGCGGCAGGGCCTCAGGCTCGTCGAGCGCAACTACCGCTGCCGCCAGGGCGAGATCGACCTGGTGATGCGCGAGGGCGCCACGCTGGTCTTCGTGGAGGTGCGCAGCCGCGCCCGCGGCGGCTTCGGCGGCGCAGCCGCGAGCATCACCGTGGCCAAGCAGGCGAGGCTGATCCACGCCGCCCGGCACTACCTCGCCAGCCGCGGCGTCGACGCCCCCTGCCGCTTCGACGCCGTGCTCATCGAGGGCGGGCGCCTCGAATGGCTGCGGCACGCCTTCGAGGCCGGGGGGTAGCCGTCGGCTATAATCGGCCGCTACTTCGAGGAGTCACCGTGTCCCTGGCCGAACGCGTCTATCAGACCTTTCACGAGAGCGCCCAGGCGAAGCTCACCGCCGCCGACGTCCTGGCCGAGCCCATCGCCCAGGCCGCGGAACGCCTGGTCGGCTGCTTCATGGGCGAGGGCAAGCTCCTCGCCTGCGGCAACGGGGGCTCCGCCGCCGAGGCGCAACATTTCGTCTCCGAGCTGGTCAATCGTTTCGAGCGGGAACGCCCGGGCCTTGCCGCCGTCGCACTCAATGCCGACAGCGTCACCCTGACCTCCATCGCGGACGACTACGACTTCTCCATGGTCTTCGCCCGCCAGGTCGGCGCCCTGGGGCATCCGGGCGACGTCCTGCTCGCCGTCTCCACCAGCGGCAACGCCCGCAACGTGATCGAGGCCGCGCGCGCGGCCCAGGAACGCGAGATGGCCGTGGTGGCCATCACCGGGCACGACGGCGGCGAGCTGGCGGAGATGCTCACCGAGCAGGACATCCTCATCTGCGCGCCGGGCGACAGCATCGCCCGCATCCAGGAGGTGCACCAGCTCGTCATCCACTGTCTGTGCGACAGCATCGACTACTTGCTATTAGGAGCCTGAATGATGCGTAATCTGTTGCCCCTCGCCCTGCTGGGCATCACCGCCCTGCCGCTCGCCGGCTGCGCGCCCGCCGTGGTCGGCGGCGTCGGCGTCGGCGCCCTCATGGCGGAGGACCGGCGCACGCCGAGCGTCTACGTCATGGACCAGGAGATCGAGCTCACCGCCGCCCACCGCCTGCGCCAGGCCCAGCTCACCGAGGTCCACGCCAGCTTCATCAGCTTCAACCGCCGCGTGCTGATCACCGGCGAGGCCCCCACGGAGGCCATGAAGGCCAGGGTCGAGGAGATCGCCCGGGGCGTGCCCAACGTGCGCGAGACCATCAACGAGCTCGCCATCGCCGCGCCGTCCTCGCTCGCCTCGCGCAGCACCGACACCTACATCACCAGCAAGGTGAAGGCGCGGCTGCTCGAGGACACCCGCGTCAACGCCCTGCACATCAAGGTGGTGACCGAGCGCGGCATCGTCTACCTCATGGGCCTCGCGAAGCGCGCCGAGGCCGACATCGCCGCCGAGATCGCCGCCCGGACCTCGGGCGTGCTCAAGGTGGTGAAGGTCTTCGAGTACCAGGACTGACAAACCGAGGCCTCAATTGCGCTACCAGGACCTGCGCGACTTCATCGGCCAGCTGGAGCGCCTGGGCGAGCTCAGGCGCATCGCCGTCGAGGTCGACCCGCATCTGGAGATGACCGAGATCGGCGACCGGGTGCTGCGCGCCGGCGGCCCCGCGCTGCTCTTCGAGCGGCCGCGCGGCCACACCATCCCGGTGCTCGCCAACCTCTTCGGCACCGTGCGCCGGGTGGCCCTGGGCATGGGCGAGGAGGACCCGGCCAAGCTGCGCGAGATCGGCAGGCTCCTCGCCTACCTCAAGGAGCCCGAGCCGCCCCGAGGGCTCAGGGACGCCTGGGACAAGCTGCCGGTCTTGAAGCAGGTCATGAACATGGCGCCCAGGGAGGTGCGCAGCGCGCCCTGCCAGGAGGTGGTCTGGGAGGGCAAGGACGTCGACCTCTCGCGCCTGCCCATCCAGACCTGCTGGCCGGGGGACGCCGGCCCGCTCGTCACCTGGGGCCTCACCATCACCCGAGGGCCGCACAAGGCCCGCCAGAACCTGGGCATCTACCGCCAGCAGCTCATCGGCCCCGACAAGCTCATCATGCGCTGGCTCGCCCACCGCGGCGGGGCGCTCGACTTCCGCGAGCACTGCGAGGCCCGCCCCGGCGAGCCCTTCCCCGTGGCCGTGGCCCTGGGGGCGGACCCGGCCACCATCCTGGGTGCGGTCACGCCGGTGCCGGACGCATTGTCCGAGTACCAGTTCGCCGGCCTCCTGCGCGGGGCCAAGACCGAGGTGGCCCGCGCCCTGGGTTCGGAGCTGCAGGTGCCGGCCTCAAGCGAGATCGTGCTGGAGGGGGTGATCCATCCGGGCGAGACCGCCGTCGAAGGGCCCTTCGGCGACCACACCGGCTACTACAACGAGCAGGAGACCTTCCCCGTCTTCACGGTCGAGCGCATCACGATGCGCCGCGACCCCATCTACCACAGCACCTATACCGGCAAGCCGCCGGACGAGCCGGCCATCCTGGGCGTGGCGCTCAACGAGGTCTTCGTGCCGCTGCTGCAGAAGCAGTTCCCCGAGATCACCGACTTCTACCTGCCGCCCGAGGGCTGCAGCTACCGCATGGCGGTGGTCAGCATGAAGAAGCAGTACCCGGGGCATGCGAAAAGGGTGATGTTCGGCGTGTGGTCCTTCCTGCGCCAGTTCATGTACACCAAGTTCATCCTGGTCACCGACGACGACGTCGACGTCCGCTCCTGGCCCGAGGTCATCTGGGCGCTCACCACCCGGGTCGACCCCGCCCGGGACACGCTGCTGGTGGAGCACACCCCCATCGACTACCTGGACTTCGCCAGCCCCGTCTCCGGGCTTGGGTCCAAGATGGGCATCGACGCCACCAACAAGTGGCCGGGCGAGACCCAGCGGCAGTGGGGCACGCCCATCGCCATGGATGCCGAGGTCCGGCGGCGGGTGGACGCGCTCTGGGGCGAGCTCGGGCTTTGAGCGGGCTAGGCAGGCCCGAATAGTTGAGTATAATGCTCGGGCATTAGCCATAGAGGAGCCCCACCATGTCCGCCGAACTCTACGCCGCCGCCGCCAAGGGCGACGCGAACGAAACGCGCCGCCTGCTCGCGGCCGGCGCCAACCCCAACTGGACCAACGCGGAAGGGGATACCGCGCTGCACGCGGCGGCCCAGCAGGGTCACCTGGAGGCGGTGCAGGCCCTGCTCGCGGCCGGCGCCGACGTCAACGCCCGGGACGGCCTGGAGTGGACCCCCCTCTTCAAGGCCGCCTACAACCATGAGCTGGACACCGGCTTCGCCCCGGTCGTGCAGGCCCTGGTCGAGGCCGGCGCCGACGTCAACGCCCACATCGCCTTCGGCCTCACGCCGCTGATGCTCGCCGCAGGCGGCGGCGAGGGGGCGGTGTGCGAGGTGCTGCTCGCGGCCGGCGCCGACCCCAGGGCGACCAACGAGGTCGGCCGCACCGCGCTCATGATGGCCAAGGAGCGCCACTGGGTGGACGTGATCAACCTCTTGCACGAGGCCACGGGCTTCGTGCCCGAGACCGAGGGCGCCTGCTCGAGCGGGCGCAGGGGCCCGAGCGAAATGAAGGTGGTCAACTTCATCAAGCCCACCACGCACTGAGGTCTCCGGCGCCTTCCGGCAGGGGGAGCGGGCGGACGCCCGCTCCCCCTGTTTGTTTACAATCTTTTTACAATCGCCTGGGCGCGCCTGTGCAAGCATACCGATAAGAGACAACCATCCAGTTGCGAGGGTTTATGGGTGCCCGCTCCATACCCGCCAACCGCCCTGCGGCGGTCCCGACGTGTCCCTCCATTCCCCGCCTGGCTGAGACCAGGCTTCTTATTGTCTGCCTGGCCTGCGCGGGTGTGCTGGGCCTGTATCCGGGGCAGGCCCGCGCGGTCGTGGATGTCGCCCAGCTGTCCCTGGAGGAGCTCCTGCAGGTGGAGGTGGTCTCGGCCTCCAAGTTCAGGCAAAGGATTTCCCAGGCGCCCTCCGCCGCCCGCGTCATCACCGCCGAGGACATCCGGCTCAACGGCTGGCGCACGCTCAGCGAGGCGCTCGCCAGCCTGCCCGGGCTCTATGTCCTGAACGACCGCACCTACGACTTCCTGGGTGCCCGCGGCCTGCTCATCCCCGGCGACTACAACACGCGCTTCCTGCTCCTGGTGGACGGCGAGCCCATCAACGACAACGTCTACGAGCAGGCCCTGGTCGGCGACGAGTTTCCCCTGGACCTCGCCCTCATCGAGCGCATCGAGTACGTGCCCGGTCCCGGCTCCTCCGTCTACGGCGCCAACGCCATGTTCGGGGTCATCAACGTCCTCACCAGGACGGCGGCGGCCCTGGGGCCGGGGCAGGTGGCGGGCCGTCTCGACAGTGAGGACCGCCGCGCCGGGCGGGCGACGCTGACCCGGCCCCTGGGCGATGCGGGGGCGCTGACCCTGTCGGCCACGCTGGGCCGGCAGTCCGGCAACGACCTGCATTACCCGGACGCGGCCGCCCTGGGGCTGCCCACCCGCGACGGCACGCCGACGCCGGACGGCATCGCCCACGGCCTGGACCGCACCCGCAACGAACAGGTCTACGCCCGCCTGAGCCAGGGCGACTTCAGCGTGAGCCTGATCGCGAGCCGGCGCGAGCGCCGGCCCTCCTCGGCGCTCTACGGCGGCCTGTTCGACGACGACGGCTTTCGGGCCAAGGACACGGCCACCCTCCTGGCCGCGCGCTACGCCACCCGGATTGCCGGGGACGTCGAGTTCAGCGGGCGGCTCAGCTATGCGCAGATGACCTACCAAGGCCGCTATCCCTATTGGGACGGCGCCCGGCTGATCAATGTGGAGGACGGGACCGGGCGCCGGTGGGCCGGCGAGGCGCGGCTGCTCTTCAGCCGCTGGGCGGGCCATACGGTGGTGGCCGGCCTGGAGTTCCGCGAAGACGTCGCGGTGCACCAGCAGGGCGGCGACCTGGGCGCGGCGCCGGACTTCGACGTGAACACCCCGGACCGGCGCTGGGGCGCCTATCTGCAGGACGAGTGGGTCTTCGCGCCCGACTGGCGGCTCAATGCCGGGCTGCGCCTCGATCATTCCGAGCTGCATGGCAACCGCACCAGCCCGCGCCTGGGGCTGATCTGGCAGGCCCGCCCCGACGCCACCCTCAAGCTCCTCGCCGGCCGCGCCTACCGCGCGCCGAATGCCTACGAGTCGGCCTTCGGACTGGCCACGGGGGACGGCTCCGGGGTGTATCTCGCGAACCCGGCCCTGAGGCCGGAGACCATCGAGACGCTGGAGGCCGTGGCGGAGTGGCGGCCCGCGCCGGGCACCGAGCTCGTCGCCTCCCTCTTCGAGTACAGGCTGGACGACCTCATCGCCCAGGAGGTGGTCGCCGGCGATTGGCAGTACCAGAACCTCGACAACATCCGCGCCCGGGGCCTGGAGGCCGCCCTGCGCCGGCACTTCCAGGCCGGCTACCGGCTCGACGCCAGCCTGGCGCTGCAGGCCGTCGAGCTGGCGGACGGCAGCCGCCTGCGCAACAGCCCGCGCTGGATCGGCAAGCTCGCGCTGCTCGGGCCGGTGCTGGGCGAGGCGCTCAAGGGGGCGCTGGAACTCAATGCCGTCGGCCCCCGCATGCACGATTGGGGCGGCGAACGCCACCGCTTTCCCCTCGCCCCCATCGCCAACCTGGCGCTGACCGCCGACCGGCTCGCGCCGGGCCTGGAGCTCCAGCTGCGCGTGAACAACCTCCTGGACCGCAGCTACTTCGAGCCTGGCAGCGACGATGCCCCGGTGCCGCGGATACCGGGCTACGGCCGGGTCTTCGCGCTGACGGTCCGCTATGCGTTTTAGGCGCGCGCTGCTGATCGCCGTGCTGGGCGTGCTGCTCAACGGCCTGGCGGGGGCGGCCGGCACGCCGAGCGCGGCGGAATACGAGCTCAAGGCGGCCTTTCTCTACAACTTCGCCCTCTTCTCGGAATGGCCGGCGATGCCCGATCCGGTCTACCTCTGCGTGCTGGGAGCCGACCCCTTTGGCCCCTATCTCGACCGGTACGAGGGCAGGGAGCTTCGCGGCAGCCGCGTGAGCACGCGGCGGGTGGCCTCCGCCCACGAGGCCCGCGGCTGCCAGGTCCTGTTCATCGCGGCCTCCGAGCATGCCCGGCTTCCCCGCATCCGCGACGAGCTGGCCGGGCGGCCGGTGCTGACCGTCACCGAGGGGGAAGGCATCGACCGCTCGACGGTGATGATCGTGATCGTGCCCGAGGGCAGCCGGCTGACCTTCGAGGTCAATCTGAGCGCCGCCCGGCAGGCCGGGCTGAACCTCAGCTCGAAGATGCTGAAGCTCGCCCGGAAGGTGTACTGAGGAGCCGCATCGCTGCCCATCCGCACGGGCTGCGCCTGATCAGCCTGGTGCCATCGCCCTGGCCGCGCGCCGTCATTCGACGCGGTATTCCACAGTCATCCGGTGGGTGGCCCCCGCCAGCACGGTCACTGCGTTGTCCAGGGCGTTGGCGCTCTCCACGCAGAGCATCTGGCGCCAGCCGCCGCGGCTTGTCCCGCCGGGGCCGGCCTCGCCGGGGCCGAAGTCGCCCATCTTCTCGGCCTTCTCCGTCCAGGGGGTCCAGACCACGGTGGAGCGGCTGCCCGACTTGGCCACGCGGATGCGGCGCCCGAGGCGCGCGTCCTCGATCACGCACTCGGCCTCGGTGTCGACGTAGACCCGGTCGGTCTCGCCGGCGAAGGCGATGGCGCCGACCTCACGCCTGCGGGCGAAGCCTTCCACCTTGTCCAGGTACTCGCAGCCCTCGAGGCCGGTGACACGCACATCGGCGATGTCGCCGACCTGGAAATAGGTGTGCAGGGCCTCGCCGATGACGAAGTCGTGGTCCCCGAGGTTGGTGGTGATGAGGATGAGCTTCAAGGACCGGCCCACGGTGACCAGGATCTCCAGGCGCGAGGCGTGCGGCCACTGGGCACGGGTCTGCGCGTTTTCCACCAGGGCGAGCGCGATCTCGGTCTCGCCGCCATCGAGCGCCCGGGTGTCGGTCACCTCCCAGTCCACGGTGCGGGCGTAGCCGTGGGCGGGCCAGCCCGCCTCCGTGGCGTGGGGCCCGAACCAGGGCCAGCACACGGGCACGCCGCCGCGGATGGACTTGCCCCGCGCGAACCTGGCCGCCTCGGAGAGCCAGACCACGGGCCTGTCCTGGTCCTTGGGCCGCCAGCTCGTCAGGTGGCCGCCCTGCAGGCACAGGCTCGCCACGGCGTGGGCGTTGTCGATGTCCGCGAAGACGAGGCCGTCCGTGCCTTCCCTGAAGACGAGCTGGCCCGGGATGGACAGGCGGCTGTTGAGCGCTTCGGCTGCATTCATGCGATTCCCCTTGATGGTGCATTCCATGATTCTACCGATCCGACAATCTGCAAGTGCAGCCTGTGGGAGCGGCTTCAGCCGCGAAGCCCCGGCTGGCATTGCGTTCGCGGCTGAAGCCGCTCCCACGGCCATGCCCTGTTTGCATGTCTTTTCAGGTTCGCCCCCTACGCAGGGCTCAGCCCTTCTCGACCTGCGACACGTCGCGCACCGCGCCGTAGGCGGCCGAGGTGGTCATCGCCGCATAGGCCCGGAGCGCGGCCGACACCGGTCGGTTGCGCCCCGCGGGCTTCCAGGCGTCGCGGCCCTTCGCCTCCATGGCCGCGCGGCGCCGGGCGAGCTCCTCCTCCGAGACGGCGAGCTCGATGCGCCGGTTGGGGATGTCGATCTCGATCGCGTCGCCGTCCTGGACCAGGCCGATCGCGCCGCCCTCGGCGGCCTCGGGCGAGACGTGGCCGATGGACAGCCCGGAGGTGCCGCCGGAGAAGCGCCCGTCGGTGATCAGGGCGCAGGCGCGGCCCAGGCCCATGGACTTGAGATAGCTGGTCGGGTAGAGCATCTCCTGCATGCCGGGGCCGCCGCGCGGGCCCTCGTAGCGGATGACGACCACGTCGCCCGCCTTGACCTTGCCGCCCAGGATGCCGTCCACGGCGGCGTCCTGGGACTCGAAGAGGCGCGCCGGTCCCGTGAACTTGAGGATGCCCTCGTCCACGCCGGCGGTCTTCACGATGCAGCCGTCGCGGGCGAGGTTGCCGTAGAGCACCGCGAGCCCCCCGTCCTGGCTGTAGGCATGCTGCTTGTCGCGGATGCAGCCGTTCGCGCGGTCGTCGTCCAAGTGGGGATAGCGGGTGGGCTGGGAAAACGCCTCCTGGGTCGGGATGCCGGCGGGGCCGGCCAGGTAGAACTCGCGCACGGCCTCGGAGACGTCGCGCTTGATGTCCCAGGCATCCAGCGCCGCGGCCAGGGTGGCGCTGTGCACGGTGGGCAGGTCGCGGTGCAGGAGCCCCGCGCGGTCGAGCTCGCCCAGGATCGCCATCACGCCGCCGGCGCGGTGCACGTCCTCCATGTGGTAGGTCTGGATGCTGGGGGCGACCTTGGCCAGATGCGGCACGCGGCGGCTCATGCGGTCGATGTCCTTCATGGTGAAGTCCACCCCGGCCTCGCGCGCCGCGGCCAGGAGGTGCAGCACGGTGTTGGTCGAGCCGCCCATGGCGATGTCCAGGGCCATGGCGTTCTCGAAGGCCTGGAAGCTCGCGATGGCGCGCGGCAGCACCGAGGCGTCGTCCTGCTCGTAGTAGCGCTTTGCCAGCTCGACGACGAGACGGCCGGCCTTGAGGAAGAGGCCCTTGCGGTCGACGTGGGTGGCGAGCAGCGAGCCGTTGCCAGGCAGCGAGAGGCCCAGCGCCTCGGTCAGGCAGTTCATGGAGTTGGCGGTGAACATGCCGGAGCAGGAGCCGCAGGTCGGGCAGGCGGAGCGCTCCACCTGGGCGACCTCCGCATCGCTCGCCTGGCTGTCGGCGGCCATGACCATGGCATCGACCAGGTCCAGGTGCACCTCCTTGCCCGCGAGCCGGGTCTTGCCCGCCTCCATGGGGCCACCC
Organism: Hydrogenophilus sp.; assembly: GCA_020725195.1. Taxonomy (GTDB): domain Bacteria; phylum Pseudomonadota; class Gammaproteobacteria; order Burkholderiales; family Thiobacillaceae; genus DYFL01. The sequence continues at coordinate 63,202 of DYFL01000005.1, forward strand.
GAGACGAACACCGCGGGGATGTTGAGGCGCAACGCCGCCATGAGCATGCCGGGGGTGATCTTGTCGCAGTTGGAGATGCACACCATGGCGTCGGCGCAGTGGGCGTTGACCATGTATTCGACCGAGTCGGCGATGAGGTCGCGGCTGGGCAGCGAATAGAGCATGCCGCCGTGGCCCATGGCGATGCCGTCGTCCACCGCGATGGTGTTGAACTCCTTGGCCACGCCGCCGGCCGCCTCGATCTCGCGCGCCACCAGCTGGCCCAGGTCCTTCAGGTGCACGTGGCCCGGCACGAACTGGGTGAAGGAGTTGACCACGGCGACGATGGGCTTGTCGAAGTCGCCATCCTTCATGCCGGTGGCGCGCCAGAGGGCGCGGGCACCCGCCATGTTGCGGCCGTGGGTGGTGGTGCGGGAACGGTACTGGGGCATGGCGGACCTCGATTCGGATTCCTGAAGGCCGGCCCCTAGGGGCCGAAAGCTATAATGCATCGGATTCTAACCCAGCGGCCCGCCCCGACATGCTCGTCCATCCCGAGTTCGACCCCGTCGCCATCCGGCTCGGTCCCCTGGCCATACACTGGTACGGCCTCATGTACCTCTTGGCCTTCATCCTGGTCATCGTCCTGGGCCGGCTCTACATGCGGCGCCGCCCGGAGCTCGGCTGGGCGCCGAGGGATCTCGAGGACGCCCTGTTCTACGGCGTGCTGGGCACCATCCTGGGCGGGCGCCTGGGCTATGTGCTCTTCTACAAGCCGGCCTACTATGCGGCCAACCCCACCGAGATCCTCGCCGTGTGGGAAGGCGGCATGAGCTTCCACGGCGGCTTCCTCGGGGTCTGCCTCGCGCTCTGGTTCTTCGCCCGCAAGCGGGGCTGGCGCTGGCTCGGGGTCACCGATTTCATCGCGCCCCTGGTGCCCCTGGGGCTGGCGGCGGGGCGCCTGGGCAACTTCATCAACGGCGAGCTCTGGGGCCGGGCGACCGATCTGCCCTGGGGCATGGTCTTCCCCCAGGCGGGCGACGGCCTGCCGCGCCACCCCTCCCAGCTCTACCAGTTCGCCCTGGAGGGCCTCGCCCTCTTCGTCCTGGTCTGGCTCTACGCCCGCCGGCCGCGGCCCATGGGGGCCGTCTCGGCGGTGTTCCTCATCGGCTACGGGGCCTTGCGCTTTATCGCCGAGTTCACCCGCGAACCCGATGCCTTCCTCGGCGTCCTCGCCCTGGGCCTCACCATGGGCCAGTGGCTCAGCCTGCCCATGATCCTCGCCGGCGCCGGGCTGCTCGCCTGGGCGCACAAGCAGGGGCGAGCCTAGTTGGCGCACGCATTTTTTGCTATATTCGCCGCTCTTTTGGGGCGGTAGCTCAGCTGGGAGAGCGTCGCGTTCGCAATGCGAAGGTCGGGAGTTCGATCCTCCTCCGCTCCACCAATAAAACATCCGGCGAATTCCGCCGAATTCCGAAAACCCCGTACAGCATAAGGCTCTGCGGGGTTTTTATTTCCGGCAGTTTCCGAGCAAAGCCGCTTGAAGCCGGGGTCAAATGGGGGCAATATTGGGGGCAACCCCCAAAGCATCTACGGGAGATGCCCCCATGCCCCTGACAGACACCGCTATCCGCAAGGCGCAGCCTGGCGAAAAGCCTATCCGGCTCTTCGATGAACGTGGTCTCTACCTGGAGGTCGCTCCAGGCGGAGGCAAGTGGTGGCGGCTCAAGTACCGATTCGGCGGTAAAGAGAAGCGGCTGTCCCTCGGGGTCTATCCAGACGTGACCCTGGCCAGAGCCCGCGAGAGGCGGGACGATGCCCGCAAATTGCTGGCCGACGGCGTTGACCCGGGCGAACATCGCAAAGCCGCCAAGCGTGCCAAGGAAGACGCGGCCGCCAACAGTTTCGAGGCGGTTGCTCGGGAGTGGTTTGCCAAGCAGTCCATCCACTGGGCCCGGGGGCATGCCGAAAAGATCATCCGCCGACTGGAGCGCGATCTGTTCCCCTGGCTCGGCTCCCGGCCGGTCGCCGACATCACGGCGCCGGATATACTGACCGTACTCCGCCGCATCGAAGGCCGCGGCGCCATCGAGACGGCCCACCGTGCCCTGCAAAATGCTGGACAGGTCTTCCGCTATGCCGTGGCCACAGGGCGCGCTATGCGGGACCCTACGGGCGATTTGCGCGGGTCCCTCACTCCATGGAAACCGAAGCACTACCCGGCCATTACCGACCCCAAAGAGATCAGCCCCCTGCTTCTGGCCATCGATGGCTTCACCGGCACCTTCCCGGTGAAGTGCGCCCTGCAGCTCCTGCCCATGCTCCTGGTCCGACCCGGGGAGCTGCGGCAGATGGAGTGGGCCGAGGTAGACTTCAAAGAGGCCTCCTGGTCCATCCCTGCCGAGAAGATGAAGACCCGAGTGCCCCACCTGGTGCCTTTGCCTCACAAGGTGGTGGAGATCCTGCGCGAGCTGCATCCACTCACCGGTCGAAGCCGCTGGGTCTTTCCGGGCGTGCGCGACCATGCCAAACCTATGAGCGAGAACACCCTGAATGCCGGCCTGCGCCGCCTTGGTTACGACAAGGACACCCTCACCAGCCACGGCTTCCGGGCCACGGCCCGCACGCTCCTGGATGAGGTGCTCGGGTTCCGCCCGGATTGGATCGAGCACCAGCTCGCTCACGCCGTTCGCGATCCGAACGGCCGCGCATACAACCGCACCGCACACCTGAAGCAGCGGCGGGAGATGCTGCAGGCTTGGGCGGACTATCTGGACGGGCTCAAGGCCGGTGCCGGTAGGGGGAGTTGATATGCAGCTCGACGATCAACTCAGTCTCGATGAGGCAACAAAATTCATTGCCAGCCGAATCAAGGACAAGAACGACACACAAAGAACTGCCGAGGACAGAATCCGAAAGCGGGTATCGTACGCAACCAACAGCGGCAAGCTGCAGCGCGGAAAAGACGGCCTCTACCGTTTTGCTTATTTGCTCGTTTGGGCAAGAGAAAAATACGGAGAGGAACATTTCATCGATTACCCATTTGTGGCTTTCGGACAACCTACGGCCAGGCTGTGCATCAACGTCTACGAAGCCTATCATCCACCAGGAGATCTGGCGTCATGCCAAGAGGCGTTGAGTGCGATGCACAAGGAAGTGGAGCAGTTGAAAGCCCAGGTGGACGCCTTGACGCCCGATGCTCATAGATGGCGAGCTCTCTGCGAGAAAAACAAGAAATCTGCTAGCCAAATCCGAAACATTGCAGAGAAAAAACCTTAGCGTTGTTCTTTCTGTTTCTCCGCACATAATGGGGTAGCCATGTACCGCACGAACCCAGGAGGTTCCAATCATGGCCACTCAGCACCACACTCCGAGCATTCTCCGGCGCCCTGAAGTCGAAGCCCGTACCGGGCTATCCCGTAGCACCCTCTACGAACTGATCCAGCAGGGCAAATTCCCCAAGCCCATCCCGCTGGCCGACAGCGGCAAGGCCGTCGGCTGGATCGACGATGAAGTCAACGACTGGATCTCTGAACGCATCCGATCTGCCCGCAGTGGCAGCAAGTGCGCGTGATGAGCATCCGCCTCGAAGCCCTGCCGCGTGGCAAGCGCATCCAGCACATGCTTGAGGCCTTCCGCGACGTGCGCGAGTGGTCCACCCCTGTCGGGCAGCCTTGCCGCGTCTGCCCGAGTTGCGGCAAGGCCTTCACCGCGGCCCGCAAGCCGCGCCTGACGATCTGCCTCTACCCATCCCTTACCCCAGTGCCCGTGGCCTTTCTCTACCGGCTCTGCGGACCTTGTGCACACACCTACCGCAAAGGTGGACGCCACAAGCAGGGCGTCATCGACGCCATTGAACGCTTCCTCAACGACGACGAAGGAGAAAACCATGCCTAAAGCTAAGCCTACTGCGCAACAGCCAGGCGGCACCGATACTGCTGCCCTCATCAAGGCGTTGGGCGAACACACGGACAGCGCCAGCCTGGCGAAAGACCTCCTCCTGGACCTGGACGGTCTCTTCGGCGCCATCATGAAGCTGGCCCAGCGGGACACGGAAGTCTGGCGCCTGGCCAAGATCGGCGAGTACATGGCGGGCTATTGGGCCGACCACTACGACGGCGTGTTTGAGCAGACCAGCGAAGCGCACAAGTCCCTGCGCGACGAGGTGCATCATGGCTGAATCCGGCGCCCATATCCCTCAGATCGACATAACTGGTGAGGCCTACCAGGACGGGCGCTTCGCTGCCAGCGTCTTCCTGCAGAGCGTTCACGACAGCGTCGAGCTCACCTCACACGAGGAAATGGCCTCGGCCTTCGTGGAGGTGGCCGTCGACGAGATTCTGGCCTTCCAACGTGCTGCAGATCCCCGTGACGGCCTGGCTCGCCTGTTCGGCTTCATGGGCCGGGTCGGCGAAATCCTCTGGCTGTACGAATACGAGCAGCTGGAGCAGGAAACCAAGTTAAACGCGGCGGCCGATGCCGGCCGCCAAGTGGCGACAGTGATCTCCCTGGCGATGGCCGGGGCCGGCAAGGAAGGAGGTAAGGCATGAGTACCGCTGACATCATCCTGAAGGCCATAGATGACCTCCACGACGCTGCTGCTCTTGCCGAGGCATTGAAAGCGATGCATGAGACGGGCAGCTACCCGTGGCGCGTCGTAGATGTGCTTGCCGCCCGCCTCCAAGAAATCATCAGTCGCATGGATCAGTTCGATACCCACGGCCAGGGTTGCCGCGATGCCGGCTGATCAGCGCGGCGCCCGCCGGCTGCCGCCCTTTGGCCGCGAATTGGCCGAGGCCAGGCGTCGGGGGCTGGTGCCCAAGCTTCCCCTTGGCTGGTTCGTGGTGGCCCTGGGGTGGGATCTGGCCAAAGGCCAGCCCAGGATCGTGCTGCCATCCGACAAGCCGGTGGACGGCTACGACCTCGCGGCGCTCGCGGGCCTGGACCTGATCATCGCCTACTGCCGGCATGATGCGCATCGGGTGCAAGCTGTCGCCGATGCACTGCTGGCCATCCGTCCACGCACCTTGACCGCCTGCGCCGTTGGCACCGTAGCCGTGCCGTGGCATTACTGGCACGCACCAGGTGCCACTCTGCTGGTGGGGCTGAATGGTGCTTGAGTTGGTTGCAGAGACCGAAGAGCAGCGCGCAGCGCGACGGCGCGCAACACCGAGCGCAACAGGGCTCGTCGCAATCAACCTCGAAGATTTCCTGACAACACCCATTCCACCCAGGAAAGCCCTCATAGACCCTGTGCTCCACGAGCAGAGCCTGGGGATGATCTACGCTAAGCGTGGTGTTGGGAAGACGCAGTTCGTCATGGGTTTCGGCTATGCGGTGGCGGCTGGCGCACAGTTCATGGGCTGGTCAGCACCTGAGCCGCGCAAGGTGCTGCACATCGATGGGGAGATGCCGGCCGCCAGCCTGCAACAACGCTTGGCGGAGTTGGTGAAAGCCAACGATAAGGAGCCCCCCAAGGGCTATCTCCGAATCATCACCCCAGACCTGCAGCCGCGCGGCATGCCTGATCTGGCCCTGTTGGATGGGCAGATGGCCATCGATGAACAGGTGGAGGATGACACCGCCCTGATCATCGTCGACAACCTGAGCTCCCTGGTCCGTTGGGGTGGCAGCGAGAACGACGCGGAGAGCTGGCTCTCGGTTTCTGAATGGGCTCTGAGGCATCGCGCCAAGGGCAGGGCCATCCTGTTCGTCCACCACGCCGGCAAGAGCGGACAGCAGCGTGGCACCAGCAAGCGCGAGGATCTTCTCGACCTGGTGCTGGCTCTGCGACACCCAACCGATTACGACCCCAGCCAAGGCGCCCGCTTTGAAGTCCACTTCGAGAAGGCGCGAGGACTGTTTGGCGCTGACGTTGACCCGTTCGAGGCCGCACTCGGTACCGACGACCAAGGCCGGCAGGCCTGGGCAACCAGCCCCTTGGAAAACTCGACCTATGAGCGCTCCATCGAGCTGCATGGGCTTGGTCTTTCTGTGACCGACATCGCCAGGGAACTGGAGGTGCACAAGTCCACCATCAGCCGCGCGTTACAGCGCGCACAGCATGAGGGGCGGATTACCCCCAGGGGCAAGCAGAAATGAACTATGTCCCCTGCCCCCTGTTGCGCTGTTGCCCCTCTAAAGAGGGGGCAACACGCAACAACAAGGGGCGGCCCCGCAACAAACCATGCAACAAAGGCGCAACGATGAGCCTGAAAGCCTTAGCCCATGCGGTTTTATCACGCAACAACTCAGACAGGGCAACGCCTGAAACACCCGCAACGCGAGGAAGCAACAGCCGCGATGATCTGGGCGGTCTGCGCTCAGACTTCATCACGGTTCGGGCTTGGTTCGTTTGCTGTGGTGAATGGACCGAGGCCGAGGCCCTGGAGGTCTGGGGGGCTATCGATGGGGCTGACCATGGCGAGCGTGCTTTCTGGGCTGAGTGGATGGCTGGTATGGCGCAGATGGTCCGTGATCATGCCGCCTGGCTGAAGGAGATCGATGCGAGCGCCTTGGAGGCTGCGCGCAAGAGGCATGGGGTGCAGACAACGGCACTCGATTTGAAGAAGGAGCATGGAAATGATCAAGCTTGAAATCAAGGGCGTGGACAACGTGACACGGGTACTGAACCGCTTAGGCAAGCAGTCGAACAGCGTGTCCGCGCGTGCGCTGAACAACCTGGGCTTCGGTATCAGGAAGTCACTCCAGAAGGAGATGGAGAGCGCATTCGCCAACCCGACGCCATACACGAAGCGCAGCATCTACGTGCACAAGGCCACGGAGACCAATCCGACGATGACGGTCGATTTCAAGGATGAGGCGTTCAAGGCGATCCCGCCTGATCGGTACATGCGCCCCCAGGTCTATGGCGGCAGCCGTGTGCTCAAGCGCTCCGAGCGGCGGCTGGGCACTTATGCCTACCCTGGCCGGGGTGCTGAGCTTGATGCCTACGGGAATATGAGCCGTGGCGAGATCGTCAAGATACTGACCCAGCTGGGCAGGCTGGGCGTCAACACGATGAGCAAGCGGGCCAGGAAGGCCGGGATCGCGCAGAAGATTATCCATCGTCACCTCGGCACACAGTATTTCGTCGCCCGCAGCAAGTCGAACGGCAAGCCGCTCGGGGTATGGAAGCTGCTCGGCACCGGCCGCGTAACCCCCGTGCTGGCCTTCGGCAGGAAGCCGAACTACAAGCCTCGATTCGATTTCCACGGTGTTGCTCAGCGAGTGATCGAAGAGCGCATGGAGCGGGAGCTGGTCAGGGCGCTGAAGTACGAGCTGGGCAAATAGTGGGTCCTTCCTGGGAAAAACGCCTTACGGGCAATTCGAACCCAGACTTTTCGCTAGTGGGTGGGATTTTCTCGGGGTTGACATACCAGTTGACTCTCCTCCTGGGTTGACATTGACAGATACGACGCCACTCCAGCACTGCCTGCAACTGCGCTCGGTCCTCTCCAAGCCGGTGGCCGGCTTCCCCGAGCCGCTCCGGCTCTGGCTGCTGGCCGGCTTTGTCGCGGCGATGGATGAGGGGGTGTCGCTGGAGACCGGCCTGGGCCTCAAGGGCGCCGGCATCCGCAAGCTGAAGACGCTGCGCCGGATGGCCTACCGCGACACCCTGATAGCAGAGGCGGCCGCCCTGGTAGACGGCCGGGACGCCGCCGCCCTGGCCGCCGAGATCAGCCGATTCGAGACGCGCAAGTGGCCCGCCTGGCGCCAGTTGGCTGTCGCCCCGTCCCATGCCACGCCGATCGAACGCATCCTCTTCGATGTCTTCAGGAGCGGCCTCCTGGTGCCCAGCAGTGCGCGGCAGATCGATCGCATCCTGACATCAACCCCCCTGATTTCATGTCAAGAAAACTGCGCGACCATCGAGTCACCTGCACTGAAGGAGCCCAAGAGATGAGTTTCGACAAAGCCACCGCCACCCGTGAGGCCATGGCCGAGCTTGAGCGCAATCACCGCGCCAAGTTCATCGGCCTGGCCTGCCTGGCCGCCATCGAGGGCGGCCACATTGACCCGCAGGTCGCCGCTGGCATCGAGCGCGACGCGCGGCAGCTCATGCAGTCCGCTGCCGCCGATCAAGTCCGCTGGAACCGCGGTGTCGTGCTCATGGCCGAGCATGGCCTGGACGCCGAGACCGTCGCCGGCATCCTCAAATCCGACCTGACCGACGAAGCCGCCTGGGCGCGGATTTCCTCAGTCGGTCGTCGCACCTACGACCTGGCCGGCGAGGCCCAGGAACTGAGGGCGCAGATCCTCGCCTTCGGGAGGCGCGGCCATGAGTGAGTACGCCAAGCCCGCACAGCTTGCCGGCCCGCTCGCCCTGGCAGATGCCGACAAGATCCGCACTGCCGTGCGCATGCGCTACCAGGCTGTCTTGAGCCTGTCGGAGGCCTCCGGCCGCATGGAGGCGGCCCTGGAGCTGGCTGAAACCGATCTCGATCTGCAAACCGTGGCCGGGCTGCTGAAAAACGCCCCCGAGGCCCTGGCCCAGCCGAGCCGGATCGAGGCCTTCGTGATGGAAAAGCGCGAGGAGGCAAAAGCCCATGCCTGAACACGATCCCGCCCTGCTGGAGGTTGTGGCCGGCGAACAGGCCCGTATCCGCGCCATCCTGAACGCGCCCGAAGCGAGACACGCCGGCAACTATGCGGTTCAGCTCGCGCTGGGTACCGATATGCCTGCTGCCAAGGCCATCGCCCTGCTCAAGGCCTTCGCCCCGACCCCGCACAACTTCCTGGCCGAGGCCATGGGCCATTTGCCCAATCCCGGCATCGCGCCAGACAGCAATATGGAAAGCGCGGAAGGCGTCATCCTGGCCGCCGAGATCGCGGCGGGTTTCAACCGACTCACCAGACGAAAGGACACGAAATGAGCACCACTCAAAGCAAAACCAAGACCGTTCGAGAACTGGCGCAGGAACTAGTAGGGAGGGGGGAGAAACCGGACAGGTGAACGGCGAGAAAATTGGCCCGAAAAGCCCGTCGTTACTGGAAAGTTGCCCGAAACACTGAATTCCTGATTTCTGGACGGCTGCGGGGATAAAGTGCGGGAAATCTTGGTGGAAACTGCGGGAAATAGCGTAGGCCGGTACGGAAATTACCCCAGTTTGAAGGCCGTTTAATTGGTCACCGAACCCGATTTAATACAGCCGTCAGATGGTCTTCAATAACGTCGGCCACCAGGCGCTGGTCAGAGGAAGGAAAACCGACCAGCTGGCGGGCCGGGATGCCGGGATGGGTCACCCGCTTCCTGAATAGCCCACCGAAGGCCAGCGCCTTGGCCTTCTTCGGCGTGATTGTGTAGGCGGCTCCCTTGGGACCGTAGGTGCCGGTGCCGAAGTGATGCCACACGGCCTTCTGATCGCTGAACCCGAGTTTCAACTCGGTCCCCTGTACCTGGTAATTGAAGCTCCCCAGCATGTCGCCGTGGTCGTAGAGGATTCGGCGCTTCTTCTCCTGCACTTTCTTGGCCGTGGCCAGGCTCATCTGGCCATTCTTGCGGAATGAATCGTCCTGGGACTTCCAAACCGCCGAGCCGATGGTCATCGGCGACGCTTCCTTCCATTTTGTACCGTCTGGGGCCAGGCCCTGGTCATGGCGCTCCTGATTCACCCGCAGCAGCGATTCGCCCAGGCTGCCCAGCATCTGCTGGGGCGTGGCGATTTCGAGGCGGACGGCTTCCATGGCCCTGGCCAGGTGGTCGGCTTGAAATTCGATGGTGAATTGCATATGCTGTGTCCGTGGTTAGGTCAGACTGCGCTTCGGCGCTACTGCACAGTATCCGAGCCACAACTAACGCGGCCCCTGAAAAGGCCGCGTTTTTTATTTGCTGAATACCAGCCTGCCCGCCCGCTGTTTATCAAAGTACGCCTCGCGGGCGGCCTCGGTTTTCTGGGTTCCCATAAAGGCGGTGGAGCCTGTCCAGCCGGTTTTTCCCCACTCGAAGACCGCCACGCCGAATTCGTCCGTCCCTTCCACCTCGAAGGCTCGCAGGTAGCGGCGCTTTAGACGCCACCGGCCCTTGTCGCCGTGGTCTTTCACCCAGACCCACCAGATTTCGTCCGGCTCAATTACTGTCATGGCCAGTAGGTTGATGTACTCTAGGCGGGCGGCCTTTCCGGGCTTCGACAGCCACTTGAACTCCCCCGCGCCGTCCTCGAAAAGTGCCTTGGTGATGGCCAGCGTGCTGCCTGCCGCATCGGTGAATGCCGCGCCTTCGTCCATGGTGGCCCCGAAGACATCCAGGAAGTCCGCTACGGCCACTTCGGGGGCCGTTTTGGCTGGCAGCAGGGCACTTTTCGGAACCACGGTCGGCTTAGGCATCGGCGGCGGGGTAAAGCCCGTTGGCCAGGGCGTCCCGCGCTCTTTCAGCACCGCGTCGTAGCCTTGCAGGGGCGGCACCGTCTGCGGCTCCAGCCATGCCTTGCCAGGGTTGTAGGCGAAGCCTGGGTCAATGCCCTTCGGGGTGCGCACAGTGCGCGGGGCGCTGCCGTTCTTGCCCACCACGCGCTCTTCCCATTCGATGGGCGGCGCTTCGTCGGGGCCGCTCTTGCCGTTCTTCTCCCATTCGCGGCTGGCCTCCAGGCGGGAGAGCGAATCGACCTTGCACTTGCAGCCCCAGCCGTTCTGCGGCATGTGAGTGTTCCACCACGGGTCATCGGCGGGCAGGATCAGGCCGTTCCATGCCTTGTGCTCAAGGCGCGGGTGCTCAAAGCTGGTGTGCCGGTAGCGCCAGTAGGGCCGCAGGTGCTTGACGGCCGTCATCTGCTGGTACCGGCCAGCGTTGTACGCCTGGGTGACATTGGTGTCGTAGATGACCTTGCTGCGCCAGCCGGGGGTGCCGTTGTAGGCCCAGCCGTGCTTGGCCACGATCTCATCGAACTGCTTGCGGAAAGCCGGATAGCCGGTGCCCGATTCCTTGGCCTGGCGGATGGCGTTGTAGAAGTCTTCCACCAGGGCATCATGGGCCGCCCCGGCCACCACAAAGCCGTGGCTGTGCTGCTCCTGCCAGATGTCCGTCCAGCCCGAAGAAGGCAGGCGGATTTTCTGCTTGAAGAAGTCGATGGCTTCGGAGAACTGAAGCTGGTCTGGAGTCGGTGGCATCGCCTATATTTCCGAGGTCAAGGTTCCGCACTCTCCCGAGTAGCGCAGAAACTTCTCCACCTTCGCCTTTTTTGCATCAACAGCGGACCTAGATAGCCCGCCTTTCCTCCGCAGGGAAATAATCATTTCCGCCACCCCGGCCAGGTCGTTCATTTCCTGCCACAGCCGTTCTTCGTTTGTCAGTTCCTGGCCTGGCTGTACCTCATCAAGCCCGAAACGGAGCGCCTTGCTTGCCCGCTGCGCGACTTCTGCGCACTCTTCTGCAAGGCACAAGAGCAGATGCTGTTCACGATTCATTTTTGCCCCCGGTTGCAAGTAGCGCGTGGATCGCGTTGATGGTTACCGCCTTGTCGGAATCCGGGGCCGGTAGCAGGCGGATTGCAGCCTCCATCTGCCGCAGGGCGTCATCGTCGTCAGAACCGACCATCCCTACCAATGCAGCCCGAAGCATTGCCACGTTCTTCTGCATGGTTTCCAGATGCAAGGCCGTCGCAGCCATGAAGCGGCTGAACTCTGGATGCAGCTGGTCTTTCTCCTGGGCCTTAGCTTCTGCAATGCACCAGGCGATGTTCATATCTTCGATTTGCAGCATGGTCCTTACTCCCCATTCCCGATGTCAGACCGCCCGGCCAAGTTCGCCGCCGCCATGCCCCGCGCCATGGCTTCCGCCCACTTCGGGTTGTTCGCCTTCAAGGCTTCGATCCCGGCCAGGGCTTCGTCGAAGTCTCCCGCCTCGGCGACGACGGCGGCAATCTGCTGAATGAGGGCCTGCTCATGCGGTGCGCACAGGGCGGCCAGCTGGGCGGCATAGGGGCCGGTGATGTCCTGCTCTCCGGCCTTGGCCAGCGCCGCTAGGCGCACCAGGGCAGCGTCGGCGGGCGACGTGGTCGGCTTGCCGGACGTCACCAGCAGCTTGGCCCCCTTTGCGGCGCGGGGAATCTGCATGGTCTGGTGCGCCCACTCCACGTCGATCTCCATGCCCACGTCGGCGGCCTTGACCAGGACATCCACCATCTTGGCCTGATCGACCGTTTCTTCGGTCTGGTAGCCGAAGGTCGGCAGCCGATCCGCCGGGAACATGCCGTTGATGAGCGCCACCGGGCGCACTACCTGACCGTTCATGGTCGGTTCGATCTGGCGGACATCGTGCAGCATGATTTCGCGCCGGACCTTGTCATGGATCGCGCCCAGGGCGTTGGTGCTGGTCTTGCCGTCGGCCTGGCTGGTCAGCGTCCCGCCCAGGATCGCCATGGACTGCTTGCGCTCCCAGTAGCCGACCGCGTTCAGGAAGTCATCGACCGTGCCGGTCTTCGTTGCCTGGATGAAGTCGATGGACATGGTGCTGGGGACCACGCCCGCGCCATCGTTGCCGATGTTGCGCACCGCTTTCAGCAGTTCGTCGCGCTGTTTGGGGGCGATGCCCGCCGGATACTTGCCCAGACGCAACGGCAGGCCGTAGACCTCCAGGAAGCGCTGCATGTCGCGGACGTTGTAAGCCTTGTAGGCATACGTCCAGGCCAGCACACGGAACAGCGCGGCCTGTTCGATGTAGCCGGACTTCGCCCGGTGCTCATGGACCACCCAGCCCCATTCACGCAGGGCCTCCGGCAGCCCCATCTTGAGGAACTGGATGGCCCCGGTGTCACGATCCACCTGGAACATGCGCTGCGGCACCCAGTGGAGCGCCTGCGGCAGCCAGGTGCTGCCCGTCTTCCACTCGATCTCCAGGGCGGCGAAGCCCTTGCCGATGGCGTCGGTGAGGTCGTACTGGGCGTCCTCGAAGCGCGGGATGTTGCGCAGCATGTCCGCCAGTTCCTCGGTGCGGTCGATTTCGGCCTGGCTGGCATCCTTGGGCGGGTGCAGCTGCCAGCCGAGGCCGGTCACCGCCCGGCGGCGCTTCGCCAGTTCGGCGAAGATGTGCGGGTCTTGCTCTTCGACCAGTTCAAACAGGGTCGCCTGGTCGGTGATGAAGCCCTGGTCGGCAGAGGCAAACGCGGCGGCGAGCCGCGACGGGTCCAGGGTGTTCACCGAGGCGTAGTTGAGGCTGTTGCCCTGGGTGGAACGGGCACCCGCCTGCAACTTGTCCAGCCCGGAGCGGGCCACCTTGGCCAGTGCGGCCTTGATCTCTTTAATCATCATCGTCCCAATCGTCAGAATGGCCGCTGGCGCGGCTGGTGCTGCGGCGGTCCCGGCGTGATGCCGCCGCCGACGTGTATTGCCATTCGCCCGCGAACTGGGTGGCGAGCTTCCAGAGCTTTTCCAGGGCGTCCGGGCCGTCGTCATGGTCGGCTTCCGGCCAGAACTTCAACTGCTCGTTCAGCACCCCATGGGAGCGGTGGGTGCGAATCTTCCCGTTGGCCACATGGGGTTGCAGCGAGATGATCCGCAAGTCCTTTTCCACGTTCTCCGGCATCGGAATGCCGGGGAAGGCGATGCCCAGCAGGGCGGCACGCTTGAGCAGTTCGGTGTACATGAATTCTTGGAACTGCACGGTCTCCACGCCCCAGGCCAGGCACTGGTATTCAGCCTGTAGGTCGATGGCGCGGCTGATGATGAGGTCGGGAACCCGGCGGCAGATATCCGCCTCCACCACGTCCAGCACCATCGTGTTGCGGTTCAGACCTCCCACCAGGATGGCCGACGGGTCGCGCTTCTTGTTCTGCTTGCCCAGCGACGGGTCGATGGACCCGAAGAAGAGCCAGTCGTTACGCCGATCCACCCAGAATTGCAGGGTCTTGAATGGGGCCGTGTCATCGTTGCCAGCCTCGTTCTGCTGCTCCTGGTTAAAGGCATCGTGGTCGGTCGCCCGCATGCACATCAGGCGGTACAGCGGGCGCACATCCGGCCAGGAAACCACGGCCCCGGCGTCCATGGCCTCTTTGTTTGACTGGTAGAAGGCCAGCGCCTCGGCTTCGGCGGCTTCCTTGGCCTCTTCGTCATCGGCCCCGGCGGTGTAGATGCCTTCCCACTTGTCCCACAGGTCCATGCGGTCGGGCCATTGCATAATCGACTTGAAGACCTTGCGACGCCAGCCAGGCTTGCGAGAAACGCGGTTGATCGCGGCGTCGTAGTGCAGGCTGGTGCCTGGCCAGAACACATCCATACCACCGGCAGGACCGGCCAAGCCGAGGACGGCTTTCAGCACGAAGTCCTGCACCTTGTCGCGCTGGCCCTTGTCCCGCACGTTGTCGTCGTTTTCCAGGTCATCCAGGAAGATCAGGTCGGGCCGGTGCGGGCCGTGCTTCATACCCCGGATTTTCTTGCCCGTGCCGCCGATCCGCACCTTGCGATTGTTGGCCGTGACAATCGTCGTCGCCTGCCACACCCGACCGCGCCCGCAAGCCTCCGGGAAGTCCATCGCCAGGCGCGGGTTGGTGTCCAGTTCCGCCTTGATGCTCTCCAGCATTTCGGCGGCCTGTTCCTCGGTGTTCATGATGATGCCGATCATGTGCTTGCGGCCCGTCACGATGCACCACAAGCTGCCCAGCTGGGTCTCGTAGGTCGACTTGGCCTCGCCCCGTGGGGCTTGATGCACTTCGCGGCCATCCGTGTGGCCGTCGATGACCTCCGGCAGGCGCTTGAAGATGAACTGCTGGAACAGCGAGAAAAAGGCGGTCGGGACGTAGTGCGGGAAGTAGGTGCGGCAGAAGAACTCGTAGTCATTCCAGGCCCGTTCCCGCCGCGCCTTGCTGGCCGCCGGGTCGGTGTCGAAAGCCTCGCACTCCAGTTCGATGGTGTTGCGGATTTCCTCGCCCAGCTTGGCCAGTTCTTCCTCGAACTCCCGCCAGTTGCGGACTTCCTTGATCGCCCGGTCGTTACCCACCATAGCGCTTCCCCAGGGTGGCCCCGACCTCTTCAAAGTGCGGTTGTAGCGCCTTCAAAGCTGCGGGATCGTGCAGGCGCAGGTGGTCGGCGATGGTCTTGAGCGTGTCCAACGCTACAGAGAGGCCGGAGAACTGCGGATTGAGCCGTGAGAATGATTTGCTGAACTTGGCGTAGGCATCGGCCAACTGCGCCAGCAACGTCGCCTTGTCGGCGGCGGGAATCTTGGCTTCCTCCAGTTCGCGGGTGGTGGTGATGACCTGGCGGGCAAAATCTTCCACCAGCTGCTTGTTCAGGTCATCCATGCCCTGTTCGCTGATGCGGTAGGCGGCACGGGCCGTATCCCAGTCGTCGCCCCTGGACTGCGCCTTGGCCTTCCAGTCCCGCGCCGTGTCATAGCTGACCCCGCAAGTGACGGCAGCGCCGTTCAAGGGCATGCCCTCGATGTACAGCTGCCGCACCTTGTCGCGGGTTTCCTGAGAATGGGCCATCAGTCACATCCGCTTGATGAGTTCGACCGCAGCAGCTGCCAGCGCACCGCCGACACCGCCGCCGAGGGCTGACAGCTTGGCCGTCTTCTCGATCAGGCGCTTGTCTTCGGCTTCCAGGTTGCTGACGCGGGTGCCCAGGCTGTCGATACGCTTGCCGACGCTGGTTTCCAGGTTGTCGATGCGCTGGCCGAGGCTGTCCTCGATACGGTCCATGCGTTCGGACTGTGCGGATTCCATGCGGCGGATATCGGCCTTGATGTCTTCGATCCGGGCCGTCAGGCCCTGGTGCATGGCCTGCACCGCGCCGGTCAGCTGACCGATGCTATGCATGATTTGAGAGTTGTCGCGGCGGTCGCCTTCGGTTTGTTCCATTACTGCTCCCCTTGTTGTTTGCGATCTGCGGTAACGACCGCCTGGCAGGCAGTCAGTTGATGGACTACTTCGTCGGCTTCGCTGGCGAGTCCGACAAGAAATTCAGAAGCCTGGACAGAAAGTTCGGCTCGCGTTTCACCATCACGTCCGACGGTGCCGGGGCCAGGCGCGGCGGTTCCACTTCCACCGGCTCCATCGGGGCAGGCAACGGGGATGCGCAGGCGCAGAGCGCCAGAGCGCAGATCAGCAACAGCGCGGTCCTTTGCAGCTTTTTCATGCTTCAAATCCTCTTGGTATTTGGCCGATGCGGCGGCCATGTCATGGGCGTGCTCACGCTCCCTGGCGCGGGCCTGGTCTTCCAGTTCCTTGATACGGGTGTTGGCCTTGGTCAGGGCGGTGTTCTCGCGGCCCAGCCATGCCGTCCGCTCGGCCTTTTCTCCCTGCCCGAACTGCTGTTGGCCGTAGGCGTAGATGGCGGCCACTACGGCGGCCACTACGGCGGCCACCAGAAGCACGGCGCCCAGCAGCTTGGCCCGCGGCGGAATGAAGGGCAGCTTCATGCCGACACCCCACGGCCCCAGGCGAGATAGCGGGGCTGCAACAGGGTCAGGATGCGGCGGGGATAGCCCAGGTTTTCCGGGCAGAAGCTGGGGTGGCGGCGGGCCTTGCCGCAGGCGTTGTCCACCGCCTGCCGATCCAGCGCCGGGCGTACTGTGGCGGCCTCCTGCTGCCAGTGGCCCAGCCCGCCGTTGTAGGCCCGCAGGGCGGCCCATAGGCGGTCGAACTCGGAAGGGCCGCGCACCCGGTCAAACAGCCAGCGGTCGTAGCCCACCAGCGCCCGCATGGCCCATGTCGGATTGGTCGGCTGGCACTCGGCAGCGCCCAGCCCGTTGGCCTCGCACCACCACCGCGCCGTGGCGGGCATGAACTGCGCCATGCCGACGGCACCGACGCGGGAAACGGCCTCGGGGTTCCATCCGCTTTCCTGGTGGATTTGGGCAGCGAAGGCCGCGACCGGGGCATCCAGGCCCCAGGCGGCATGGGCGGCGCGGGTAAGGTCGGCCCGGTGCTTGAGAGCGGCACGGGGAACGTCCTGGGCGTTCGCCAGCAGTGGCAGCATGACCAGCGATAGCAGCGCGGCGCAGACCACCAGTGCCCAGCGGGCAGTGGAGCGATGGATGCGCATGTCAGGCCCCCAGGCCGATGGCCATCATGGCGCAGCCGACGATGATGGCCCGGCGCAGCATGGCCATGGCGAACACGAAGCCATCGCCATCGACTACCTCCCAGGGGATCAGCTTGCAGTCGCCGTCCAGGTCGATGTCGCAGGCTTCCTCATCGGGCGTGATCTTGACGATGAACGAATCGGGGCGGGCGTAGGGGAAGAGGGAGCGGTCAAGCCAGTACCCGGCCACCCCGGCCATGGTGACCAGGGAGAGCTTGTAGAGGCTGACGGGAAGCTGGTGTGGATAGAGCAGGCCGATGACGGCCAGCAGCAGGACGGTGGCAATCAGCCACCCGAAAAGGCGGGGTTGTTTCATGGCGTAATCTCCGGTTGTTCATGCGATATGACAACCGGAG
>DYFL01000076.1 GCA_020725195.1 Hydrogenophilus sp.
CTCGTCAATTCAGTCAGTTACAAACCACCCAACACAAAATCTCCGGACAGTAGTGTGAGCAGACATGAAATCAGGCCATATCGTGGGAGCGGCTTCCCCCCATCCGGGGATCAAGCCTCGTGGCCCGGATGCAGGCCGATAGGCCGTAATCCGGGATGAGGGTTCAACCATGCCCTCCCCGGATTGCGCTTCGCTTCATCCGGGCTGCTTTCTGCGTTCATCGGCGTCATCTGCGGATTCAAGGATGAACGGTTACGACCCGCCCGCCCCGACGTCCAGGCAGCGCTGCAGCGCCCGGATGAGCGCCCCCCTCGTCGCCGGCCAGCGGCGGCCGCCCTGGAGGACCAGCCTCTGGTTGACCTCCAGCTCGATGCCGGCATAGCCGGGATCCGGGAAGCGCCGCCGCAGATAGGCGGTGAAGCCGTCTGACTGGCCTCGGTAGGGGTAGTTGCGGCGCACGCGCAGGCCCGGCGCCTCGGCGCGCAGGGCGGCCTGCCAGCGCCGGCACAGCGCCGCCTCGCCGGGCCGGCGCGGGTCGTAGAGCAGGCCGACGTCGGCGCGGCGCACCTCGCCGTCGAGCACCGGGGTGAAGCTGTGGGCGCAGATGTGGATCACCCGCAGGCCCCGCTCGAGCGCCCCGGCGATGTGCGCCTCGACCTCGTCCCGGTAGGGCAGGTAGTGCCGCGCCAGGATCTGGCGCCGCACGGCCTCGGGGGCCGGGCGGGTCGCCTCGGAGTAGAGCCGGGGGTGGCCGATGGAGCGGTTCAGGTCGATGAGCAGGCGGCTCACGGTGGCGACGCGGAGCGGGGCCTCGAAATGCCTGGCGAGCTCCCGCGCCAGGGTCAGCGCCCCGGGGTCGTAGCCGCGGTGGCTTGCGAGCAGGGCCTCGTGGCCGTGGAACAGCGCACGGTAGGCCTTCGGCACGCGGTTGCCGCCGTGCTCGCAGGTGATCAGGACGTGGATTTCCCGGGCCATCGCGCTGCCTCAGGACAGGAACATCCGGCCTTCGGCCAGGCAGTCGGCCAGCTCGCCGTAGACCGCGTGCAGCTGCGCATGGGTCGGTGCCGGCCCCGTCGCCCGCAGCAGCCGCCGGGCGAGCGGCCCCTGCTCCAGCAGCACCGCCAGGGCCGGCTGCCAGGCGGCGGACGGCGGCGCGGCCTCGATCAGGTGGCGCCAGAGCCCGCCCGCCGTGCAGGGCGTGTGCATGCGGCCCAGCAGCGCCAGGTAGTCCGCATTGCGGATCACGGCCCGCTCGGCGTCGCGGATGCAGACCGAGAGCACCTCGGCCAGGGCCTCGGTGGCGATGGCCTGCTGCCGCTGCAGAGGCGCCCAGGTTTGCGCATAGATCGCCCTGACCGCTGCGGCGAGCGCGGCGGCGATGGCGAGGTCGGCCCCGGGGCATTCCTGGACGTCGATGAGGCGGATCTCCAGGGCGCTGCGGTCGAAGCGCGGGATCGCGCCGCGGGCGTTGAGCCATTCGTGCTGCAGCAGCCCTTCCGGGTCCAGGGGCGCGACGGCCCGGTACATGGGCTCCAAGATGCGCTCCCGGTATTCGGCGCGGCTCGCGACCGTGTCCGGGATCACCCGGCCCATCGTCTCCGGGATTCCGGCCTGGTGGCCGCGGTAGGCCTCGAGGCGGGCGTCCATGAGCCCGCCCGGGCGGCCCTCCAGGATGGGGGAGCTCGCCGCGAGCGCCGGCAGGATGGGCAGCACCAGCCGCACCGCGGCATGCAGCCGCGCGAACTCGGCGTCGTCCGCGAAGGGCAGGTTCAGGTGCTGGCTCTGCAGGTTGGCGAAGCCGTGGCGGCGGCAGCCGAAGATGCGCTCGTAGGCCGCGTAGATCTCCGCGTGCTCGTGGGGCCACAGGCGGGTCTCGGTCGCCGGATCCATCCAGGGGTGCATGGCCGAGGGCAGGAGCCGCGCGCCCAGCGGCGCGAGCCGCGCGTCGATCTCGGCCACCTCGGCCTGGAAGCCGCCCGCCAGGGGCTCGAGGTCGGGAGCCGGGCGGACGTTCTTGAGCTCCAGCACATGCAGCGTGAGCTCGTTGGACCAGCCGAGGCCGCCCCGCTCCAGCTCGTTGACGACCCCGCCCGCCGCATCGCGCAGCAGCCGGTCGGCGATGGGCCGCACATCCAGCGTGGCGCGGTCGACGATCATGTATTCGAGCTCGATGCCGTAGCCGGCGAAGGCGGGAAGCGCACTCATCGGGCCGCGCCCTGCTTGCGGCTCTCGATGCGGCGCAGGAAGACGCCCATGACCTCCCGGTAGAGCGCGTCCTTGAGCACCCCGTCCTCGTTGCCGGCGTCCACGTTGGGGTTGTCGTTGATCTCGATGACGTAGCAGCGCCCGCCCACCTGCTTGATGTCCACGCCGTAGAAGCCGTCGCCGATGAGGTTGGCGGCCTTGAGCCCCAGCCGCACCACCTCCTCCGGCGCCTCGCCGATGCTGTAGGCGACCGTCGGGCCCTCGACGTAGTCGCGCCTCTGCTCGCCGTGCTTGACGATCTGCCAGTGCCCCGGGGCCATGTAGTAGCGGCAGACGAAGAGCACCCGCCGGTCGAGCACGCCCACGCGCCAGTCGAACTCGGTGGGCAGCCACTCCTGGGCGACGATGAGCTCGGAGCGCTCCAGCAGGGCCCTGACCCGGGCCTGCAGCTCGGCCTCCGTCTCCGCCTTCACCACCCCCATGGAGAAGGAGCTGTCCGGCTGCTTGAGCACGCAGGGCAGCTGGAGGTAGGGGGCGATCTCGGCCACGTTGTCGCGGTGCACCATGAGGGTCTTGGGCGCGGGCAGCCGGTGCCGGGCGAGCAACTCCGCCAGGTAGACCTTGTTGTTGCACTTGAGGATGGAGTCGGGGTCGTCGATCACCACCAGCCCCTCGGCCGCGGCGCGCCGGGAGAAGCGGTAGGTGTAGTGGTTGACGAAGGTGGTGTCGCGGATGAAGAGGGCGTCGAACTCGCCGAGCCGGCCGAGGTCCGCGCGGGTGATGAACTCGACGTCCAGGCCCAGCCCTTCCGCCGCCCGCCCGAACTTCTGCAGGGCGCGGGGGTTGGAGGCGGGCTCCGGGTTCTCGGGGTCGACCAGGATGGCGAGATCGTAGCGCGGCGCCGCACGCCGGCGGGCCCGGCGCTTGCGCCCGCTGAAGTATGCGCTCGCGGCCTCGACCGCGAAGTCCATGTGGCCCTCCGGGATGTCGTTCGCCGCGATGGGCCGCACCCGTTTGAGCTGCCACTGCCCCTTGCTGCGCTCGAAATTCGCCCGCAGCAGCGGCGCGCGCAGCAGCCCGAAGAGCTGCTGGCTCAAGCGGTCGTAGCGGCTCGCGACGTTGCGGCCGAAGTAGATGGAGAGTTCGAAGCGCTCCGACCTCAGGGGCTCGAGCGACCGCTGGATCAGGGCGTCCAGGTCCTCGGTGAGCAGCCGCACCATGGCCTGGGACTGCAGGTCCTCGATGGTGTGCGCGCTGGGCAGGGGCTTGTGGCCGCGCGCCTCGGCGAGCAGCGAGACGTAGTAGCCCAGGCTCTGGTAGCGGTAGGAGCGGCAGAGGTTGTAGACGCGGGCGGCGTGGTCCTCGCTCCAGGCCGGGTCGGTGAGATAGGCCCGGGCCGGGACCACCGTGACGTCGGGGATGGCGAGCGGCCAGTCCCGCGGGTTCTCGACGACGATGAGCACCCCCATGCTAGCCGCCCCCCGCGCGCGGCGGCTGGATCACCAGCAGGTTGGCGTCGTGGGTGACGATGCCCAGCAGCACCGCGCCCACCACCCGGTCGATGTTGATCCAGTACTCGTGGGAGGGACCGTAGGGGTGCGGCCCGTAGGGGTCGGCCACTAGCACGGCGCGGTTCTTCCGGTCGTAGCCGGCCATGACCACGAAGTGCCCGCCCGGAGTGCCGCGCACGTCGTCGGGCGTATCCGAAGGGCCGTATTCGCGCGCCGTGCGGTAGAGGTAGGTGGAGGACAGCCCCGTGAGGATGGGCAGCCGGCGGCGCAGCAGGCCCCGGATCAGGGTGCGCGACAGATCGGTGAAGCGCAGCCGCCCGCCCCGTTCCAGGAACTCCAGATAGCCCTCGGTGGCGTGCTGCAGGCGGGGCTCCTTCTTCACCTCGCGCTGCCGGCGCAGCTTGTCGGCGATGTCCACCCCGGGGGCGAACCAGGTGGGGTCGAAGACCATCAGGTTGTAGGTGTAGATGGTGGCCTCATAGCCGCGGCGCAGGGCGTCGCAGGCGAGGAACACGGCGAAGGTGCCGCCGCGCTCGAGCCTGCGGGTGCGCCGGATCACCGCCGCAAGCGGCTCGTCCTCGCCCCAGTAGCGGTAGACGGCGTTCAGGCAGGTGGGGCCGCAGGTGGTCTCGTCCGGCTGCGGCAGCATCTTCACCGGCAGGCGCAGGGTGAGGGGGAGCATGGGCGGCGGGCCTCGTTGTTCGGGCTTGTACACCCATTATGGTTGAGCCTGCGCGCACGGCAATCCGCCGGCGCCGGCGGGCACGTCGCGCGGCGACACCGCGTCCCTCGCCCCCACGCGGGAGAGAGGGGGCCAGGCGGCCGCAACAATGTTCACGATCCGGGGCGTTGATCCGCCATGACCTCAGGCCGCGGGGAACCGCACCGCCACCCTCAGCCCCACGCCGCCCGCCCCCGCCTCCAGGCGCAGCTCGGCGCCGTGGATCTCGGCGATGCGGCCGACGATGGACAGCCCCAGGCCGCTGCCCGCCTCGCCGCTGCCCAGCACCCGGTAGAAGCGCTGCAGCGCCCGTTCGCGCTCCGCCTCGGGGATGCCCGGCCCGGTGTCGGCCACAGACAGCACAGGGCGGCCCGCCTCGCGTGCCGTCTCGACGCGCACCCGGCCGCCGGAGGGGCTGTAGCGGATGGCGTTGTCCACCAGGTTGCGCAGCAGGATGCGCAGCCACTCCGGCTGGCCCGCCACGCCGAGCCCCGGCGCCGCCGCGAGCTCGACCTCGACCCCCTTTTCCAGCGCCATGGGCGCGAGCTCGGCCAGCACCGCGGCGGCCAGGGGCTCGAGGGCCACCGGCTCCGTCGGCAGGCGCGCCGCGGCGTCGACGCGGGCCAGAGTGAGCAGCTGCTCGATGAGGTGCGCGGCGCGGTCGCAGCCCCGGATCAGCGCCTCCAGCGCCCTGTGGCGCTCCGCGTCGCCCGCGGCGGCGCGCGCCACCTGGGCCTGGGCCCGGATCGCCGCCAGGGGAGTGCGCAGCTCGTGCGCGGCGTCGGCGGTGAAGCGGCGCTCCTGCTCGAACTGCCGCGCCACCTGGGCGAAGAGCGCATTGAGCCGCTCGACCAGGGGCAGGACCTCGGCCGGCACCCCGCCGGCCTCGAGCGGCGCCAGGCGGTTCGGGTCGCGGGCCGCGACCTGGGCGGCCACCGCCTCCAGGGGCCGCAGGCCGTTGCGCACCGCCAGCCAGACGAGCACGGCGAGCAGCGGCAGGGCGAGGAGCAGGGGCCGCAGCATGCCCTCCGCCAGCTCCCGGGCCAGGGCCTCGCGCACCGCCGTCTTCTCGCCGACGTGGACCAGGAACTCCCCCTCGGCATCCCAGCTCGTGAACACGCGCCAGCGCTCGCCCTCGACCTCGCGCTCGCTGAAGCCCGGCTCGGCCGGGGCCAGGGGCGCCTCGGGGGCGTTGGCCGAATGCAGGCGCAGGCGGCGGCCCCCCTCCCAGAGCTGGAAGGCCACGGCCTGGGCGTGGCGGTGCAGCGCCGGGGCATGCTCCGTCTCCACGTCCTCGAGCTCGTGGGTGGTCTGCACGATGAGCAGGGCCGCGGCCTGGGCGAGGTGTGCGTCCATGACCTCGTTCATCTCGTGGCGCGCGTCGCGGTAGGTGAGCACCGCCGTGACCAGCCAGACGAGCGCCACCGCGCCCAGGACCAGCGCGATCAGGCGCCAGCGCAGCGAGGCCGGGCCGCGCTCAGGCATCGGGGCCCTTGCGCAGGAGGTAGCCCACGCCGCGGACGGTGGCGATCACCCCGGGGGCGAGCTTGCGGCGCAGGTGATGGACGTGGACCTCCACGGCGTTGCTCTCCACCTCCTCGCCCCAGGCGTAGAGGTGTCGCTCCAGCTGCTCGCGGGTGAGCACGCGCCCGGCGTTGAGCATGAGGGCCTGGAGCAGGGCGAACTCCCGGGCCGAGAGCGCGACGGGGCGCCCCGCGTAGCGCACCGTGCGGGTGGCGGGGTCGAGCTCGATGCCCTGGGCCTGGAGCACCGGGGCGGGGCTGCCGCCGGCGCGGCGGATGAGGGCGCGCAGGCGGGCCGCCAGCTCGCCGAGGTCGAAGGGCTTGACGAGGTAGTCGTCGGCGCCGGCGTCGAGCCCCAGGATGCGGTCCTCGACCGTGTCCCGGGCGGTGAGGACGAGCACCGGCACGGCCTCGCCGCGCCCGCGCAGCCCGCGCAGCACCTCCAGGCCCGAGCGCCGCGGCAGGCCGAGGTCGAGCACCACCGCGGCATAGGCCTCGGCCCCGAGCGCCGCCTCGGCCGCCGCGCCGTCCTGCACCCAGTCGACCGTGTAGCCCACCTGGCGCAGCCCGACGAGGAGGGCGTCGCCGAGGAGCCGGTCATCCTCGACCACCAGCAGCCTCATCGCCGCGCCCCGCCCGCCTCAGTCGTCATCGTGGTGCCTGTGCCTGCCCTCATGCCTCTGCCCGTCCACCCAGGCGGCGGCCCCGTCCCCGGTGGCCGCCCGGTCCTGGGGATAGGCATACCAGAATGCCGCCACGGCCGCCAGCAGCACCGCACCGAGCCAGGCGTGGCTGCGCCGGATGCCGTCGCCGGACGCGCCCTCCTTGTCGCCCGTCACCATGGCGCGCGCGAGGTTCTCGCGGTGCAGCACGCTGCTCACCACCACCCCCAGGAGATGGATCGCCACCATCAGGAGCATGGCGTTGGCCGCCAGCTCGTGGGCCTCCTCCAGCCAATCGCCGCCGAGTTCCTGGTAGGTGGCGTAGCCCGCCGCTGTGGTCAGGATCCCCAGGCCCAGCAGGGCGAAGATGGCGAGGCTGCCTGCCGGGTTGTGGCCGAGGTAGTGCTCGGGCCGGCCGCGCCGCAGCGAATCCAGGTAGCGCAGCACGCGTCCGGGGCCGTATAGGAAGGCGCTGAAGCGCGCATAGCGGCTGCCCACCAGGCCCCAGACGAGGCGAAAGCCGATGAGCCCCAGCATGGTGTAGCCCAAGAGGACGTGGATGTCGCGCCAGCGCTCCGAGTCGCCCGTGAGCCAGGCGCCGAGGAAGGCCCCGGCCAGGAGCCAGTGGAAGACCCGGGTCGGCACGTCCCAGACCCGCACCTTGGTTGCCGTCGTCGCGTTCATGTGCGTCACCTCGTCGGTCATCTTGGCAGGCGCAGGGTGCGCTCGCCGTAGTCGCCCGCCTCCGCCCGGCGGTGGCAGGCGGCGCAGTGGGCTGCGCCCTTCACGGCCGGGCCCTTCCAGAGCCGGGCCGGCACCTCGTCGTGCTCGTGGCGGAACCAGGCGGTCTGCGTGATCCGCAGCACCGGCCCGCCCCGGGGCGCGGCCTCGGGCCGCCGGCGGGCCTGGGCGACGAGCCCGTCCAGGATCGCCGCGGCCTGCTGCGGCTCCAGGCCCGCGTCGGCGCCGAAGTGCCGGTCCAGCGTGCGCATGAGCTCGCGCCAGGAGGCCGCCGGCAGCAGCTGCGGCGGATAGGCCACATGGCAGGCGCCGCATTCGTCGCGATAGACCGGGCCGCCCAGGTCGAAGCGCCCGCCATCGGCCCAGGCCGCCCCCAGGGCGAGCCAGGCGAGCAGGCCCAGGCCAAGTGTCAGGGTGTTGCGCTTCATGGCGTCCTCCTTCACTTGCGCAGGGTGAGCAGATAGGCGAGCACGTCGCCCTTTTCCTGGGCCGTGCAGGCGCGCTCGAGGACGTCGTTGCAGTTGCGCTTGAACCACTTCTCCACCTGCCGCGCGCTGCTGAAGCGCTCGGCGTTGGCGGCAGGCGCCAGGGGCCCGATCGCCTTGCCCGTGACCGCATGGCGGCCGGGCGCGACCGGGTTGTCGCTGTGGCAGCTGGCACAGCTCCAGTCGGCGCCGTGGCGGGACTTGAAGAACCGCTCGCCGCGCTGGGCCGAGAAGCCCCTGAAGCCGGCGTCCGCCGCCCGCGCGACCTGATCGAAGCGGGCGAGGAAGTCCGACGGGGCCTCCGCCCGCGCGGTCGGAACGATCAGCCCGAGCGCGAGCGGCAGCAGCAGGTAGGCGATGGTCGGTTTGGCGCTCATGGTCGTACCCTCCTTTCCGGTGTGGACGGGTACAGCATGAGGGGCGAGTCTTAAGCGGCGCTTAACGGGACGGCACCAAGAAAAAAGCGGCCAGGCGCTGAACGCCTGGCCGCTGTCTGCGGCCCCCCTGGCTGTCGAATATTTCAGCGCATGCCGCTCAGGTTCTAGGCCTCGCCTTCTCGCGTCAGAAATCTACCCCCATAGTTACCCCCTCCATCTCGATGCTGCCCTCTTGTGCGTCATGCGACGGCCTCCAGCTACCCATCGGCACTGTTGACCCCCCCCTTTCAGAAATTCACCGGTACGCGAAATTGAGCGGGGAGCGCGGTTTCCGGTGGTCATGCTTCTGACTTTTGACGCCCCCTACCCCTACCCCTATCCATTACGCGGGGCTGTGTACATGTGGGGGTGCCCGGTGTCCTGGCCATAGAGCCCAGACTTTCCAACCCCCCACCGTCTCACGTGGTCGCGCCGTCACGCTTGGCAAAGCGCCCGCACCTACCACCCAGCGGCCGCACACGGTAGCGGCCCCGGTAGGTGTCCAGGTAGGGCAGGCCGCCACCCCTGCAGGTGTCGGTGATCCTGTTCTCCCAGGGCCGGAAGAAGCGGCAGGGGTCGCAGCGGTCCACCTCGGGGCCGCTGTCTTCGTCTCTGACGCGAAGGTTTTCTTCACCCCCACCACCCCCGGCGGTGGTGTCCACCTCTGCCTTACCTTGATTTTTGACTGGGACAACTGGGACAACTGGGACACTTGACCCGAAAGCCGCGCCGTTATTGGCTTTAGGCTGTCCCACCGACTGGGACAAAGGGGCGTTTTCGCTGGGACAGGGTGGGACACTTGGCCCGGTCTCGGGGGTGTCCGACTGTCCCAGCTCGGCAGGTAGCAGGCTGTCCCAGTCAAGCATCGTCACCGTCCCAGATTGTCGGCAGGACGTGAACCACCCTCGCCCGGCCCTCGGTGGGCAGGCTCGCCTTGACCAGCCATTCCCGACCCTTCTCCCGGCCGGGCTCGATGTAGCCGCGCTCCAACAGCAGCCGCCCCACGGCGGGCGCGTGGTGGCCCTTGCACACGCGGCTATTGAAGACCTCGGAGAAGATGAAATACTCGGTTGCATCGTTCACTTCATCGTGTCGGCGGTAGCCTGCCCGGTCGCTGCGTACACTGGCATGGGAGCCGGTATCGTTCGCCGGCCGGTCCCAGTCGGTAAAGGCGCTCTCGCCGTAGCGCCGCAGGAACTCCCGCACCTGGGCGAGCTGGGCCCGTTCTTCCTGGTTACCCTCGCCGCCCCGGTTTGCAAGCCACGCCTGAAAGCACTTGCCGGCCGCCTGCATGGCCTCACCCGCTGGCCAGCCGGTAATACCCCAATCGGTGGCGATCTCGCCAAAGGCCCCCACCAGGGCGAAGCGGGCCGCCACGCGCCGCGCCTGGCCGCTGGCGGTCTCGGTGAGGAAACGCCGCTCGAACACCTTGTGCGCATCGTGCAGGCTCTCGGCTAGCGTGCCCTGGGCCTGGGCCAGCCTGTCCAGGAAGACCGGCCAGGCGGTGCCGTGGTGGCGTCGGATGGCCTGGTCCATCAGCTTGGCGAACTCGCTGCCGTTGCCGGCATCGTGCAGGGTCTCGAACACCCCGAGGCCGGCCCCGGCATCGGCCGGTATCTCGGCCAGGCGCAATTCCTGCCCGGCTCTGGCCTGCCGGTTTGCCTCGCCCATGTGCTGGGCCAGACCGATCTCGCCGGCAGAGAGGAACAGCAGCCGCCACCGGGCCGCCTCGCGCATCGTGCCGGTACGGGAGGCCCTGGCCTTGCCGCTGCCGTTGGCGAGCATGTAGGCCACTTCGCCAGCTTCCTTGGGGTCGAGCTGGGCCAGTTCATCGAGCAGAAGGGGCGCGTCGCAGTGCTGCATGGCCAGGGCCTCCAAACCGTTGGATGTGGCCCGCCACCGCTGCATGTAGTCCGCTCCACCGCACACCGAGGCCGCCACCTTCAGGGCCGTGGTCTTGCCGTCGCTGGAATTGCTGCGGAAGTGAAAGCCGCCGCTCTCGGCCCCGGCCAGGTAGAGCCCCGGCGAAGCGAAGGCCATGGAGACGGCGAAGACCAGCCGGCTATTCCCGGCGCAGCGCGCCGCCACCTCGCGCCGCCAGCCGTCCAGATTGCCGCGCTGCCTATAGGCATTGGCCGCCGGGCTGTCCGTCTCGAACAGCCACGCCTCGGCGCCCTGGCCGATGGCCCGATCCGGCAGGACGAACACCGGCCCGTCCCGGCCATCGTGCCAGCCGGTGCGGGCCGTGACGCGGGCGCGCGCCGCCGGCCTGGCGTTGTTCAGGTACTCCTTCAGCCAGGCACGGGCATTGTGGCCAACGTGCAGGCCGGCCCGGCGCAAGGTGCGTTCAAGCTCGGTGCCGTCGCCGCTGAGCAGGGCATCCCCGAGAATCTGCCGATGCTCCACCCCGTCCGGGTCCTTGAAGCGGGCCAGCTTGCCCCACTCGCCGCCGTGGGGGTCGCGTACCAGGGCGTCAACGTCCAGACGGGCGCAGACATAGCGCGGGGCCTTGTCCGGCTCGAAGAGGAAGACGCCGGTATCCAGTAACTCGAAACGCCGCGCCGGGTAGCCCGGTGCCGTCGCCCGGGGCGTCTCTTCCTGGGCCTGGGCCGGTACAAGGGGCGCCGTCGCCACCAGGAAGCCGGGGCGCTCCCACAGCAGGGCCAGGTGGTCCGCCGTCCAGCCCCGGCCCAGCAGATCGGCGGCGTCGTCGCCTTCCGCCAGCGCCACGCCGGGGGCGAGCGCCGCGCCGCCGCTCTCATCCCGGCCGGCATACTGGGCGAGCTGGGCCAGGTCCACGCGCCGCACACTCGCCGCGCCGATGGCCTGCAGCCTCTCGGCCAGCTTCGCCATGCACTTCTCGCCCGGCTCGTCGGCATCTGGCCACTGCACCACGTCGCGGCCGGCCAGCGGATGCAGGTCCGCCTTGTCCACCGCCTGGGCGCCGCCCTGCCAGCAGACCACCACGGCGAAGGGCAACAGCGCCGCCGCAGCCTCGCGGGCCTTCTCGCCCTCCGTCACCACCACCGGGGCATCGGGCCTGGCCGCCAGTTGATCCAGACCGAAGAGGGGAACCGGCCGGGGCGGGGCCTTGAACTGCCAGGCCAGTTTCCCGTCCGGTGTCCGCCACAGGGTCAGGGGTGCGAACTGCTTGCGCTCGCCCTTGGGCTCATAACGGTCGTGGTAGAAGTTCACCGCCCCGGCCGCGTCCAGGTAGGCATAGCGATGGACGGGCGGGCCGTGCCGCACATGCGCGGCCGGCGGCCTGGGCGCATCGCCCGGAACCGGCATCACGCACACCGCGCCCCCGGCGGCGTCGCCGCCTTGCCCGGATTTCTGCGCGTGGTGCGGTTTTGCCGTGGCGGTTGATGCCTTACCTTTCTCCGCCCCCGTTCCGCCCTTCCTGGGGCCTTCTGCGCGGTCGGGAATCGGGATGCCGTAGTGCTCGGCCAGACGATGCGCCGCCTCGATCTGCCGCAGCCGCCAGACATAGGGCGCCAGGCTCACCAGGTCGCCGCCCTTGTCGTCGGTGGCCCCTTCCATCCAGGCCCCGCTGTTGCGGTTGATGGCGAACGATCCGGGCTTGTGGTCCGCCCGCGTCGGGTTCAGAGGCAGGTATTCCGGGCCCTGCCACTTGCCGCCGTCCAGGCCCAGCAGCCCCATGGATTCGTCGAAGCGATCCAGGGCGACGGCGGCGACTTTCTGAATCAAACCGGCGCTCAAGGCTTGCCACCTTTCCGGCCCGCCTTCGCAATGGCCAAGCTGATTACGTTCGCCGCCTGGCGCCCGGCCGCCTCACGCTCCCGCTCGGCCATCAGTGACAGCAGCTCGCCGACACGGCAGGCGAAGCCCTCCAGGCGCTTCGTGGAGATCGTCGACCAGCCATCCGCAACAGCCTTTGCAATCACTTCCTCATTCAGGATCTCGAACACTACTGTCCGGTTAAATCGTGAACAGATTCAATTGGTTGCACGTATCACCCTC
>DYFL01000077.1 GCA_020725195.1 Hydrogenophilus sp.
GTTATGCATCATGCACCGCCGGGAAAGACGGCGTCATGTCTCGGATGGATGCCAACAGCGTAATCGAATGGACGGGGGTGCTCAACGGCCACCGTTGACCCGAGGCGGCTCGTCGCTGCGTTTGTTCAGCCGCAAGGCCGATCTCTGGCGTCACCGAGTCGATCCCGATCAGTCCGCCCCAGGCCATCTTGGGCCTTTTTCTCTGAGCATCCCCGCACATATCGCAGGCGCCGCGCAGGCACCAGGTTCAGACGACGAGGTTCCGCGGTTGCCCGGCCACGAAGGCCTCGATGTTTTCGACGAGCTGATCGGCCAGGCGCTGCATGGCCTCGCGGCTGGACCAGGCGACGTGGGGCGTGAGCAGGAAGTTGGGCAGATCCAGGTTCAAGAGCGGATGGTCCGCCGGCGGCGGCTCGGCCGAGAGCACGTCGAAGCCGGCGCCGGCGATGCGGCCTGTCTTGAGGGCCTCGATCAGCGCCGTCTCGTCGACGATGCCGCCGCGGGCGGTGTTGATGAGCACGGCGTTGTTCTTCATCAGGCCGAACTCGCGCGCGCCGATGAGGCCGCGGGTCTCGTCGGTGAGCGGGGTGTGCACGGTGACCGCGTCGGCGCGGGCGAGCACCTCTTCGAAGGGCGTGTAACCCGGGCGGGTGTCCGGCGCGCCCCGGTGTTCGGCGACGAGCACCGTCATGCCGAAGGCCCGGGCGATCCGCTCCACGCCGGCGCCGATGCTGCCGTGGCCGATGATCCCCAGGGTGGAGCCGGCCAGGTCGTGGATCTCGTGGCGGAAGAGGCAGAACTGCCCGGACGCCTGCCATTCGCCCTGCCGCAGGCTCTCGCGCCAGGCCACGAGGTTGCGGCGCAGGGCGAGCAGCAGCATGAACACGTGCTCGGGCACCGCGTGCTCGGCATAGCCGCGGATGTTGCAGACGGCGACGCCCTGCTCGCGGCAGGCCTCCAGGTCGACGTTGTTCACCCCGGTGGCGGCCACGGCCACCAATTTCAGTTTCGGCGCCCGGGCCAGCGCCTCGCGGGTGATCCTGACCTTGTTCACCACCGCGACCGTGGCCTGCCGCAGGCGCTCGGCGGTGAGCTCCGGCGGCGTGTCCGGCCAGTCGGTCCAGGTGTGCTCGCAGGCCGGCGGGCGCAGCGCGGCGATGAGGGCGGCTCGGTCGAGAAAGACGATGTGCTCTTTCATGTCCATTCAGCCTGGAAAAAGCAGTTATCCACAGATGTACACAGATTTGCACGGATGTTTCACAGAGTTCTCGTATTCACCGCATCGTCCAAGGGTGAACCAAGGACAAGCGCCAATTCTGTAGTGTTTTCTCTGTGTTCATCTGTGTCATCTGCGGATTTGATGTTCAGATGTTGAGCCAGCGGGTGGCGTAGTCCAGGTTCTCGCCGATGGAGGCCGCCCCCGGCTGCTGGCAGTGCAGCAGCGCGATGCTCCAGCGCCGCCGGTCGCGGCCGAGGAGGTCGGTCAGGCGGATCTCGCGCGTGGTTGCGCACGATGCACGCTTGATGTTCATGTCGTCCAGGCAGACGGCGTAGTCCTCCAGCCGCAGATACGCCTCGGGCCGCAGCAGCACGGCGTCGAGGTAGTCCGCGTAGCGCCGCAGGTCCAGGGCCGCGGTGGCCTCCTGGAGCCTGGGCAGCAGCGCGTCGAGTTCCGCCTGCAGGCGCACGCGCGAGGCGGCGTCCGCCGAGTGCAGCCGCGCGGCGAGTTCGCTGCGCTTCTGCTCGAGGTAGGTCTTCTCCTCCCTGAGGGCGGCGATCCGGTCGCGGACTTCCGCCAGGAGGCTGTCGAGGAAGCTCCAGGTCAGCAGCTCGCGGGCCTGCGCCTCGCTGGGGGCGATGTTCGTGAGGGTGTGGTCGGAGAAGACGACGCTGGTCTGGGGCACGTCGTGGCGGAGGACCTCGCCCACGAGCTCCGTCCCGAAGGTCCCCTTTTCCTGGCGGCGCATGCCCAGCAGGGCGTAGACGGGCGTGCCGAGATGGCAGCCGTGTTCGTGCACGTAGGCCTGCATGGCGCGGCTCAGGCACAAGGCGTGCTGGAACTCGTCGGGCGAGGCGAAGATGGCGCGGATGAAGGGGTCCTTCACGTAGGCCTCGCGGTTGATCGTGACCGGGCCCGGCACCCGCTCGGCGAGCCGGCGCACATAGCCGAGGGCGTGGGAGACGGCCGCGCGGTAGCGCTGCGGGTAGCCGCCGGCGAACCTGAGCCTGGGCTCGATCGCGTCGATGGCGCGCGCGACGGCCGCGTCCGGCGCGGGGTCGCTCGCCTCCCTTCGCCTGCCATTGAACAGCAACTGCCAGATGCGCCCCATGCGTGGCCTGCCCGCGTGCCTTGGATGCGAAATTATTATCCCATTCCGGGGAAACGGGAATGCGGCGTGGGCTTCAGCTCAGCAGCGCGATCCAGACGGGCAGGGTGAACATGAAGACCACGCTGCTCCAGCCGGCCGTGAGCGCGGCGGCGCGCACGTCCAGGCCGAAGCGGTCGGCGAAGGAGGCCGCCATGATCATGGTGGGCATGGCGACCTCGAGGATGCCGGCCTTCTGGGCGTCGCCCAGCTCGCCCAGGGTGGCCGCGGCGAGGGCCCAGACCACCAGCGGCGCGACCGCGAGCTTGACCGCCACGGCCGCCATGGTCTGGCGGCAGGGCCTGAGGTCGCCCCAGGGGATGGACAGCCCCAGGGTGAAGAGCATGACGGGGATGGTGGCCTGGCCCATGAACTTGGCCGCGCGCACCAGGGGATCGATGTCGATGCCGGAGAAGTTGACGGCGAAGCCCAGGACGAAGCCCCAGACCGGCGGCAGCTTCAGCACCGTGCGGAACAGGCTGACGCCGTGGCTGCCCTCGTGCCCCAGGCGCGTGGCGATCCACACCCCCAGGGTCCAGAGCAGCGGCGTGCCGGCCAGCACGTCGGCGAAGGCCGCGTAGCTGCCGCCCTGGTCGCCGTAGAGGAAGGTCAGCGTCGGGTAGCCCATGAACAGGATGTTGCCGAACATGCCCGTGAGCAGGATGGCGGCGCGGGTCGGTCGTTTGAGCCCGTGGCCCAGGGGCGAGCGGTAGAGCAGCAGGTAGAGCACGGCGCCGCTCACGAGGATGCCCGCGCCGACGATGAGCGGCACGGTGAGCAGCTCCCAGGTGATGACCGCCTGGGCCGAGAGGGCGAAGAGCAGCGGCGGCGCGAACACGTCCACCACCAGGCGGTTGAGCTGCACCCGCAGGTTGGCGGCGGGGATCTCGTGCCGGAAGCGCACCCACAGCCCGCCGGCCGCGACCAGCAGGGCGATGGGCAGCCAGACCTGGAGGAAGAGCTGGAACAGGAAGTCGGGGGTCATGGCGGGGGATTGTAGTAGTTATGGGGACTGAGGGCTGAGCACCGAGAGCAGCAGGGGTAACAATGGGGTCACTCAGACACGATGCTCACGTCGCTCCGACATGGAGGAGCAGCCCCCGCCGCGGCCGCCACCAGCCGATCCGGGTGCGCCCCCGCAGAAAGTAGCCCGGATGAAGCGAAGCGCAATCCGGGGAGGGGATGGTCGGGCCCCCATCCCGGATTACGGCCTATCGGCCTGCATCCGGGCTACGAGGCCTTCAGCCGCGAACCGCGCGATCGCGGCTGAAGCCGCTCCTACCGCTCAGTCCTCGCCGCCGTTTTCCAGCCCCAGTTCCTGGATCTTGCGCGTGAGGGTGTTGCGGCCCAGGCCGAGGAGGTGGGCCGCCTCGATGCGGCGGCCGCCGGTGTGGGCGAGGGCGGTGCGGATGAGCGTCTTCTCGAACTCGGCGCTCAGTCCGTCCATGATCCCGGCCTCGCCGCGGGCGAGCCGGCCCTGGGCGGTGCGCGCCAGGGCCTCGGCCCAGTCCGGGGCGGCGTGCAGCGGCGCCTCCAGGGACTCGGGCGGCAGGTCCTTGGGCTCGACCACCTGGCCG
Source organism: Hydrogenophilus sp. (assembly GCA_020725195.1). GTDB lineage: Bacteria > Pseudomonadota > Gammaproteobacteria > Burkholderiales > Thiobacillaceae > DYFL01. The sequence continues at coordinate 3,944 of DYFL01000077.1, forward strand.
GGGGCCATGACGGTGAGCCAGTGGCACAGGTTCTCCAGCTGGCGCACGTTGCCCGGGTAGGGCAGGCCGGCGAGCTGGCGCATGGCTTCCTCGGAGACCTGCTTCATCTCGACGCCCAGCTCCGTGGCGCTCTTCTGCAGGAAATGGCGCGCGAGCAGCGGGATGTCCTCGCGCCGCTCGCGCAGGGGCGGCAGCTTGATGCGGATGACGTTGAGGCGGTGGAAGAGGTCCTCGCGGAAGAGACCCTGCCTGACCCGCTCCTCCAGGGCCTGGTGGGTGGCGGCGATCACGCGCACGTTGACCCGCACCGGCTGGTGGCCGCCCACCCGGTAGAACTCGCCGTCGGCGAGCACCCGCAAGAGCCGCGTCTGCAGCTCGGGCGGCATGTCGCCGATCTCGTCGAGGAACAGGGTGCCGCCGTCGGCCTGCTCGAAGCGCCCGCGCCGCGAGCCGGTGGCGCCGGTGAAGGCGCCGCGCTCGTGGCCGAAGAGTTCGCTCTCCAGCAGGTCCCTGGGGATGGCCGCGGTGTTCAGCGCGATGAAGGGGCGCTCCGCGCGCGGGCTGTGCCGGTGCAGGGCGCGGGCCACCAGCTCCTTGCCGGTGCCGGTCTCGCCGGTGATGAGCACGGTGGCGTGCGACTGGGCGAGCCGGCCGATGGCGCGGAAGACGTCCTGCATGGCCGGGGCCTGGCCCAGCATGGCCTGGCCGATGAGCGCGGCCTCCGCCCCGCCCGCCTCGCCGCGCCCGCTCTCGTCGAGCGCGCGGTGGATGAGCTCCAGGGCATGGTGGATGTCGAAGGGCTTGGGCAGGTACTCGAAGGCCCCGCCCTGGAAGGCGGACACCGCCGAGTCGAGGTCGGCGTAGGCGGTCATGACGATCACCGGCAGGCGCGGGTGGCGCGTCTTCAGGGCGTCCATGAATTCCAGGCCGCTCAAGCCGGCCATGCGGATGTCGGTGAGCACCGCCCCGGGGGTCTCCGCCTCCAGGGCCTGCAGCGCCGCCTCCGCGCTGTCGAAGATGCGGTGGGGCAGGCCCTCCCGCTTCAGGGCCTTGTCGAACACCCAGCGGATGGAGCGGTCGTCGTCGATGATCCAGATGGGTTTCATGGAAACAAGTTGAAAGTGGAAAGAGAAAAGTGAAAAGAGCGGCGCGCTGCGCCCACCAACCCTGACTTTTCACTTTTCACTTTCAACTTTTCACTTCCTTGATCGGCAGCAGGATGGAAAAACACGTCCGCCCCGGCTCGCTCTCCAGGTGGATGGCGCCCTCGTGGCGCTGCACCAGGGTCTGGGCGAGGGTGAGGCCCAGGCCGGAGCCGCCGTCGCGGCCCGAGATCAGCGGAAAGAAGACCTTGTCGCGCAGCTCTTCGGGGATGCCCGGGCCGTTGTCGACGATGTCCACGCGCAGGGCGAGCTTCCAGCGCTTCATCGCCAGGGTGACCTGGCGGCTCACGCGGGTGCGCAGGACGATCTCGCCCCGGCCGCCCAGGGCCTGGGCGGCATTGCGGGCGATGTTGAGCAGGGCCTGGATGAGCTGCTCGGGGTCGGCCTCGAGCTCGGGCAGGCTGAGGTCGTAGTCGCGCCTCAGGGTGAGCGCGGGGTACTCGGCCAGCAGCAGGCTCCTCACCCGCTCCAGCACCTCGTGGATGTTCACCGCCTGCAGCTTGGGCCGCCTGGCCGGGGCGAGCAGGCGGTCGAGCAGGCCCTGCAGGCGGTCGGTCTCCTTGATGATGACCTGGGTGTATTCGGTGAGGTTGGGGGCGTCGAGCTCGGCCTCCAGGAGCTGCGCCGCGCCGCGGATGCCGCCCAGGGGGTTGCGGATCTCGTGCGCGAGCTGGCGCAGCAGGGCCTGGCTCGCCTGGGCCTGGGCCAGGGCCTGCTCCTCGCGCGCGATCTTCATGCCGCCGCCCACGGGGTGGAATTCGATCGCCGCCGCCCCGGCCTCGTAATCGACCGGGGTGACGGTGCAGCTCAGGTGCAGTTCCTGTCCGTTCACCGCCACCGGCAGGTCGTGCTCGGTGAAGCTCGCACCCTCCTCGAGCGCGCTGCCCAGGGCCCGGACGAGCTCGTGGCTCGGGCCGAGGATCTCCCGGAGCGGACGCCCCAGGGTGTGGTGGGCCGAGACGCCGAACAGGTTCTCCGCCGCCGGGTTGATGTGGCGGATGCGCTGCTGCTCGTCCACCAGGAGGACGGCGGTGGCGAGGATGTCGAGGCCGGGCGCGGCGAAGTTCATCGGGCTGGGGACGGGTTGCGTACTGCTTGTAGTGCAAGAAGCGGGCCAGATTTCAGTACCGGGTGCCGCGTGCCGAGTGCCGAGTGCCGCGTGGGGAGAACTGGCCTTTCACTCGGTACTCTCCACTCGGTACTCGTTACTTAATATGCGCCAGCTCCCTGTTCAGCATCTCGATGTTTTTCTCGTGCAGGCGCACGGCCTCGCCGAGCCTGTCCAGCGGGCTCCCGGGCTTCTGCCGGGCGGCGGCGAGGCCGGCGCGGGCAGTGGCGAGGCCCTGCCGCTCGTTGTCCAGCTCCTGCATGAGCAGTTGCCGGCGCATGTCGTCGCGGCCTTGCTGGGTGGCGCGGTCGATCTTGGGGAAATGGGCGGGGGAGGGGGTGGCGGCCTTGGGCTTGCCGGCCTTGGCGCCGCCCGGCCGGTCGCCCAGCAGCCGGGTGGCGCCGGGCACGGGCTTGTCGGTCAGGGTGACGCGCCCGTGCTCGTCCACGTATTTGTAGATGTCGGCTTGCACCACGGTGGTGCACAGGCTGAGGATGAGGCCCAGGGCGATGCGCATGTCGGTCCCGCGTATGGCTCCGGGCAGTTTAGGGGAAGCCCGTACCCGGGGCAATGAAAAAAGCCGGCTTGCGCCGGCTTTTTCCTGTAGGCGCAAGGGCTTACACCGAGTAGTACATGTCGAACTCGACGGGGTGGGTGGTCATGCGGATGCGGGTGACCTCCTCCATCTTCAGCTCGATGTAGGCGTCGATGAACTCGTTGCTGAAGACGCCGCCGCGGGTCAGGAACTCGCGGTCGCGATCCAGGTGCTCCAGGGCCATGTCCAAGGCATGGCAGACCTTGGGGATCTTCTTCTCTTCCTCGGGCGGCAGGTCGTAGAGGTTCTTGTCGGCGGGGTCGCCGGGGTGGATCTTGTTCTGGATGCCGTCGAGTCCGGCCATCATCAGCGCGGCGAAGCACAGGTAGGGGTTGGCGATGGGGTCGGGGAAGCGCACCTCGATGCGGCGGGCCTTGTCGCTCGCCACGTGGGGGATGCGGATGGAGGCGGAACGGTTTTTCGCCGAATAGGCCAGCATCACCGGGGCCTCGTAGCCGGGCACCAGGCGCTTGTAGGAGTTGGTGCCGGGGTTGGTGATGGCGTTCAGGGCCTTGGCGTGCTTGATGACGCCGCCGATGTAGTACAGGGCCGTCTCGGAGAGCCCCGCGTAGCCGTTGCCCGCGAACAGGTTCTTGCCGTCCTTCCAGATGGACTGGTGCACGTGCATGCCGGAACCGTTGTCGCCGACGATGGGCTTGGGCATGAAGGTGGCGGTCTTGCCGTAGGCGTGGGCGACGTTGTGCACCACGTACTTCAGGATCTGGGTCCAGTCGGCGCGCTGCACCAGGGTGGAGAACTTGGTGCCGATCTCGTTCTGGCCGGCGGTGGCCACCTCGTGGTGGTGCACCTCGACGGGCACGCCGGCCTCTTCCAGGGCGAGGCACATGGCGGAGCGGATGTCCTGGAAGCTGTCCACCGGGGGCACGGGGAAGTAGCCGCCCTTGACCCGGGGACGGTGGCCCAGGTTGCCCACCTCGGTCTGCTCGCGGGAGGCCCAGGCGGCCTCTTCGGAATCCAGCTTCACGGCGCAGCCGGACATGTCGTCATGCCAGGTCACGGAGTCGAAGATGAAGAACTCGGGCTCGGGGCCGAAGTAGGCGGTGTCGCCGACGCCGGTGGACTTGAGATACGCCTCGGCGCGCTTGGCGATGGAGCGCGGGTCGCGGTCGTAGCCCTTGCCGGTGTCGGGCTCGATGACGTCGCAGGTCAGGATGAGGGTGGGCTCGTCGAAGAAGGGGTCGAGGCGGGCGGTGTCGGGGTCCGGCATGAGCAGCATGTCGGAGGCCTGGATGCCCTTCCAGCCGGCGATGGAGGAGCCGTCGAAGGCGTGGCCTTCCTCAAACTTCTCCTCGTTGACCTGGTGCGCGGGCACGGAGACGTGCTGCTCCTTGCCGCGGGTGTCGGTGAAGCGGAAATCGACGAACTTGACGTCGTTGTCCTGCATCAGCTTGATTACGTCGGCTACCGCCATTTGTTGACTCCTTCCGTACAATGTCGAGGATGGTGATGGATCACCCGGGCTACCAAGCAGGATGCATGCCAGCCCGTAAAGGGCAAAAAGGCATTGTGCCACAAGCCGGATCCCTGCCTGGGGGGATTTTGTGCGCACCAGTCCGGTGCGCGCAGCACCGTGTTGGTGCGCGCTGTTGCGCTGTTTGACGGGAACCTGCACCGCCTTCTGGCAGACTGCACTACTTTAGACGCTATAGACGCAGAAATGAGCGACCGCTACGCCGTATTCGGCAACCCCATCGCGCACTCCAAGTCGCCGCGCATCCATGCCGAGTTCGCGCGGCAGACCGGGCAGGACCTCGTCTACGAGGCCATCCTGGCCCCCCTGGACGGGTTTGCCGCGGCCCTGGCGGCCTTCCGCGCGGGCGGCGGCCGGGGGGCCAACGTCACCGTGCCCTTCAAGGAGCAGGCCCATGCCCTGGCGACCCGGCGCACCCCGCGCGCCGAGGCCGCGGGGGCGGTGAACACCCTCAGCTTCGAGGACGACGCCATCCTCGGCGACAACACCGACGGCGCCGGCCTGGTGCGCGACCTGACCCGCAACCTGGGCCTGTCGCTGGCCGGAAAGCGCATCCTGCTCATGGGCGCGGGGGGGGCTGCCCGCGGCGTGCTGCTGCCCCTGCTCGAACAGGGGCCCGCCGCCCTCTGCATCGCCAACCGCACGCCGGACAAGGCGGTGGCGCTGGCCGCGCACTTCCGGACGGCGGGCCCGGTCGAGGGCGGCGGCTACGAGGCCCTGGCCGGCCGGCGCTTCGAGCTCGTGGTCAACGCCACCGCCGCCAGCCTCGCCGGCGAGCTGCCGCCGCTGCCGGCGGAGCTCTTCGCCCCCGGGGCGCTGGCCTACGACATGATGTACGGCCGGGACACGCCCTTCCTCGCCTACGCCCGCGAGCGCGGGGCGCGGACCGCCGACGGCCTGGGCATGCTCGTCGAGCAGGCGGCCGAGGCCTTCTGCCTCTGGCGCGGGGTGCGGCCCGAGACCGGCCCGGTCATCGCGCAGCTTCGGGGCGAATGATGCGGCCGGGCAAATGGCGCCAGCCCTGGCGCTGGGGGCTGCTGGCCGCGATCCTCGTGGCCTATGTCCAGGTCGGCTTCCTGTCCGGCGTCCTCTGGTGGAAATACTTCAATCCCTCCAACACCGCCTTCATGGAGGCGGGGCTCGCCCGCCTGCAGGAGAAGCGGCCGGGGGCGGAGCTGCGCCACCAGTGGGTGGACTACGGGCGCATCTCCGTGCACCTGAAGCGCGCCGTGGTCGCCGCCGAGGACGGCCGCTTCCTGGAACACGAAGGCTTCGACTGGGAGGGCGTCGAGGCGGCCCTGCAGAAGAACATCAGGAAGGGCCGCGTGGTCGCCGGCGGCTCCACCATCAGCCAGCAGCTCGCCAAGAACCTCTTCCTCTCCCCTTCCCGCAACCCGTTGCGCAAGGCCCAGGAGGCGGTGATCACGGTGATGATCGAGACCCTGTGGAGCAAGCGCCGCATCCTCGAGGTCTATCTCAACGTGATCGAGTGGGGCAACGGCATCTACGGCGCGGAGGCGGCGGCGCGGCGCTACTTCCGCACCTCGGCCACCGGCCTCGGCCCGGGCGAGGCGGCGCTGCTGGCGGCGATGATCCCGAATCCCCGCTATTACGAGACCCACCGCGGCGCCCCCGGCCTGCTCAAGCGCAAGGCCGTCATCGAGCGGCGCATGTGGCAGGTGTCGATACCCAAGTGACGGGTGACGAGGGCTGAGAGCCGAGAGCCGGGCAATAAAGCGCTGAAGCACCTGATGTTCTCGGTACCCAGCCCTCGGCCTCGTAGCCCAATGGGATGCAGGCCGACAGGCCGCAATCCGGGATGAGGGCTCAGTCCCCGTCCCTATTCCTCACAGCCTGATAGTTGCCGTCGAAGAGCGGCATGATCCGCGCCAGGCCGACCAGGGGCTCGGCACGGTCGTGGTGGACGGTTTCCAGGGCGCATTTCGGCGGGATGGCCGCAATCTTTAGCGCCCGGCGGGGTCGCGCAACGGTAAAATCGCGGGCTGTTCGTGCGATTCGGTGCCATGACAGACCTGAACGAAGGGCGCAGCAAGGAGAACGTCGAGGACAGCTTGCGGCAGGTGATGGAGCTCATCGCCCGCCACAAGCTGGTGGAGACGCTCGTCCACAAGCAGGACATGCCCCGCCACGAGCTGGTGGAGACGCTGGTGCACAAGCAGAACCTCGCCGAGCTGCAGAAGCGGCTCGACGAGCTGCACCCGGCGGACGTGGCCTACATCCTGGAGGCCCTGCCCCTGGAGGACCGCCTCCTGGTCTGGGACCTGGTCAAGGCCGAGCGCGACGGCGAGATCCTGATCGAGGTCTCCGACGCGGTGCGCGAGTCGCTCATCGCGGCCATGGACAACCGCGAGCTGGTGGCCGCCGCGGTGAGCCTGGACACCGACGAGATCGCCGACCTCGCCCCGGACCTGCCCCGCGACGTGGTCCAGGAGCTGATGAAGTCCCTGGACGAGGTCAAGCGCGCCCAGGTCGAGTCCTCGCTCGCCTATGCCGAGGACACCGTCGGCGCCCTCATGGACTACGACTTCGTCACCATCCGCGCCGACGTCACCGTCGAGGTCGCCCTGCGCTACCTGAGGCGCCTGGGCGACCTGCCGCCGCACACCGACAAGCTCTTCGTGGTCGACGCGGCCAAGCGGCTCATCGGCGTGCTGCCCATCAAGCGCCTCCTGGTGCACGACCCCGAGGCCCACGTCGCCGCGATCATGATCGACGACCCGGTGCTCTTCCACCCCTCGGACGAGGCGGCCGACGCCGCCCAGGCCTTCGAGCGCTACGACCTGGTGACCGCGCCGGTGGTCGACGCGCAGAACCGCCTGCTCGGCCGGCTCACCGTGGACGTGGTGCTCGACTTCATCCGCGCCGAATCCCAGGCCGACATACTCTCGCTCGCCGGCCTGCGCGAGGAGGAGGACCTCTTCTCCACGGTGTGGAAGGCGGCGAAGAACCGCTGGCTCTGGCTCGCGGTGAACCTGTGCACGGCGCTCATCGCCTCGCGGGTGGTCGGCGCCTTCGAGGGCTCGATCGAGAAGCTCGCCGCCCTCGCCGCGCTCATGCCCATCGTCGCCGGCATGGGCGGCAACTCCGGCAACCAGACCTCCACCCTGGTGGTGCGCGGCCTGGCGCTCGGCCTCATCACCCGCGACAACGCCAACCGCCTGCTCGCCAAGGAGCTGGGCATCGCGCTGCTCAACGGCTCGGTCTGGGGCAGCGTCATGGGGGTGGTCGCCTGGCTGCTCTACCAGAACGTCGCCCTGGGCGCGGTGATGGCCGCCGCCATGCTGCTCAACCTCATGGTCGCCGCCATGGCCGGCTACTTCGCCCCCGTCGCCATCGAACGCTCCGGCCGCGACCCCGCCTTCGGCAGCCCCGTGCTGCTGACCTTCATCACCGACTCGATGGGCTTCTTCATCTTCCTGGGGCTGGCGACGGTGGTG
>DYFL01000078.1 GCA_020725195.1 Hydrogenophilus sp.
CCGGCTGCATCACGTTCGGCAGGCATTTCTACCGTAGGAAACCCGTGAACAGCCCGTCTTTTCAACGTCCGCATCGTCCAGCACGGCGAGGGCAGATTTCGCCAAGGCTTGCAGTTCGAAAAAACCGTAGTTGGCCCGGCCTAGCGCCTCACATGCTTGGCTGCAGGCCTGTCTAACGCCGGGTGAGCTCTCTGTATTGCTCGGGGTAGAGCGCATATCCGCCATGATTCAGGCTCCTTCGGCTTGGATTGTGGGCTGGGTGCGCAGCGCGGCGATCTCTGAAGCCATGCGGCGCGTCAATTCGTCCGTCAGCACGGCGATTTCATCGGCCGCCATGCGGCAGGACCAAAGGTAGTTCTCCATATCCTCGGAGTAGTCGAACCTGGCTTGCGCACCGATGAACAGCATTGCCTGCAGCTGCTTCTGCTTCGCGGAGAGCTGGTCCTGGATGTCGCCTAGCGTGGCGTCCGGGCTGAACTGATAAAGCCCTTGGGCCGCGGTGAAGTCCAGGCCCTGGGTTTGGGGGATAATCGCGTCAGGCATGATGTGAAGCTCCTTTTCACGTTGTGCTCAGGGGCGCCCGGGTGTGTCCGCACTCTCGCGCCCCGCTCTCTATGCCGTTGCCGGCAATCTCAATCCTCTTCGTCCTGGTGCCCCTTCGGGTCGGACAGCAGCGCGGCTAGCTCTTCGCATATGGTCATCACGAAGCTTTCGATGACGGCTTGGCTATCAGGATCAAACCCGCGTTCCCTGGCCTCACCGATTAAGGCATTCACCGCCGCCGCGCCCGTGTTTCCGGCCTCGTCGATACCGCCATCCCGCTTGATCTTCTCGACCAACTCCAAGGCCGTGTTGTGGCCCAGCAGGATTGCGGCATCGCGGCCACTGAGAGCTGAAAATGATGGGATGGCCATGTCTTCCCCTTTTGTCTCAATCAGCGGCCTTTCGCCGCCTCGAAAATCTCCCGCTCCGCCAGGTCCAAGGCCGCCAGGCGCGGATCGTCCCGGAAGGCGCGGATGACGGCCCGCAGGGTCTCAGCCAGGTGCAGGTAGCTGTCCACCCATTCCGGAATCGGGTGGCCATTGGCCCAGTTCGACACGCTCACCTTGGATATGCCCGTCGCTCGGGTGAAGTCGGCTTGCTTCCAGCCGATGCCGGCCAGCCGTTCCTTGAATTCATCGCCTGTCATGTTGCCTCGCGCGCGCGTGGAAGATGGGATTATGGTAGCACAAAAAGAAAAGCTGCTTTATCTGTATGCTGTGCATATATGCTATTTTGATAAAGCATTTTTAACATAATCACCTATTGTACGACTTTCGCCGCTGGGCATAGAGAACCCATATCCTCTCGGAAGCCGCGCCGTTATTGGCTTCCAGGCAGGTGCTGAAAAAGCGTGCAAGGTGCGATGCGTCATTATGCGGTTATCCACAAGGGGCGCCGAAAAGTTATCCACAGCCGCCCCGCCGGGGGTGGCCGCATGGTGTCCCTTCGCGCCGCAGGTGGGGAGGGCCAGCCTTGCCCGGCCTGGTCGACCACCGTAGCATCGGCATTGATTCGGATCGTCTCGATCGAGGTCGCCATGCTCCACTATGCGTTTCTGGGTTTCTTCCTGGGCTGCACCGGCATCGGGCTGCTCGCCTTCATCGGCAGCGGCAACCCGCTTTGGTTCGTAGGCCCGCTGGGCGCCTTCCTCTATCTCTTCCGCACCCGGCCAAGGCACTAGCCGCCCCGGGGCGTCCCAGCCTGTCCCACCGAAAAGGGGCATTTTTGCCCTGGACTGGGACAGCGGAAACCCAGTAGGGATAAGGGATAGATAGAGATTGTCCCAGTTGTCCCACTTGTCCCAGTACCAAATCAGCTTCCTAGGTTTTCCCCTACGCCGCCTTGACCTTGAAGGGGACCACGTTCTCCACCTTGAGCGCGTCCAGGTAGTCGGCCCAGGCCTGCATCATCTCCCGGCGCTGCTTAAGGTGGGCGGTCCGATTGTAGGCCCGGCCCAGGGGATCCTTGACGGCATGGGCGAGCTGCTGCTCGATGATGTGGACGGGGTAGCCCAGCACTTCGTCCAGGACGGTCCGGGCCATGGCTCGGAAGCCGTGGCCGGTCATGGTCCTGCCGTCGTAGCCGAGATACCGCAAGGCCGCGTTTACGGTGTTCTCGCTCATCGGCCGCCCCTCGCCGCGGTTCGCCGGGAAGACGTAGCGCCGCGTCCCGGTCAAGGGGTGCAACTCCCGCAGGATGGCCAGGGCCTGGGCCGAGAGGGGGACGATATGCTCCGCCACCCCGCTATTCCGGGTCTTGCTCACCGTGTAGCGCCATTCGGCCGCGTCCAGGTCGATATCCGCCCACTGGGCCTGCCGCAGCTCGCCGGGCCTGACGAAGACCAGCGGGGCCAGCCTCAGGGCGCACTTCACGATGATGGAGCCCTCGTAGCCGTCCATGGCCCGGAGCAAGGCGCCGATCTCCTTCGGCTCGGTCACTGCGGCGAAGTGGACAGGCCGCACCGGCTGCAGCGCCCCCCGCAGGTCTGCCGCCGGGTCCCGATCTGCGCGGCCGGTGGCGATGGCGTAGCGGAATATCCGGCCACAGTCCCCTCGCACCCGGTGGGCCGTCTCGATGGCCCCGCGGTTCTCGATCCGCCGCAGCAGGGCCAGCAGTTCGGGCGCGGTGATCTCGGCAATGGGCCGGCCGCCGATCCAGGGGAACACGTCGTTCTCGAGCCGGGCCCGCAGGTTGTCCGAATGGCTGGCCGCCCAAGTAGGCAGGTTCTTGGCGTACCACTCGCGGGCCACAGCCTCAAAGCTGTTCGCGGCCCGGTCCGCCTGCATGTTCTTCGTGGCCTTGCGGTGCTGGCCCGGATCGATCCCTTCCGCCAGCAGCCGCCGGGCCTCTTCCCGCCGCTCGCGGGCGGCCTTGAGGGAGATATCCGGATAGACCCCCAGGGAAAGCAGCTTCTCCTTGCCGGCGAAGCGGTACTTCAGCCGCCACCACTTACCCCCGCTGGGGGTAACGAGCAGGAACAGGCCCTTTTCATCTGAAAGCTTGTAAGAGCCCTCCACCATTTCATAACGAGTTGTCTTGCCGGCACTGTCCTTAACAGGCTTTTCGCCTGGCCTGGCCGTTCTGATAGCAGTATCCGAAAGCAGCATGGGGGTAACCTCTCTATGTAGTGACCACCTTACCCCTAAAGTTACCCCCTGTTACCCCCGGTTTCAAGTGGAAGTCTTCGGAACATACCGGAAAGAGAAAACCCGCTAGACGTTGATCTAAGCGGGTTTCTTGGAAGTCTCCGGACTTCTCCGGATGATGTTTTGGTGGGCCCCCTGGGAGTCGAACCCAGCACCAACGGATTATGAGTCCGCTGCTCTAACCAAGCATGAGCTAGAGGCCCGGCAGAAGGGGCGAGCCCGACGGCTTACTCCAGGAAGCTGCGCAGGCGCTCGGAGCGGGAGGGGTGGCGCAGCTTCCGCAGCGCCTTGGCCTCGATCTGGCGGATGCGCTCGCGGGTGACGTCGAACTGCTTGCCGACCTCCTCCAGGGTGTGGTCGGTGTTCATCTCGATGCCGAAGCGCATGCGCAGGACCTTGGCCTCGCGCGGGGTGAGGCTGTCGAGGATGTCCTCGGTCACCTGCTGCAGGCTGGAGTAGAGGGCCGCATCCACCGGCGCCATGGTGCTGGAGTCCTCGATGAAGTCGCCCAGGTGGCTGTCCTCGTCGTCGCCGATGGGGGTCTCCATGGAGATGGGCTCCTTGGAGATCTTCATGATCTTGCGGATTTTCTCCTCGGGCATCTCCATCTTCAGCGCGAGCGTCGCCGGATCGGGCTCCTGGCCGGTCTCCTGCAGGATCTGGCGGGAGATGCGGTTCATCTTGTTGATGGTCTCGATCATGTGCACCGGGATGCGGATGGTGCGCGCCTGGTCGGCGATCGAGCGGGTGATGGCCTGGCGGATCCACCAGGTGGCGTAGGTCGAGAACTTGTAGCCGCGGCGGTATTCGAACTTGTCCACCGCCTTCATCAGGCCGATGTTGCCTTCCTGGATCAGGTCGAGGAACTGCAGGCCGCGGTTGGTGTACTTCTTGGCGATGGAGATCACCAGGCGCAGGTTGGCCTCGATCATCTCGCGCTTGGCGCGGCGCGCCTTGGCCTCGCCCGTGGTCATCTGCTTGTTGATGTCCTTGAGCTCCTTCACCGGCAGCCCCGCCTTGTCCTGCAGGGCCCGGAGCTGCTCCTGGTGCTCGTTGATGTCGTACTGCAGGCGCTCCAGGGCCTCGCTGTAGGCGTGCCTGCCGGCGATCTCCCCGGCCACCCACTCGAGGTCGCCCTCGTGGCCGGGGAAGGCCTTGATGAAGTGGGTGCGGGCCATGCCGGCCTTGTTCACGGCGAGGTCCATGATCGCGCGCTCCTGGATGCGGATGTCCTCCACCAGGTTGCGCATGCTGTCGGAGAGGTACTCGACCTGGCGGGCGGTGAAGCGGATGCCCATGAGGTGGCCGGAGAGCTCGTCCTGCAGCTGCCTGTACTGCTTGCTGGTGTGGCCGTGCTTGGCCAGGGCGCCGCGCATCTTCTCGGAGCACTTGCGGATGGCGGCGAAGCGCTCCAGGGCGTCGGCCTTGAGCTGGGCGAGGTTGGCCGCGCTCATGCCGCCGCCGCTCTCCTCCTCGCCCTCTTCCTCCTCCTCGGAGACCTCGGCCTCCGTCTCCTCGGCCATCTCCAGGACGATGTCCTCGCCGGCGCTGTCCATCAGGCCGTCGACCAGCTCGTCGATGCGCATCTCGTCGCGCCCGACCTTCTCGGCCAGCTCCAGGATCTGGGCGATGGTGAGCGGGCAGGCGGAGATCGCCTGCACCATGTGCTTGAGACCCTCCTCGATGCGCTTGGCGATCTCGATCTCGCCCTCGCGGGTAAGCAGCTCCACCGAGCCCATCTCGCGCATGTACATGCGCACCGGGTCGGTGGTGCGGCCGAATTCGGCGTCCACGGTGGACAGGGCGGCCTCCGCCTCCTCCACGGCGTCCTCGTCGGCCACCGCGGCGGGCGCCTCGGACATGAGCAGGGTCTCGGCGTCCGGGGCCTCGTCGTAGACCTGGATGCCCATGTCGTTGAGCATGCTGATGACGCCCTCGATCTGCTCGGCGTCCAGCATGTCGTCCGGAAGGTGGTCGTTGATCTCCGCGTAGGTGAGGTAGCTGCGTTCCTTGCCCAGCAGGATCAGGTTCTTCAGGCGGGTGCGCCGGGTCTCGGAATCGATGCCCGTGCTGGCCGAGGCCATGGCGGCCATGGCGGCCTGCTCCACCTTCTTCAGGGCGGACTTGGACATCTTCTGCCTGGCCTTGGCGATGGCGGCCTTCTGCTCGGCCGCCGGCGTCACGGCCGGGCTTGCTGCGGTGGTGGCTTTCGTGGTCTTTTTCGTTGTCGACATGGTTCTCTTGGTTTGCGCAATCGCCTGCGCGGCGTGCGAAATGGCTTGCTTGGTCTGCTGCGCCGCCTGGGCCGGCGGCACAGCCTTCTTCCTGGCCTCGGTCGCCGGGCTGGCCAGCGGCGGCGCCTTCCTGGGCGCCGCCGCCCTGGCGGCCGGCTGAGGCTTCTTCACTGCAGCGGCAGGCCGCCCCTTCGGGGCCGCCTGCCTGACGGGGGACTTGACCGCCTTCGGGGCGGCCGCGGGCTTCCTGGCCGGCGCCGCCGGCTTCTTCGCCGGGGCGGCGGCCTTGGGCCGGGCGGCGGCCGTCGCCTTCCTGGCCGGGGCGGCGGGCTTCTTGACGGCGACCGCCTTCTTGACGGGCGCGGCCGGGCGCTTGCTGCCGGCCGCGCTCTTGGCGGGCTTGGCCGGCGCCTTGGGCGCGGCCTTCCTGGGCGAGGCCGCGGGCTTCTTCGCCGCTGCAGCCTGCCTCGCGGGGGCGGCCGGCCGGGCCTTCGCGGGGGCCGGTTTCGCCGCCTTCTTGACGGGCTTCTTAACCTGACGTGCAGCCTGCTTCTTTACCGTCGCCATGTTCTTGCTCGCTCCCACGGGTCGCCAAGATAAAAAACGAACAATTTTATATCAAAGGGTTAATTCTCGCCAGCGGGCGTTGACGACCCTTCGACCGGCGCGGCGTCGCTCAGTTTCCGGGCGCGCAGGGATTCGAGAAAGCGTGCCTTCTCCTCGGCGGTCATCTCGCTCGGCCGCTTGCGGCTGAGGTCGCGCGCCTGCTGCCGGCCGGCGTGCTCGACGAGGGTGGCCAGGGCCCCGCGGAAATCCGCCTCGGCGTCGTAGTCCTCGCCCCAGGCCAGCATGGCCGCGGCGGCGGCCTCGAGCACGGGCTGCTCCTCGCGGCCGCGGAAGCCCTCCACGATGTCCCGCGCCGCCCGCAGCTCCGGGCGTTCGCGCAGCAGATCCACCACGCCGGAGAGCGCCTGGGCATCCGGCGAGCGCCCCGCCGGCAGGCCGGCGGGGACCCGGGCGACGCGCGCCGGGTCTTGCAGCAGGGCCTGGAGCACGACCCGATAGGGGCTGGGCAGGCCGCCGCGCCGGGACGGCCCACGGCCCTGCGCCTCGCCGCGGCCGACCTCCCGGTCCTTGAACCGCGGCCCCTCGCGCCGCCCCGGCAGCCCCGCCAGGCCGGCGAGCTGGCGGCGCAGGCTCGCCGCCAGCAGGGGGGCCTTGCGCAGCTGGGCGAGGTACGGCTCGACGAGTTTCACCAGACGCACCCGGCCTTCCGGGCTGGCGAGGTCGGTCTGGGCCGTCATCTCGTCGAGCAGGAACTGCGACAGCGGCACGGCCCGCTCGCACATCGCCTCGAAGGCCTCGCGCCCCTGGGCGCGCACATAGCTGTCCGGGTCCTCGCCCTCGGGCAGGAAGAGGAAGCCCAGGCGCTTGCCGTCGACCAGCTGGGGCAGGCTGTTCTCCAGCGCCCGCCAGGCGGCCTTGCGCCCGGCGGCGTCGCCGTCGAAGGCGAAGACCACCGCGTCGGTGAGCCGCAGCAGGCGCTCGACCTGGTCGCTGGTGACCGCCGTGCCCAGGGTGGCCACCGCGTTCTCGGCCCCGTGCTGGGCCAGCATCACCACGTCCATGTAGCCCTCGACCACGATGGCGCGGCCCGCCGCCTGGATGGCGCGGCGCGCCTCGGACAGGCCGTAGAGCTCGCGCCCCTTGTGGAAGAGCGGCGTCTCGGGTGAATTGAGGTACTTGGGCTCGCCCGCCCCGAGCACCCGGCCGCCGAAGGCGATGACCCGGCCGCGCTCGTTGCGGATCGGGAACATGACCCGGGCGCGGAAGCGGTCGTAGCGCTTGCCGCCCTCGCCCGCGATGACCAGGCCCGCCTCCTCCAGGGCGCGGTCCCGGTAGTCGGGCAGCGCCCGCGCGAGGCCCTGCCAGTCGTCCGGGGCGTAGCCCAGGCCGTAGCGGGCGGCCGTCTCGCCG
Organism: Hydrogenophilus sp.; assembly: GCA_020725195.1. Lineage (GTDB taxonomy): Bacteria > Pseudomonadota > Gammaproteobacteria > Burkholderiales > Thiobacillaceae > DYFL01. Next base: position 7,400 of record DYFL01000078.1, read on the forward strand.
GCCAGGCCCCGCTCCTTGAGGTAGCGGATGGCCGCGGGGCTCTGCCTCAGCTCCCCGCGGTAGAAGTCCGCGGCTGCCGCCATGACCTCGTAGAGCCGGTCCCGGCGGCCGTCCTCTGGGGTTCGGGCGCCGTCGTCGGGCACCTGCATGCCCGCCTGGCCCGCGAGCTCCCTGACCGCCTCGACGAAGCCCAGGCCCGCGTGCTCCATGAGGAAGGTGATGGCCGTGCCGTGCGCCCCGCAGCCGAAGCAGTGGTAGAACTGCTTGGTCGGGCTCACCGTGAAGGAGGGGGTCTTTTCGTTGTGGAAGGGGCAGCGGGCCTGGTAGTTGGCGCCGGCCTTCTTGAGCGGGACGTAGCGTTCGACGACGCCGACGATGTCGATGCGGTCGAGGAGGGTCTGGATGAAATCCTGGGGGATCATGATCGTCTCCCCGGATGGCAGGAGGGGGCCGTGCCGATAGGGACTAGGCGCCGAGCGCCGCCTTCACCTGGGCGGAGACCGCCTGCATGTCGGCGCGGCCGGCGAGCTTGGGCTTGAGCCAGGCCATGACCCGGCCCATGTCCTTGGGGCCGGCCGCCCCGGTCTCGGCGAGGGCGGCGGCGATGAGCGCCGCCACTTCTTCCGCGTCCAGGGGCTGGGGCATGTAGGCCGCGAGCACCTCCAGCTCGAAGCGCTCCCGGTCGGCCAGGTCCTGCCGTCCGGCGGCCTCGTACTGGGCGATGGAGTCCCGGCGCTGCTTGAGCATCTTGTCGATGACCGCCGTGACCCCGGCGTCGTCGAGGCTGATGCGCTCGTCGATCTCCTTCTGCTTGACGGCGGCGAGGAGCAGGCGCAGGGCGGACAGGCGGTCGGCCGCCTTGGCGCGCATGGCCGCCTTCATGTCCTCAGTGACGCGTTCCTTGAGGGACATGATTCGGTCAGGCAGGGGGTGATCAGTACATCTTGGGGGGAAGGGTCTGGCTGCGCAGACGCTTGTGGTGGCGCTTGACGGCGGCGGCCAGCTTGCGCTTGCGCTCCTGGGTCGGCTTCTCGTAGAACTCGCGGGCGCGCAGCTCGGTCAGCAGACCGGTCTTCTCGACGGTGCGCTTGAAGCGGCGCATGGCCACCTCGAAGGGCTCGTTTTCCTTGACGCGTACACTCGGCATGAAATCACCCCAAACGGTAAAAGGTCGACAATTATATCCACCTGCCCGATTCGATCAAGGCAAAATAGCGATTTTCGTCCCCTGCCCTGCCCATGCGCGTCCTCGGCATCGAAACCTCCTGCGACGAGACCGGCGTCGCCCTCTACGACACCGAGGCCGGCCTCCTCGCCCACGCCCTGCATTCCCAGGTGGCCATGCACGCCGAGTACGGGGGCGTGGTGCCGGAGCTCGCCTCGCGCGACCACATCCGGCGCCTGCTGCCGCTGCTGCGGCGCGTGCAGGCCGAGGCCGGGGTCGGCCTCGGCGACATCGGCGCCATCGCCTACACCCGGGGACCGGGGCTCGCCGGCGCGCTGCTCGTGGGGGCGAGCTTCGCCAGCGCCCTGGCGGCGGCCCTGGGCGTGCCCGCCCTCGGCATCCACCACCTGGAAGGGCATTTGCTCTCGCCGCTGCTCGCCACGCCGCGGCCGGCCTTTGGCTCCGGCATCACGCCCGCAAGCGGGCATGAGCCTTCACCGAAACTTCGTTTTCCCTACGTCGCGCTGCTCGTCTCCGGCGGCCACACCCAGCTCATGCGGGTGGATGGCGTGGGCCGCTACGCGCTCCTGGGCGAGACCGTGGACGACGCCGCCGGCGAGGCCTTCGACAAGACCGCCCAGGTCCTGGGCCTCGGCTACCCCGGCGGGCCGGCGGTGGCGCGGCTGGCGGAGCAGGGCGACGCCTACAGATTCAAATTGCCGCGGCCGATGCTCCAGAGCCATGACCTCGACTTCAGCTTCGCGGGCCTGAAGACCGCCGCCCTCACCCTCGCGCGCAAGGAAGGCCTGCCTCTCCCGCCTGCGGGCGGGGGGGACCCGGAGCGCCTCCGGCGCGATCGCCTGCAGGCGGCCGCCGACATCGCCGCGGGCTTCCAGGAGGCGGTGGTGGAGGTGCTCGCCGCCAAGTGCCTGGCCGCATTGCGGCAGACCGGCCTCGAGCGCCTGGTGGTCGCCGGCGGCGTGGGCGCCAACCGGCGCCTGCGCGACCGGCTCGATGCCGAGGCGAGGCAGAAGCGCTTCGAGGTGTACTACCCGCCCCTGGAGCTGTGCACCGACAACGGCGCCATGATCGCCTACGCCGGCGCCCTGCGCCTTGCCGAGGCGCGGGGCGCCGGCGGCGCCTTCGGCGTGCGCCCGCGCTGGGACCTGGGCAGCCTCGGCGCGCCCGCCTGAGCGACGGGCATGGCGGTCAGCGGCTGGGCAGCACCATGGGCAGCCACTCGATGCGGCCGACGAGCCGCAGCGCCGCCTCCGGGAAGGCGAGGATCAGGCCCAGCACGATCAGCAGCAGCAGGGTGAGCGCGGTGGAGAAGATGCTGGTCGGCCGCAGCCAGCCCCAGTAGCGCGCCGCCAGGAAGAGGGCGTCCTTGCGGTGCTCGGACAGGCTCAGCCAGCGGTGCAGGAGCCGGCCCCCGAGATACACCCCGTAGCCGCCCGCGAGCGCGGCCAGCGCGATGCGGAACACGGTGACCATGTCGATCGGCTCTTCGCCCAGGCCCCGGTAGAAGAGCCCCACCGCGCCGACCGCCAGGGAGGCGGCGAAGGCCAGGGCGATGTTGATGGCGAGGCGCCGCCGCTCCCGGGCGAGGTCCTGCTGGCGCTGGATGAAGAAGGCGTCGATCTCGGCCTTGAAGTACTCGGTCTTCTCCTGCACGAGGTCCGAGATCTCGTGCTTCATCACCTGGATGCGGTCGTCGAGCACGCCCGAGAGGCGGTCCGCCGCGTAGTCCACCAGCTCCTTGACGTCGTCCTTGGTGAACTGGCGCTGGTTGTGCAGCTCGGCGGAGATCTTGTCCAGCTTGGCGTCGATCTCCTGGCTCGCGCCCTGGATCACGCCCTTGAGCTCGTCGCCCGCGTGCTGCACGCCCTCGCGCATGACGCCGGCGAGCTTGTCGCCGGCCCGGTCGATGGCCGCCTCCGAGACCGCCGCGAGGCTCTCCCGGGCGTAGTCCATCTCCTTCTGGAACCAGGCCATCTCAGCCCTTCCTGCCGAAGCCGGCCTCTTCTCCGCGCAGGAGCTTGCGGATATTGGCGTGGTGGCGCGCGAGCACCAGCGCCGCGAGCAGCGCGAGCAGCAGCGTCTCGGTGACGCCGCCGACCAGGAAATGGCCGTAGACCGGCGCCAGGGCCGCGGCGGCGAGGGCCGAGAGGGAGGAGATGCGCGTCGCCGCGAACACCGCGCCCCAGGTGGCCAGGCAGGCGAGCCCCAGCCAGGGGTCGAGGGCGAGCAGCACCCCCAGCGCCGTGGCCACGCCCTTGCCGCCCCGGAAGCCGAAGAAGACCGGGAAGGCGTGGCCGAGGAAGACCGCCAGCGCGGCCAGATAGGGCGTGTAGCCGGGCAGCCCCCAGGCCTCGGCGGCCCAGCGGGCCAGGAGCACGGCGACCGCCCCCTTCAGGGCGTCGCCCAGCAGGGTCAGCCCCGCCGCCGATTTGCGCCCCGTGCGCAGCACGTTGGTCGCGCCCGGATTGCGGGAGCCGTGGCCGCGGGGATCGGGCAGGCCATAGAGGCGGCTCACCACGATGGCAAAGGAGATCGAGCCGATGAGGTAGGCCGCCAGAAGCAGCAGCGCGAGGGGCGTCATGTGCGTAGAATGCCGGGTTTTTCCGTCGGTGGTGGTATGGACATCTTGTTCTTGCGGGATTTCCGCCTGGAGATGATTATCGGCCTTTACGAATGGGAGCGCAAAGCGCCCCAGCCGGTGCTCATCGACCTGGAGATCGGCCTCTACGACCACAAGGCGGGGCACACCGACCGCGTGGCCGACACCATCGACTACGGCCGGGTGGCCGAACGCATCCGCGAGAGCGTCGCGAGCCGCGAGTTCCGCCTGGTGGAGACCCTGGGCGAGCACATCGCCGAGATCGTGCGCGGCGAGTTCGGCGCCCCCTGGGTGCGGGTGGCGGTGCGCAAGCTGGCCATCCTGCGCGGGGTGAAGGAGCTGGGCATCGTCGTCGAGCGCGGCAGCCGGATTTGATGATAGGGGTCGGGAAGGGCTAGCGCCCTCCCCGCCCTCCGAACCGTACGTGCG
>DYFL01000079.1 GCA_020725195.1 Hydrogenophilus sp.
ACGCTGCCTCCTCATGACCACCGACCCCGGCGACCTGGTGCTCGACCCGACCTGCGGTTCCGGCACCAGCGCCTTCGTCGCCGAGAAGTGGGGCCGGCGCTGGATCACCACCGACACCTCGCGCGTGGCGGTGACGCTGGCCAAGCAGCGGCTGATGACGGCGAGCTACGACTACTACGCATTGAGATACCCGCACGAAGGGCTGAAGGGCGGCTTCATCTACAAGACCGTGCCGCATGTGACGCTCAAGTCCATCGCCAACAATCCGGAGATCGACGAGATTTACGGGCGTATGCATCCGGCGGTGGAGGCGGCGCTGGCGGAGTTGAATGCGGTGCTGGCGCACCGCTCACCCTCACCCCAACCCTCTCCCCTCAAGGGAGAGGGGGTAAAAGCGGGCGCTGCCGCCGGCAAGGGCGAGAACACTCCCTCTCCCCTCGCGGGAGAGGGCGGGGGTGAGGGGGCCTTGCGTGAATGGGAAGTGCCGTTCGATTTTCCCGCCGATTGGTCGGAAGCCGCGAAGAAGCCGTTCGACGCATTCCACGCCGCCCGTCAGGCGATGCAGAAGCAGATGGACTTGAGCATCGCTGCGCACGCCGACCAGGAAATCCTGTACGACCAGCCGCAGCCGGACAAGAACAAGCTGCGCATCACCGGGCCGTTTTCGGTGGAGGCGGTGCCTTTCCCCTCGGTGAAGTCGCTGGATGCCCTCTCCCCCGGCCCCTCTCCCGCAGGCGGGCGAGGGGAGATGGAGGCCGACGCCAGCATCGCCCGCAGCGGGGAGTCGGCGCGGCAGCACGGTTGGCGCGACGAATTGCTGAAAACCGGCATCCGCGGCAAGGGCGGGCAGATGCTGAAATGCGCCGAGCTGGAAACCCTGCCGGAAACGAAATATCTGCATTGCGCAGGCCACCTCGACACCGGCGAGCGGGTGGTGGTGAGCTTCGGCCCCGAACATGCGGCGCTGGAGCAGCGGCAGGTGGAAATGGCCATGCGCGAGGCGGGCGAACTGTTCCCGCGCCCGAAGATGATCGTGTTCTGTGCCTTTACCTTCGACCCCGAGGCGGCGAAGGACATCGACCAGACCAAGGGCATTACCGCGCTCAAGGCGCAGATGAACACCGACCTCTTGACCGACGACCTGAAAAAGGCGCGCTCGTCGAATCAATCTTTCTGGCTCATGGGCCAGCCGGACGTGGAAGTGCGCAGAGTGCCTGCCCCCGTGAACAAGGCAGGCAAATCGCCCTCACCCCCAGCCCCTCTCCCGGAGGGCGAGGGGAGTGAAAGCTGGTACCAGGTCGAGGTGCACGGCTTCGATTACTTCGACACTGCCAGGGGCGAGCTGGTCTCGGGCGGCAAGGGCAAGATCGCCATGTGGCTCCTGGACACCGACTACGACGAGCGCAGCCTGTTCCCGCGCCAGGTCTTCCTGCCCATGGCCGGCAAGGGCGAGGGCTGGCAGAAGCTGAAAAAGGACATCAAGGCCGAACTGAACGAAGACCTGCTGGAGCAGTTTCACGGCACGGCCAGCCTGCCCTTCGCCGCGGGCGACAACCGCAAGATCGCGGTGAAGATCATCGACGACCGGGGGATCGAGTCGCTGAAAGTGATTGCGCTGGATTGAAAGCCGTAATGCCCCCATGACTGCCAAAGAACTGCTTGAGCGACTTGTAACCCTCGATGAGAACGAGCGCATCGAGGCAAAGCGTGCCGCAGAAGTCGGCAATTCCATCATGGAAACGATCTGCGCGTTTGCCAACGAGCCGGGGCTGGGCGGCGGCCACCTGCTGCTAGGGGTGGCACGCGAGGAATTGGCGCTGTTTCCGACGTATGTGGTTGTCGGCATAGACAACCCCGACAAGCTTTCGAGCGAGATCGCCAGTCGTTGCCGGGGCGATTTCAATGTGCCGGTTCGGGTGGATATCCAGGCTGAGCGGCTGGATGACAAGACAGTCCTGGTTGTGTCTGTGCCGGAGGCGCAGTCCGGCGACAAGCCGGTTTACTTCAAGAACCAGGGCTTGCCACGGGGCGCATTTCGCCGGGTCGGGCCGACCGATCAACGTTGCACCGAAGACGATCTTCTGGTGTTTTACGAGGGGCGTGGTAACGCGACCTATGACTACAGCATGGTGCGCGATGCCACGCCCGATGACATCGACCCCGATGCGGTTGCCGAGTACCGCAAGGCGCGGGAAGAGGCCCACCCTGATGCCGAAGAATTGCGGTGGAGCGATACTGACCTGCTGCTGGCGCTTGGCTGCATGCGCCAGCAAGTGGGCAGGCTTGTGCCGACGGTGGCGGGGCTGCTGTTGTTCGGCAAGTCGATAGCGCTGCGCCGGTTCTTCCCCATGATGCGGGTGGATTACATCCGCGTGCCGGGGCGCGAATGGGTCCCCGATCCCGAAAAGCGCTTTGACAGCATCGAGATGCGCGATCCCTTGATCCGGCTTATTCGCCGCGCAACGGCGGCGGTGATGGATGACCTTCCCAAAAGCTTTTCGCTTCCGGAGGGGCAGTTGCAGCGACAGGATGTCTATCGCATTCCGCTGCGTGTCATTCGCGAGGCGATCGTCAATGCGGTCATGCACCGCAATTACCGGGCGCAGAGTGCCATACAGGTGATTCGTTACGCCAACCGACTGGAAATCATCAACCCTGGTTTTTCGCTGAAATCGCCCGAGCACCTGGGCGACCCCGGCTCTCTGGCGCGCAATCCCAAAATGGCCGCGGTCTTGCATGAGACAAGGTTCGCCGAAACCAAGGGCAGCGGCATTCGCGTCATGCGCGACATGATGGAGCAGGCGGGCCTTACGCCCCCGACTTTCGAGTCGGACAGGGCGCAGGACAAATTCACATCCCGCTACCTTTTTCACCACTTCCTTGGGCCGGAGGATATCGCCTGGCTTAGCCGGTTCCGCGACCTGGGGCTTACCGACGAGGAAGCCAAGGCGCTTGTCTGGGTGCGCGAGGTGGGCGCTATCGACAATGCGGGCTTTAGGGAACTGAACCGGGTGGACACCCTTACCGCGAGCCAGAAACTCCGGCGCCTTCGGGATGCGGGGCTGCTCAAACAGATGGGGAAAGGATCGGCCACCTACTATGTGCCGACCGATTTGCTGCTAGGCAATGGCTTATCTACCCAGTTGGAAAGCTTATCTACCAAGGCTGAAGGCTTATCTACCAAGGCGGAAGAGTTATCTACCATGGGGCTGGATGCGGAAATCCTCCAGAGAAGTCTTTCTGAAGAATTGCGTAATCGCATCTCGGAACTCGGCCGCCGAGGTGACCCGGGGCAGATATTGGACCTGGTGGTGGAATTGTGCCAAACGAAGGACTTTAGTGCAGAGGAACTTGCCGTAATCCTTGGACGAGACCGCAAGTACGTCATGAATAACTATGTTCGCCCCTTGCTGCAACAGCAACGGATTTCTTACACGATTCCTGATCAGCCAAGGCATCCGGCACAACGTTATCGGGCTGCGAGGTAAGGGCGAGATAATGACGGCGCCGAAATCCCTGATCATCAATTCCCCCTACGAAGCTCCTCATTTTTACTGGCGCGAGGATCGGGGCAACCTGACTCTGGAAAACGGCCGTCGGCCCGCAGGCTACGAGATTTTCGACACCCGCAACAATACCCGCCGGACCGAACCGCTGGAACTGGTCAACCGCATCCGCGAGCGGGTCGATGCATGGCGGGCGGCAGACTACCCAGGCGTGACCAGCATTACCCGCAGCCTTTTGACGCACTGGCACGACCAGAGCGCCCGCCAGCACCCCTTCTACTTCTGCCAGCTCGAAGCCATTGAAACCCTGATCTGGCAGGCGGAAGCGGCGCCCGGTTACAAGCAAGGCATATTCGTGCCGGGTGATGGCGGTTCGTGGGAGCGGGTGTGCAGCAAGATGGCGACCGGCACAGGCAAGACGGCTGTGATGGCGATGATCATCACCTGGCAGGTGCTGAATGCGCTCACCTACCCCAAGCGCAATAAGGAATTCGCCCACGCAATTTTCATCGTGGCGCCGGGGCTGACAGTGAAGGAGCGGTTGCAGGTGCTGTACCCCGGCAATCCGGCAAACTATTACGACGAATTCAACCTGTGCCCGTCCGAGGCCTTGCGCCAGAAACTGAACCAGGCGGCGCTGCTGGTGGAAAACTGGCACAGCCTGATGCCGCTGAAGGAGCCGGAACGCTCGGTGGTTAAAAAGGGCGCGGAAAGCGACAGGGCTTTCGTGAAGCGGGTCTTGGGCAAGCTGGCCGGACACAGGGACCTTGCGGTCATCAACGATGAAGCGCATCACGCCTATCGCATTCCGGCCGACATCAAGATTAGCAAGAAACAGGCCGAGGAGCAGGGCATCGACCTGGAGGAGTCCACCCGCTGGATCGAAGGGCTGGACCGCATCCACAAGACGTTGCGGATAAACCGCTGCTTCGACCTTTCGGCCACGCCGTTTGCGCCGACCGGCAAGACCAACACCGAACAAGGGCTGTTCGACTGGATCGTGTCGGATTTCGGGCTTAACGACGCCATCGAGGCGGGCCTGGTCAAAACACCGCGCGTGGTGGTGCGCGACGGGGCGGTTCCAGATGCCAGGAGCCTGCGCCCCAAGTTGTACCATCTGTACCGCGAAAGCGAGGTGTCCGAAGACTTGAACCGTCGCGGTGCCGAGCCGCACGAGCCGCTGCCGCAGCTGGTGCAGCAGGCTTACACCCTGTTGGGGGCGGATTGGCGCCGCGCGCTGGAAGACTGGCAGGCGGCGGGCCACACCTCGCCGCCGGTCATGCTGACGGTCTGCAACCGCACGGAAACCGCCGCGCGCATCGAGCGTTATTTCAGCAGCGGCGACGCCCACTGGCCCGAGATGCGCGCCCCCGACAAGACCCTGCGCGTGGATTCGAGGGTGCTGGAGAAGGCGGAAATCGGCGAATCCTCAGGCACCGACAAGGATTACGAGGCACGGCTGCGGGCGATTGTCGAGGCGGCGGCGATTCCTGACGACCGCAGGCAGCGCTTGCTTGGCCTGAAGAAGGAAGAGCTGCTGCGGGAGATCGTGGACAACGTCGGCAAGCGCGGGCAGGCAGGACAGGATTTGCAGAGCGTCATTTCGGTGGCGATGCTGTCCGAAGGCTGGGACGCGAAGAACGTGACGCACATCATGGGCCTGCGCGCCTTTACCAGCCAGTTGCTGTGCGAGCAGGTCATCGGCAGGGGGCTGCGCCGCGTGGGCTACGACACCGAGCCGGTGGTCGGACCGGATGGGGTTGAGCGGCAGCTTTTCAAGCCGGAATACGTGAATGTCTTCGGCGTGCCGCTGTCGATTTTTCAGGACGTGGGCGAGGGCGGCGAGCCGCCGCCGCCGCCCAAACCGAGCACGCAGATTGAATCGCTGCCCGAGCGCAACGACCTGGAAATTCGCTGGCCCAATGTGTTGCGGGTGGATACGGTGGTGCAGCCGGTGCTGACGCTGGATTGGGACGCGGTCGAGCCGCTGCGGCTCGACCCTGCGCATACGCCGCTGATCGCCGATATTGCGCCGGCCATCGGCGGGGCGACGGCCTGGGATCAGATCAAGACCATCGACCTGGAGATGCTGCCCGACGAATTCAGGCAGCAGCGGCTCATTTTCAAGGCGGCCCGCAAGGCGTTCGACAGCTTGCAGGACCGGTTCACCGGCAGTCGGGATTACCTGGCCTTGCAGCTGATTGGGCTGGTCGAGCAGTTTCTGGCATCCGACAAGCTGGAAATCCCCTCCTTGTTCCATCAGGACCCGTTGCGCAAGCGCATTCTGATCGCCCTCAACATGGACGGGGTGGTCGGCCATTTGGTGCAGCGGCTGACCGAGCAGAACCTGGAGCGGATCGAGCCCGTCTTCGACGAGGAATTCCCGATCGGCTCAACCCGCGTCATGCGCACCTGGTACACCACCAAGCCCTGCCAGCCTGCGCAGAAGTCGCAAATCAGCCATGTCGTCGCGGACTCGGCCTGGGAAGCGCACACCGCCAACGTGCTGGAGCAGAGCGGGCAGGTGCTGGCCTATGCCAAGAACGACCACCTCGGCTTCCAGGTGCATTACCTGTGGTATGGGGCGCGCCGCCGGTTCGTGCCGGACTTCCTCGTCCGCCTGGCGAACGGCAAGACCCTGATCCTCGAAATCAAGGGCGAGGACAGCCCGCAAAACAAGGCCAAGCGGCAGGCACTCGACACCTGGGTGAAGGGGGTCAACGCCAAGAGCGGGTTCGGGTCATGGTGCTGGGACGTGGCATTCGAGATGGCAAAGATTCAAGACATCCTCAAAACACATTCAACCTAAGGGTATTTAATTGGATAGATCAACCATCCCCGTCATCGCCATCGACGGCCCCTCCGCCTCGGGCAAGGGCACCATCGCCGCCCTCGTCGCCCGCGAGCTGGGCTTCCACTACCTCGACAGCGGCGCGATCTACCGGGTCACGGCCTATGCGGCGCTACAGGCCGGCCTCGCCCTGGAGGACGAGGCGGCCCTCATCGATATGGCCCGCCGCATGGAGCTGCGCTTCGAGGGGGGCGAGGTCTTCCTCGAAGGTCAAGCGGTGGGCGACGCCATCCGCACCGAGGAGGCCGGCCGCGCGGCCTCCCGCATCGCCGTGCTGCCGGCCCTGCGTGCGGCCCTGCTGGAGCGCCAGCGCGCCTTCCGGCAGGCGCCGGGGCTGGCCACCGATGGCCGCGACATGGGCACGGTGGTGTTCCCGGACGCGCGGGTCAAGGTCTTCCTCACCGCGAGTGCCGAGGAGCGTGCCCGGCGCCGCTATAAGCAGTTGATTGAAAAAGGCTTCTGTGCTAACTTCGATCGGATTCTGCAGGACCTGCAAGAACGGGATGCGCGTGACGCCGCCCGGGAAGCCGCACCCCTGCAGCATGCGCCGGACGCAGTGCTGATCGATACCACAGGAATGACCATAGACGAGGTCGTGCGCAGGGTATTGGAGCTGTATCGGCAGGCGCCGGCAATCCCAGCCCCGAAGGCCTGAGCCTTCGGTTTTTTGTTTTTTGACCAACCCCCGTGGCGACACGGTTTTACCAGGTTTTTTCCATGTCCACTGCAGCTTCCACCCAAACCAATCCCCAAGAGAGTTTCGCCGCCCTGTTCGAAGAGAGCATCGCCCGCCAGGAGATGCGCTCGGGCGAGGTCATCACCGCCGAGGTGGTGGCCATCGACGACAACTTCGTCACCGTCAACGCCGGCCTCAAGTCCGAGAGCCTGATCCCCGTCGAAGAATTCAAGAACGACCGCGGCGAGCTGGAAGTGAACGTGGGCGATTTCGTGCCCGTCGCCATCGAGTCCCTGGAGGACGGCTACGGCTCCACCAAGCTGTCGCGCGACCGCGCCAAGCGCCTTGCCGCCTGGCTGGACCTCGAGTCCGCCATGGAAGAAGGCCGCATCGTCAAGGGCCTGATCCAGGGCAAGGTCAAGGGCGGCCTCACCGTCATGTGCAACGGCATCCGCGCCTTCCTGCCCGGCTCCCTGGTGGACGTGCGTCCGGTCAAGGACACCACCCCCTACGAGGGCAAGGAGGGCGACTTCAAGGTCATCAAGCTGGACCGCAAGCGCAACAACGTCGTGGTGTCCCGCAAGGCCGTGCTGGAAGCCAGCATGGGCGCCGAGCGCGAGGCCCTGCTCGCCAACCTGAGGGAAGGCGCCACGGTCAAGGGCATCGTCAAGAACATCACCGAGTACGGCGCCTTCGTCGACCTGGGCGGCATCGACGGCCTGCTGCACATCACCGACCTCGCCTGGCGCCGCGTCAAGCACCCGACCGAGGTGGTCAACGTGGGCGACGAGGTCACCGCCATGGTGCTCAAGTTCGACCAGGAGAAGAACCGCGTCTCCCTGGGCCTGAAGCAGCTGGGCGAGGACCCCTGGGTGGGCCTGTCGCGCCGCTACCCCACGGGCACCCGCATGTTCGGCAAGGTGGCCAACCTCACCGAGTACGGCGCCTTCGTCGAGATCGAGCCGGGCATCGAGGGCCTGGTGCACGTCTCCGAGATGGACTGGACCAACAAGAACGTCAACCCCTCCAAGGTCGTCGCCCTGGGCGACGAAGTCGAGGTCATGGTGCTGGAGATCGACGAGGACCGCCGCCGCATCTCCCTGGGCATGAAGCAGTGCAAGGCCAACCCCTGGGACGACTTCGCCATGAACCACAAGAAGGGCGACAAGGTGAGCGGCCAGATCAAGTCCATCACCGACTTCGGCATCTTCATCGGCCTGCCCGGCGGCATCGACGGCCTGGTGCACCTGTCCGACCTCAGCTGGAACAAGACCGGCGAGGAGGCCCTGCGCGACTACAAGAAGGGCGAGGAGGTGGAGGCCGCGGTGCTCGCCATCGACGTGGACAAGGAGCGCATCTCCCTGGGCATCAAGCAGCTCGAGGGCGACCCCTTCAGCACCTTCGTCGCCACCCATGACAAGGGCAACGTGGTCACCGGCACCGTCAAGTCCCTGGACGCCAAGGGCGCCGTGATCCAGCTCAAGGACGATGTGGAGGGCTACCTGCGCGCCTCCGAGGTCTCCCGCGACCGCGTCGAGGACATCCGCACCCACCTCAAGGAGGGTGACAGGGTCGAGGCGATGATCATCAACATCGACCGCAAGAACCGCCAGATCAACCTTTCGATCAAGGCCAAGGACGCGGCCGAGCAGGCGGATGCCCTGCAGAAGATGGCCAGCGAGCAGGCGGCCAGCACCGGCACCACCAGCCTGGGGGCGCTGCTCAAGGCCAAGCTCGACGACAAGAGCAAAGAATCCTGAGCCAGGTCGTCAGCATGACCAAGTCGGAGTTGATCACCCGGCTGGCGGAGCGCCATCCGCACCTGGTCGCGACCGATGCCGAGCTGGCCGTCAAGGCGATCATCGACGCCATGGTCGACAGCCTGGTGGCCGGCGAGCGCATCGAGATCCGCGGCTTCGGCAGCTTCAGCCTGAACTACCGGCCGCCCCGCGTCGGGCGCAACCCGAAGACGGGCGAGAAGGTGCAGGTCGCCGGCAAGCACGTGCCCCACTTCAAGGCCGGCAAGGAGCTGCGCGATCGGGTGGATTCCAAGCCCTGATCGGGGAAGGCCGTCCAGCGAACGGCGTCGCCATCGGCGACGCCGTTTTTTTTATGCGCGCCCGGCAGGGCGCACACCCGGTCTGCGCAGGTGCTGGGTTTCAAGGCCTTCAGCCGCTACAATGGCCGGTTTGGAGCCTGCCTGCCAGGGGCCTGTCGGACTTGAAGAATCGAAGCGAATCTGCAGCCGATTTCCTTTAAGTCCGACAGGTTCCTGGGCTCTCGGAGACCCGCGTGCGATACCTGAGTCTGGCGGCGAAGCTGCTCCTGTTCCTCCTGCTGCTGGGGTTCGCGGCGAAGAACGGCGAGGCCGTGGCGCTGCGCTATTTCCTGGGGCTGGAATGGCGGGCGCCGCTTGTGCTGGTCCTGTTCGTCTTTTTCGCCGCCGGCCTGCTGGCCGGGCTGCTGTTGGGAACGGCCCGCCGCCGGCGGCAGACGGCGAAGACTGTGAAGGAAGACTGACTTTCCATGGAACTCGAGGCCTGGCATCTGCTCGTCCTGCCCCTCTTCTTCGCCCTCGGCTGGGTGGCCGCGCGGGTGGACATCCGCCACCTGCTCAAGGAGTCGCGGGCGGTGCCGGCCGCCTATTTCCAGGGGCTCAACTTCCTGCTCAACGAGCAGCCCGACCGGGCGATCGAGGCCTTCGTCGAGGTGGCCAAGGTCAACGCCGACACCCTGGAGCTGCACCATGCCCTGGGGGCCCTGTTCCGCAAGCGCGGCGAGCTCGACCGGGCCATCCGCATGCACCAGAACCTGGTCGAGCGCGCCGACCTCAACCAGGAGCAGCGCCTGCGCGCCCTGTACGAGCTGGGGCAGGACCACCTCAAGGCGGGGCTCCTGGACCGGGCCGAGGAGATCTTCAGGCGGCTCCTGGACAGCGCCTATGCCACGGATGCGCGCCGCCACCTGCTGGAGATCTACGTCCTGGAGAAGGAGTGGGAGCAGGCCATCGCCCTGGCCGGGGAGCTGGAGCGCGCGGGCCTGCCCGCGCAGGGCGCCGAGACCGCGCACTACCATTGCGAGCTGGCCATGAACGCCATGCTGCGCCAGGACACCGAGGCGGCGCGCCGGCACCTGGGCGAGGCCCTGGCTCGGCACCGCAAGTCCGTGCGCGCCTCGGTCCTGCTCGGCGAGCTGGAGGCCCAGGCCGGCCGCGACGAGGCCGCCATCGAGGCCTGGCGGGCGGTCGAGGCCCAGAACCCGGCCTACCTGCCCATCGTCGCCGAGCGCCTGCATCAGGCCTACCGGCGTCTGGGCCGGGAGGCGGAGGGGATCGGGCTGCTCAGGGCCTATCTCGATCGCTACCCGAGCGCGGACCTCTTCCACATCCTCTTCCATGCCCTGGCCGAGGGCCGCGGCTGGGACGAGTCCCGGACGCTCGCCGCCGAGGCGCTCAAGCGCACGCCGAGCCTGCGGGTGCTGGACGACTACCTGCAGGCGCGCTCGGCCGAGGCCGGCGCCGACGACCTGGAGACGCGGCTCGCCCAGGACCTGGTGCACCGCCAGGTGAGCCGCACGACCTACTACCATTGCGCCCGGTGCGGCTTCAAGGCGCGCCAGTTCTTCTGGCAGTGCCCCGCCTGCGCCGGCTGGGACAGCGTGGCGCCTGAGAGGACGCAGCATGACTGACCCGCGCATCATCGTCGCCCTCGACTATGCCGCCGCCGCCCCGGCGCTCGCCTTCGCCGGGCGCGTGGACCCCGCCCTGTGCCGGCTCAAGGTGGGCAAGGAGCTCTTCGTCGCCGAGGGGCCGCGCCTGGTCGAGGCGCTCGCGCGGCAGGGCTTCCAGGTCTTCCTCGACCTCAAGTTCCACGATATCCCCAACACCGTGGCCCAGGCCTGCAAGGCGGCCGCCGCGCTCGGGGTGTGGCTGGTCAACGTGCACGCCTCGGGGGGCTTGAGGATGATGGCGGCGGCGCGCGAGGCGCTGGAGGGGCTGCCCGAGCGCCCCCGGCTCATCGCCGTGACCGTGCTCACCAGCATGGGGGCGGAGGACCTGCGCGGCATCGGCGTCACCGCCGAGCCCGGAGAGCAGGTGCTGCGCCTGGCCCGGCTCGCGCGCGAGGCCGGCCTCGACGGCGTGGTCTGCTCGGCCCGGGAGGCGGGGGTGCTGCGCGCGGCGATCGGAAGGGACTTCCTGCTGGTGACCCCGGGCATCCGCCCCGCGGGCAGCCACGCCGACGACCAGACCCGCATCATGACCCCGGCCCGGGCGCTCGAGGCCGGCGCGGACTATCTCGTCATCGGCCGCCCCATCACCCAGGCCGCCGACCCGATCGAGGCCCTGCGGCGCATCCACGCGGAAATCAACGCTGTCCCGGGAGGCCAAGCATGAAGATCGCCATCGCCGGCACCGGCTACGTCGGCCTGTCCAACGCCATCCTG
>DYFL01000080.1 GCA_020725195.1 Hydrogenophilus sp.
GTGGCCCTCCTGCCGAAGCAGGTCACGCAGCATGCGGGCGCCGGCAAAGGGGTGCATGAGGTGCAGCGCGTCGATCCGGCGCATCAGCGCCAAGTCGTCCGGCGACACCGCCTTGGGCGTGTAGTAGGCCGTCGAGCGCGCCAGGCCCAGAACCTGACATTGCCGACTCACCGGCAGTGCGCAGCATCGACAGGGGTCACGACAGGGGTCAGGTCACGACAGGGGTCAGGTCTTGCCTTTTGCCTTCCGATGCGCAGCGCAGACACAATTCTGCTTACCCGCGAATAGTGCAAGCCGAAGTACGCCCCGATTTCCTTCAGCCCATAGCCACCGCTCGCATACGCCTGGGCGATCACCTCGTCTCGATCTGGATACACCTTGGCATAGTGCGCCAGCGGCTTCGGCATTTGCCGGCGTTGGGCAGCAGGCACTTCGCTCAAATCCCGAGCGGCCTCGGCTTCCCGCTGCATGGCCTCGACAAACGTATCCGTCCCCAGATAAATCTGATTCTTCAACCGCGCCCACGGCGATGGCTGGTTCCGCCCAGCCGAGACAAACGTGCGGTATGCCTCCACCGCGCATGCCCTGTCAGCGCCGAAGGCGGATAGGATGGGGTCCGTCGTCAGCCACTCGGGGCCGGCCAGCATGGCGGCGGTGGCGCGGTAGCTGCTCCAAGGCCAATCCCTGGCGCTGCGCACCATCTCGGCTCTCACAGGGTTAAGCACGATGTAGCGGGCCAACTCGAGCAGGTATTCATCCTTCTGAGTAATCACGGCCTTATATCGGCCCTGGAATACATGCCCCACCCGCCCGTGCTTGCGGTTGAACCGCTGGGTGTACACGCCATTGAGCTGCCTCATCCCGTGCGACAGGTTGCCGTCCGGCGTCTCGATCAGCAGGTGGTAATGGTTGCCCATCAGGCAATAGGCGTGGATCACCCAGTTGAAGCGTTCCCGGGTGTCCGCCAGCACGGCCAGAAATAGTTCCCGGTCACCATCGTCCAGGAAGATAGCCTCCCGACCATCGCCCCGCGAGGTAACGTGGTACAGGCCATGCGCAAATTCGATTCGAAGCGGGCGAAACATGGGGTCAGCATAGACTCATATCCCATAAAGGCAAAACGCAAGACCTGACCCCGATGTTGCGATGCATTCGTTCGCGTAAGTGAGGCCGGCGTTCATCAGGGCCTGGTATTGCGCTTCGTCGTTGGCGTGGTCGTCGAGGAAGCGGCGGCCGGTGAGCTCGAGGATCTGGTCGCGGATGAGCCTCTGTTCGTAGAAGCCGTCGCCGAGGCGCTTGTGCATGTAAACGGGGTCGAGCTTGAGCTGGGCCAGCATGTAGTCGCTGCTGAGCCAGGTGCGGTAGTTGGCAAAGCGCGGGTCGGTTTCGATCAGATAGCTGCTGTTGGGATTGGGGTTGGGCTGGAAGAGCGCGTTGTTGGGCAGCGCGGCGGCAGCCGGCGCGGCGACCGCGGCGGCGCCGCCGGCGGCGGCAAGGCTGGTGCCGCTGCCGGTGGGCGCGGTGTTCTGGGCGAGCCGGGTGGTGGGCAGGTTGTAGGGGCTGCCGTAGTCGGGGGCGGGGTTGTAGGCGGCTACGCCGTACCACTTGCGGCAGTGTTTGTCGCCGAAGGTGCCGCAGGAAACCACCTCGGTGAATTGCGCGGTGCCGCTGTGGACGGTGATGTCCTGCCCCTGGGTGGCGAGGTTCTGCACACTGGCGCCGCTCACATCGAGCAGGCCGCCGGCGACGATGTGGCTGTCCTGGTTCGTGAGGCTGCCGGTGAGCTGGATGTCGCCGCCGGCGAGAATCTTGCCGGGCTGGGTGGAGACGACTTCCGTGTGCGAGGGGGTGGAGGTGACCTTGTACCAGGTGTAGTCCTCGAAGCTGCCGGGGTAGCCGGCGCAATAGTTCTTGTCCTGGCTGCCGCCGATGCCCGAGCAGACGGAGACGGGGTATTGCGTGGGGTGGTTGCGTGGCTGGACGAATTCCCGATAGGTGGACGGGTCGTTGACCTGCTGGGTGACGAGGTCGGCGTTGAGGTTGTCGATCTGGACGGCGGCAATGGTGAGATTGCCCAGCGCCTCGATGGTGGCGCCGCGGTTGGTGACCAGGAGGGCCTGGCCCGTGGCGTGTTTGTTGCCGTCGAGCGCGCCGCCGATGGCGAGGTCGCCGGCGCTGAAGATCAGGGCGTGGTCCCGGTTGCCGAGCGCTTGGGCGCCGATGTCGAGACGGCTGCGGGCGGCGAGGACGGGGGCCGAGCCGCTTTCGGCGGTGTTGTTGAGGGTGGCGGCCGCGATAGCGAGGTGGTCGCCGAAGATGCGGCCGCTGCCGGTGTTGCTGAGGGTGACGGCATTGACATGGGTATCGACGCCGTCGATGAGGCCGCGGTTGACGAGCTGGCCGCTGGCGGACACGGTGGTGGTTTGCGCGCCGAATTCGCCGCCGGCGGCGTTGCTGATGTCCGCCGCACTGACATTCAGGGCATTGCCTGCCTGCATGCTGCCCTGGTTGTCGAGGGTGCCGCCGGTGGCGAACGTGGCGTTGCCGTTGGCGGTGATTTCGCCAGTGTGGGTGGTGTTGCCGGACAGGGCGACGGCCAGGTCGCCCAGGGAGAGCAGGCTGCCGTCGCCGGCGAGGCTGGCGGCATCGATCTGCAGGTTCTGCCCGGCGATGAAGGTGCCGCCGGTGTTGGCGATGGCCAGGGTCCTGCCGGCGCCGGGGTCGCGCACTTCAAGCGTGCCGCCGGAGCTGACCCGGCCTTGGGCGTTGTCGAGGCTGCCGGTGCCGGTGATGACGAGCGCGGTATCCGCGCCGATGCTGCCCGCGGCATTGTCGATCTGGCCGGCGGCGAGGTTGACGGATTGCGCCTGGATACCCTGGTTCGGCCCCTGCGTGTTGCGGTTGTCGAGGCTGGCGGCCTGCACGCCGAGCGCGCCGCCGGCGCCGATCAGGCCGCCACGGTTATCGAGTTGCGCGGTGGTGTCGATGACGAGGTCGCCGCCCGCAGCCAGAGTGCCGCTATTGACGATGCTGCCGTTGCTGTCGATGGCGGTATGCTGCTGGGCATAGAGTACGCCAGTGTTGGCAAGCCCGCGGGTGGCGGTCTGGATGTTGGCGGCGCCGTTGATCAGCCCGCCGTTGGTCAGGCGGCCGTCTGCGGTGACGACGACGTCGCCCGCGGCCGCGCCGATCTGGCCGGCGTTGTTGACGCCCACCCCTGCCTCGGTGCCGACCAGGACGATCTTGTTGGCGTACATGCCGCCGAGCGCGGCGACGTCGATGCTCACCAGGGGCGCGGCGCCGCTGCCGGCGATGGGGGTGGCCCGGGTGTTGGCGGTATTGACCTCGTTGGCGCCCGCGGTGACGCCAAGCTGTTTGGCCCAGATGCCGGCGTTGACCAGGACGGCGCGGGCGATGAGGTCGGTGTAGTCGGTCTGGCTGGCATCCAGCCCGGCACCCTGCACGGTCACCAGGCCGCGCTGCACGCGATAGCCCTCGAGGCTGCCGTCGTTGAGGATGGGGGTGCCGGTGGTCAGCGTGGCGCGGCTGGCGTTGATGAAGCCGCAGCCGTCGCAGGTCACCCCGGCCGGGTTGGCGACGACGACCTGGGCGCGGTCGCCGCCGACTTCGATGTAGCCGAGCAGTTGGCTCGGGTTGGCGGAGTTGACCTCGTTCAGGAGGATCCGCGCCGTGCCGCCCGCCAGGTGGGGGTTGCCCTGGATCCACCCGCCCAGTTGGGTTTGCGCATTGGTGCGGGCGTTGTTGAGGATGGCGCCCTGCCGCTCGACGTCGAACCGGGTATAGCTGTTGCGCGACACGCCGGCGGCGCTGGGCGTCTGGATGTTGACCACGGGCACGCCGTTGGCGGCATTCGTGAGCACGGGCTGCTGGGCGGCGGGCGCGCTGGCGTCGACGATGATCTGCGCCTGGGCGGCGGGCGTGATCGTGAGCAGGCCTAATGCGGCGATGAGCGATAGCGCCAGGGGGCGCAGGGCGGCGAGCACGGGTTCCGGCGGCAGGCCGCTCGCCGCAACGGCGGATGTGCCGGACTCGGACTGGTGGCCGGATGCCGTTTCCGGCACGGCCATGGCCAGGCCGCGGGCGGTGTTGAATACGATGCGGTAACGGTTTTTGTTCATTTGTCGCTCCCTGATGCGTGCAGTGCCGTTCGGAGGCGGCTGCTTACCCCTGTGCGTTCATCGCCGGCTCACAGCGTCCAGTTGAGGTTGAAGCCGAGGACCGTGGAAGGCGACCTGAAGCCGTCGGGCCTGCTGACGGGCGTGCCGGCGAAGACGTCGAAATTCAGGCGCTCGAACTGGCCGCGCCACCCCACCACGGCGCCGGCCAGGCGGGTGCCGGGCAGCAGCCTGGAGGAAGGCCCGCCGACCTCGCCGTAGTCGAGGCCCAGATAGAGTTCCGTGCCGCTGCCGCCCAGGTTCAGACCCAGGTCGTTGCGGATCAGCCAGCCGCGGTCGGCCGAGAGCAGGGTTTCGCCGTCGAAGCCGCGCACGGTGTAGCGCCCGCCGATGGCGAAACGGTCCTGCGGCACCAGCGGGGTGCGCTGCCATTGGGCGCGCAAGGCCGCGCCGTAGCGCAGGGACTGCGCGCCCAGCCTGAAGGGCACGCCGAAGCGGGCATCGGCCGTGACGATCCTCATGCGCGAGGTGCCTTCGCCGAAGGCCTCCTCCGGTGCGGGCAAGGAGTCGAATGCGCCGGTGCCCTGGCGGTAGCCCAGGCCGAGGTCCAGCGCGGCGGTGCCCAGGAATTCCCGGTGGCCGAGACCCGCTCCCCACCCGCCCGTGCGGCGGCGCTGGATCTCGATTTCGACGTCGTCGATGTAGTTTTTCGATGTCCGGGCCCAGCCCAGCAACGAGACGGTGGTCTTGCGCACCGCATCGCGATGGACGAGGCGGGACAGCTTGATCTCGCCGTTTCGGCTCTCGCCGCTGTAGATATAGGTCTGGTTGATGCCGGCGACGGACTGGTGGTAGCGGTAGTCGCTGGCCGTGAATCCGAGCAGCCAGTAGCCGTAGGGCACGGAGTAATGCGCGGTATAGCCGCGCGCGCCCCGCTTGCCGGCATCGCCGCCGCCCAGGTCGTGGTTGTAGCCGAGATAGAACAGGTCGTAGAGCGCCAAGGGGCTGTCGGCGGAGAGCGTGACGCCGCCCTGGTACTTGCCGGTGGCCTTGGAGCCGGCGTCGTCCGCGGATAGCGTGAGGCGCAAGGGAAACGCCTGGCGGTAGCGGATGACGATGTCGCTCTCGCCAGGCCCGGCGCCGGGCCCTTCGGCGGGCACGATCTGGAAGTCGGCATCGGCCGTCGGCGTGCGCTTGAAGTTTTCCAGGCCCTGTTCGATGTCGCGCAGGTTGAGCACATCGCCCGGCCTGGCGGGCAGCGCACTGCGGTACGAGCCGCGGGGACCGGCATCGGGGGCAAAGCGGATGTCGCGGATGCGGCCGGGGATGACGGTGAGCGCGAGCTCGCCGGAGGAAAGGTCCTGCGGCGCAGCCAGGATGCGCGTCGTGACGTAGCCCTTGGCGATGATGGCGTTCTGCACCCGGGCGAGCACGACGTTGATGCCCTGCGTGCCCAGGCACCTGCCTAAGGCGGGGTCATCCCCTTCCTGGACGGCCTTGAGCGCATGGCCGAAGCGTTCGGCGTCCCGGCCGGTCAGTGCGATGCGCGAAACCACGAAGCAAGGCGACTCGTCCTTGGGGATCGGCAGCGCCCCGAGCGGCGGGGCCGGCTGCAGCAGGCGCACGTCCGGCGAAGGCTCCAGTTCCTTGCGCAGTTCCCGTTCGCGCTGCTGCCGGCGCTGCAGTTCGGCTGCGGGATCGGGTGCCGACGCCAGCGAGGGCAGCGCATATGCGGACAGCGTTGTCGCCAGGCCCGCGGCCGACAAGACCCCGATGGGTATGCGAACGGCGAGGCCTGCCCCGCGCCCCGCACGGATGCGCCTCACGGCCTTGCGGGCGCGGTGGCGCACGAAGACATCCCGGCCCTGACCCGGTTCAATAAGTGCATTTTCACCCCCTGCCGCCGGATTTTCCGGTCGGTCCTTCCCTGTCCTGTCTGCGCGCATCAAGCCCGGTGGGGGCAGCGGCGCCTCGTTCTTACGCTTGGGAAAAGGGCATGGGCAAGGTCGTGCCGTTCACGCGGGTGATGGCGGCAAGCGGCCCTGGTGTGCAGAAAGGTGCGATCTGGGGGATGAAGGGGTGGGCATCGAGCTGGGCATCCGATGCCGGTCCGGCAATCCCGCCGCCGTAGAGCACGCTCCTTAGGCCGGTAACTTTGCGCCCCCACCTTTCGATGGGTTTGCCTTTTTCAAAGACGCTGACATCCCGAATTCTGCATCCCTGGCCTGTCAAGGCTCTGTATGCGTCCGGTACCGGCAGGAACCCAGGGCATGAAACCTGCTGAAAACCAGCCCTGATCTAGCGCCTGCCCTGCCCCGAGGCCCGCCTCAGCACCCAGTCCATGGCCCGCACCGGGAGCACGCGCCGCAGCCACCAGAAGGCCACCGCCGGCACGGTGACGGGATAGCGGGCGCGGGGGCGGCGGCTTTCCAGGGCGTGGATGACCTTGGCCAGCACCGCCTCGGGCGGCAGGGTGAAGGGGGCGGCGGGGCCGGGCGTCTTCAGGCGCTCGAGCTGGGCCTGGTACCCGGCTCGGTGGGCGCTGTGCTCCCAGTCGATGTGCTTGAGGAAGTGCGGCAGGGCGTTGTCGCGGAAGCGGCTCGTGATCGGGCCGGGCTCGACGAGGGCGACGTGGATGCCGCTGCCGGCGAGCTCCATGCGCAGGGTGTCGGTGAGGCCCTCGAGGGCGAACTTGGCGGCGACGTAGGCGCCGCGGTAGGCGAAGGCCGAGTAGCCCAGCACCGAGCTGTTCATGACGATGCGCCCCTCGCCCTGTCGGCGCATGACGGGAATGACGCGGTTGCTGAGCTCCACCCAGCCGAAGAGGTTGGTCTCGAACTGCTCGCGCAGCGCCGCGCGGCTGAGGTCCTCCACCGCCCCCACCTGGCCGAAGCCGCCGTTGTTGAACAGGGCGTCGAGGCGGCCGCCGCCGCGCTTGAGCGCCTCGGCCACGGCGGCGCGGATGGATTCGGAGTCGTCGAGGTCGAGCGCGAAGCTCTCCAGGCCCTCGTCGACGAGCCGCGCCACGTCGGCGGGCCCGCGCGCGGTGGCGTAGACCCGCCAGCCCCGGGCCTTGAGCCCGCGCGCCACGGCAAGCCCGATGCCCGAGGAGCAGCCGGTGATGAGGATGGACCTGGTCGAGTGCATGCCCGGCATTCTACCCGGCCATGCTGACGACCATGGCGATCGCGCCGCCCCTGAAGATGCAACCTTCCGTGCCGGTGCAGGGGCCCTAGGAGCGGCCTGCCGGCCGCGCACGCCCGCCAAGCTTGCCGCGGCCGCGACGATGCCTCCCGGCGCTTAGCCTGTTGCTGTAGCATCGGCCCAGGGAGAGACGCCATGAACACTCCGTCCGGAAGCAGGGAGCGCATCCTGCTGGCGGTGACCGGCCTGTCGCCGCAGGTGATCACCGAGACCCTCTACGCCCTCGCCGTGCAGGCCCGCCCGCGCTGGCTGCCGGGCCGGATCCACCTCATCACCACCCGCGAGGGGGCCGAGCGGGCACGGCTGGCCCTGTGCTCCGAGGAGCCGGGCTGGTTCGCGAGGCTGTGCCGGGACTACGGCCTAGGGCCGATCGATTTCGGCCCCGACCACATCCACGTCGTCCCGGACGCCCGGGGCGAGCCCCTGGACGACATCCGCAGCCCGGAGGACAACGAGCGCGCCGCGGACTTCATTACCGACACCGTCCGGCGCCTCACCGCGCGCGACGACACCGAGCTGCACGTCTCCATCGCCGGCGGCCGCAAGACCCTGGGCTACTACCTCGGCTACGCCCTGTCCCTCTACGGCCGGCCCCAGGACCGGCTCTCCCATGTCCTGGTGAGCGAACCCTTCGAGTCGAGCTGGGAATTCTTCTACCCCACCCCCTACAGCCGGGTCATCACCACCCGCGACAACAAGCTCGCCGACACCGCAGACGCCCGGGTCACCCTGGCCGAGATCCCCTTCGTGCGCCTGCGCGACGGGCTGCCCCAGGGGCTGCTCGAAGGCGGCGCCCGCTTCAGCGAGGCGGTGGCCGAGGCGCAGAAGGCGCTGCCGCCGCTCTGCCTCGTCCTCGACCCCGCCAGCCGCAGGGTCACCGCCGGTGGCGAGACCTTCAGCCTCAAGCCCGCCGAGTTCGCCTTCTACTGGCTTTTTGCCGAGCGCGCCCGGGCCGGCCAGCCCGGGGCGCACTGGAGCGACGACGGCCTCGCCGAGGAGCTGCTCGGCCACTACGGCCGGCTGGTCAACCCCGCCTCCGGCGACTACCAGCGCGCCGCCGAGGCCTACCGCCGCGGCATGACCAAGGAGAACTTCGACCCCGCCAAGGCCCATGTCCACAAGGCCATCCGCAAGGCGCTGGGCGAGCGCCGGGCGGAACCCTACCTGCTGCACCCCCTGGGGCCCATCCCCGGCAGCCGCTACCGCCGACAGGGCCTGAGCCTGCCCGCGAGCGCCATCACCATCGCCGCGCCAAGCTTGCCGTCGGCGCACAAATCCGCGGCTTGCTGAATCCTCTCCGCCATCCCATTCAGACCACGAGGCCCGAGAACATGAACGACACCCTCATCACCTGCCCCCACTGCGGCGGCCAGTTCCCCCTGAGCGACGCCCTCACCGCACAGCTGCGCGCGGGGCTCGACGCCGAGCACGAGACCCGCCTGAAGGCGGCCGTGGCCGAGGCGCAAGCCCGCGCCCAGGGCGAGCTCGCCTCCCGGCTCGAGGCCCTGAACCGCCTCCT
Source organism: Hydrogenophilus sp. (assembly GCA_020725195.1). Taxonomy (GTDB): domain Bacteria; phylum Pseudomonadota; class Gammaproteobacteria; order Burkholderiales; family Thiobacillaceae; genus DYFL01. Next base: position 8,860 of record DYFL01000080.1, read on the forward strand.
CGAGACCCAGACCGAAAAGGCCCGCCAGGCCGAGGCCCGCGAACTGGAACTGCGGCAGAAGGCCCTGGAACTCGAACGCGACCAGACCCAGGCGGTGCAAAAGGCCCGCCTGGAGACCGAGGAGCGCCTGCGCCGCGAGGCCGAGGCGCGCCTGCAGGCCCTCCTCGATCAGGCCAGGAAAGAAGCGGGCGAGGCGGCCGCCCTGGAAAGGCAACAACTCGAAGCGCGGCTGGCCGCGGAACGCGCCAAGCTGGCCGAGGCCCAGAAGGCCGAGCTCGCCCTGCGCCAACGGGCCGAGACCATCGAGGCCCGCGCCCGCGAGCTGGATCTGGAGCTCGCCCGGCGGCTGGACGCCGGGAAGGCCGAATGGGAGGCGGACCTGCGCCAGACCCTGGGGCTGGAGCAGGAGCTCAAGCTCAAGGAGAAGGAAAGGCAGATCGAGGACATGAAGCGCGTCATCGGCGACCTCAAGCGCAAGAGCGAGCAGGGCTCCCAGGAGATGCAGGGCGAGGTCCTCGAGATCGACATCCAGGCCGCCCTGGAGCGCCAGTTCCCGCACGACCTCGTCCGCCCCGTGCCCAAGGGCATGACCGGCGCCGACCTCATCCACGAGGTGCGCGACGGGGCCCTGGCGCCCTGCGGCAGCCTCGTCTGGGAGGTGAAGAACACCAAGCACTGGCAGCCCGCCTGGCTCGACAAGCTCAAGGCCGACCAGCGCGAGGCGGGTGCGGCCATCGCCATCCTGGTCAGCGTCGCCCTGCCCGAGGGCGTGCGCGGCTTCGCCCAGATGAATGGCGTCTGGGTCACCGACCTCGCCCACTACCCGGCCCTGGCCGTGGCCCTGCGCGACCAGCTCCAGCAGGTCGCCTTCGCCCGCGCCGCCTCCCAGGGCAAGAACGAGAAGATGGAGCTGCTCTACCAGTACCTCGCCGGCGAGGAGTTCCGGCACCGCGTCGAGGCCATCGTCGAGGCCTTCACCGCCCTGCGCGGCCAGCTCGACCGCGAACGCCGCGCCATGCAGAAGCAGTGGGCCGAGCGCGAGAAGCAGATCGAGCGGGTGATCGCCAGCACCACCGGCATGTACGGGGCACTGCAAGGGATCATCGGCCAGGGGCTCGCGGCGATTCCGGCGCTGGAGCTGGATGACAGGGCGCTGCTGGAGGACGGCGATGTCTGACGGCAGGATTGCCGCGGCAGACGCCTACACGAAGCGACTCGCCAATCCTCAAGAGGAGCAACCAGGATGAAGAAACTCGAATATCAGGTGAGCTTTGCCACCCCGGCCTTCCTCGGCAACGCCGAGCAAAACGCCCAGTGGCGTACCCCGCCGTTCAAGGCGCTGCTACGACAATGGTGGCGGGTGGCCTACGCCGCCGACCATGGCTTCCCGGCCGATACAAACGCCATGCGGCATGAGGAAGGGCTGCTGTTCGGCCATGCCTGGCTCGACGACGATCGCGACGGGCGTGGACAAAAGGTGGCGGCACGCAAGAGCCTGGTGCGCATCCGGCTGGATCGGTGGGACGACGGAAAATTGCAGTCCTGGCAGCCGCTTGCCACTGTTGGGCACCCAGAGGTTCCCTTCCCGGTAGGCAGCGATCTTTATCTCGGATACGGGCCTGTGACACTTCCCCGCGGCGGCAATCAGCCACGACTCAAGTCCAACGCCGCAATCCAGGCAGGTGAATTGGCCAAGCTCGCCATCGCTGTTCCGGAAGATCACGCCAGGTTCATCGAACACGCGCTCTCGCTCATGGACCGCTACGGCACCTTGGGTGGCAGAAGCCGCAATGGCTGGGGCTCGTTCGCCTTACTCCCCTCTCCCGCAAGCGGGAGAGGGGCTGGGGGTGAGGGAGACCCGCGCACGCTCCAGCCGCCGTTGCGCGACTGGCAGCAAGCCCTCGACATCGACTGGCCGCATGCCATCGGCCGGGACGATCACGGCCCGCTGATCTGGCAGACCGCGCCGGTTTCCGACTGGAAGGCGCTAATGCGCCAGCTGGCCATCATCAAGATCGGGTTGCGGACGCAGTTCAGATTTCCCGACGAAACGCCGCCCCATCCGCAACCGCTGGAAAGGGCTGTTCACGGGTTTCCTACGGTAGAAATGCCTGCCGAACGTGATGCAGCCGG
>DYFL01000081.1 GCA_020725195.1 Hydrogenophilus sp.
CCACCAGTATTCAAACCCCAGCCACTCTCGGTTGGGGTTTTTTCCTATGTGTCTCCGCCAGGCCCCGCGAACACGCGCGGAACGCTGAGTGGGTTTGCGGACTTCGACAGTCCGGCCTGTAGTCCGCGGCGGTCGATGAAACCAGGCACTCGTTTTCGTAGGCTTCGATGTCGCACAGGCGGTAGATGACTTTGCCATGCAGCCGGATGAACTTTGGGCCGATGCCGTTCACTCGCCAGCGCTCCAGTGTTTCGGGAGACAGGCCCCAGCGTTGTTCTCCAGCAGTTCCGCCCTCCCTGCGCTCTCCGCGAAGGGGGTGCGCCATGGCCAAGCCGTACCAAGAGGGCGAAAAATGGTCCATCCGGCCGCGTATCCAAGGCCAGCCCGCCGCCCCTGCCGGCAGGTCCGCCCTCCTTGCCCGGTACGAACGAACCCCCTACAATCTGGCGTTCACGCGTTGAACGCGTCCGGCCGCATGGAAGACGAAACCCACTACAAGCTCTTGAAGATCCTGGAGGAAACCCCCGGCATCAGCCAGCGCGAGCTCGCCGCGAGGCTCGGCATCAGCCTGGGCAAGGTCAACTACTGCCTGCGCGCGGTGGTGGAGAAGGGCTGGGTGAAGATGGGCAACTTCCGGCGCAACCCGAACAAGCTGGGCTATGCCTATCTGCTCACGCCCAGCGGCATCGAGGAGAAGGCGCGCATCGCGGTGAGGTTCCTGAAACGCAAGGTGGACGAGTTCGACGCCCTGAAGCTCGAGATCGAGCGCCTGCAGGCCGAGGTGGACTGCGCCGCGCCGTGCGGAAGACTGAGCCGAGGGATCCGATAACATGACCCCATCCCGTAGGAGCGGCTTCCCTCCATCCGGGGACAAGAGCCGCGAAACGACTGGCGCAGGGATCGCGCCTGAAGGCGTCCATATCGTCCCTTCGAGGGCTGCCCACGCCTCGCCAATGGGCAGACCGGGACAGGTGGATCGCCCTGCACCATGACCGGAGATACCGCAGCGGACATCGTCTGGCACCACGCCACGGTCACCCGTGCGCGCCGCCAGGCGCAAAACGGCCACCGCGGCGCGGTGCTGTGGTTCACGGGGCTTTCCGCATCGGGCAAGTCCACCCTGGCCCATGCCGCGGAAGAGGCGCTGCACGGCCTCGGCTGCCGCACCTTCGTGCTGGACGGCGACAACGTGCGCCACGGCCTCAACGCCGACCTCGGCTTCAGCCCGTCCGAGCGCGACGAGAACCTGCGCCGCGTCGGCGAGGTGGCCAAGCTCTTCCTGGAGGCGGGTGTGATCGTGCTCACCGCCTTCATCTCGCCCCTGCGCGCGCAGCGCGAACGGGTGCGCTGCCTGGTGCCCCACGGCGACTTCCTCGAGATCCATTGCGACACCCCCCTGCCGGTCTGCGAGGCGCGCGACCCCAAGGGCCTGTACCGGCGTGCCCGCGCCGGAGAGATCCCCGAGTTCACCGGCATCTCTGCGCCCTACGAGGCCCCATTGAGCCCCGAACTCACGCTCAAGCCGGGCGAGTGCTCGATCGCGGAATGCGTCGGCGAGGTGATGGCGCTGCTGCGGGCGCGGGGGGTGGTTGCGGGATGAGCGCCTTGAGCGGGGGCCGCATCATGCAGGGCGGCATAGTTGAGAAACGAGTGGACAGCGCCGGCCCGCAGATCCCCTCCCCTTCAAGGGGAGCACCCCGAAGGGCATGAAGGCCAGGGTGGGGATGGGTTGAGCTGGATCCTCGGTCGTCCCCCACCCCCATCCCGACCTTCCCCCTGAGGGGGAAGGGATTGGGGCACGCCACCCCTGTCGGTAATCGCAACTGTTCATGAACACCGCCTCCTTCAAGGCCTACGACATCCGCGGCCAGAAAGTAGCCCGGATGCAGGCCGCAGGCCGGAATCCGGGTTATCGTGTCCGGCCGCCATCCCTTCCTGGATTGCGCTGCGCTGCATCCGGGCTACGAGGCTGGATCCTCGGTCGTCCCCCACCCCCATCCCGACCTTCCCCCTGAGGGGGAAGGGATTGGGGCACGCCACCCCTGTCGGTAATCGCAACTGTTCATGAACACCGCCTCCTTCAAGGCCTACGACATCCGCGGCCAGAAAGTAGCCCGGATGCAGGCCGCAGGCCGGAATCCGGGTTATCGTGCCAAGGCCGCCATCCCTTCCCGGATTCCGCTACGCTGCATCCGGGCTACGAGGCTGACCTGGGGTATCGATCGCTGGGTGGAGTGGTACCGGGGCTATCACGGCCTGCAGGCCTGACTGCCCAGGATGCGGAACCCGTGCCCGGCGCCTTGTAGGAGCGGCCTCCCGGCCGCGAACATTCGGCTCGGAGACTTATGCCCTTCAGGGTGCGGGCCTTCTACAGCCGGTCAGCCGAACCGGGCTCGGGTCGATTGCTCCAGCAGATCGCGGCAAGGACGCCGCCTTACAAAGCCGCGGCTTGCCGCAGTCCGGCCGCGGGGCTAGACTCGCCGCAACAGGAGGGCATATGGGCATGCTGGTCGAACACCGGACATTGAGCGAAGAGGACTACCTCGCCGCCGAGGCCGCCGCCCCGTTCAAGAGTGAATACGTCGCCGGCGAGGTCTTCGCCATGGCGGGCGCGAGCGAGCGGCACAACCGCATCACCCTCAACATCGCCTTCCACCTGCGCGCCGCCAGCCGTGGCCACACCTGCCGCGCCTTCATGGCCGACATGAAGCTCAGGGTCGACGCCCATCAGGCCTATTACTACCCCGATGCCATGCTGGTGTGCGACCCCGCCGACGACCATCCCCTGTACAAGTCGGCCCCCTGCTTCATCGCCGAGGTCCTCTCGCCCGCCACGGCGGCGATCGACCAGCGGGAGAAGTGGCTGCACTACCGCGACATCCCCGGCCTGCGCTACTACCTGCTGGCGGACTCCGAGACGGCCCACGCCCGCCTCTTCAGACGAGAGGGCGAGGTCTGGCGGGAAGAAACCCTCGGGCCCGAGGACGTCGTGCGCATCGAATGCACCGGCCTCGTCTTCGCCCTCTCCCTCGACGACCTGTACGAGGACACGGGCCTGCACTACTGATCCGACAAGCTGAAAGCGCAGCCTGTAGGAGCGGCCTCCGCCGCGAATGCAATGACGGCCAGGGCTTCGCGGCTGAAGCCGCTCCCACGACCATGCCCTGTTTGCGCGGCTCCTCAGTGATCCTGAAATCCGCAGTTGGACTGACCCAAGGGCGCCTCCAAAAATCCGTCATGCCCGCGAAGGCGGGCATCCAGTTCATTGTTTTTACTGGGTCCCCGCTTTCGCGGGAACCACGATACGAGAGTTTTTAGAGGTGCCCCCAATTCAGCGAAAAGCAAGTAACCGCGCGCGATTCCCTCACCCCTACCCCTCTCCCGGAGGGAGAGGGGTTCATGGTCGCATCTCCCTCCGGGAGAGGCCGACGCGAAGCGGCGGGTGAGGGTGAACGAGCGCGGAGCGCTCGTTCCAACTGCGGTTTTTAGGGTAATTCAAGCGTGCGCAGCGGCGTACTCGCGTGCCGTAGGCAAGGCGCGCGGAATGGTCTTCCCCTTCGGCTGCGTGGCCTCCCAGCCCAGGCAGGCGAGCCAGATGGCGCGCGGGATGGCTTTGTGCGCTGTGCGGTAGTAGCTCACCATGCGACGGCTGATGCCCAGCGCTTCAGCTGCGGAGCTGAGCGACAGGTTGTTGCGATACATCCACTCGCCGAACATCTCGTGGCTGACTTCGCCGGCCTGTTCCTTGGCCCAGGCGTAGACGTTGTCCGCGCCGAACTCCTCGTCGAGCCACTCGATGCTGTGCCCCCATTCACCGATATGGACGCGAGCGAAGACTCCCGGGTCCAGGATGGGGGCGAGGGCGGGAGCCTTGCGAAGCCTATTCTCCAAGTCGACCTCCAGCACCTCGCCGGTGCTCCAGGTCGTGCGCAGGCGATACGGGGCCAGGGCTACAACGGCTTGCAGCTTAGGGAAAAAGTATTCGCTCATGGGTTGTATCTCCGCCATGCGTCGAGCAGAAATGCCCGGTGGGATCCGATCCAGGTCAACTCTTCCCGTATTTCGCGCGCCGCGACTCGGCCCTGGATTTCGAGGGTGCCGATGTCCACGGTGCACTCGCGCCCGTCGCGCAATTTGACGTGAACGTGAGGAAGCAGGTGATCACCCGCATACAGCAGCACGCGAGACGCAGGGAAGCGTTGCAGGATCGGCACTGTCCTGAGGATAGTGCAATGGTTGCTCTATTGCAAGGCAGGCTTTCAGATAGGCCCACCCTTGCCCGGTACGAACGAACCCCCTACAATCCGCGTTCACCCGTTGAACGCCGTCCGGAATGGAAGACGAAACCCACTACAAGCTGCTGAAGATCCTGGAGGAAACCCCCGGCATCACCCAGCGCGACTTGGCTGCAAGACTCGGCGTCAGCCTGGGCAAGGCTAATTACTGCCTTCGGGCGGTAGTGGAAAAGGGCTGGGTCAAGGTGGACAACTTCCGGCGCAATCCGAACAAGGTGGCCTATGTCTATCTGCTCACACCCGGCGGCATCGAGGAGAAGGCGCGGATCACGGTGCGCTTCCTGAGGCGCAAGATGGACGAATTCGACGCCCTCAAGGCGGAGATCGAACGTTTACAGATCGAGGTGGGCGGCGGGGAGGCGATTCAGCCGTCTCCCGGTCTCGCATCCGAGGCAATGAAGATCGTTGAAAAGACATGAATCCCGCCTGCTTCAAGGCCTACGACATCCGCGGCCAGGTCCCGGATGAACTGAGCGAAGACCTCGCCTGGCGCATCGGCCTCGCCTACGCCGCCGAGATCAATCCGAAGACCGTCATCGTCGGCCGCGACGTGCGCCTGGAAAGCCCCATGCTGGCCGAGGCGCTCGCCCGGGGCCTCAACGACGCCGGGGTCGACGTCATCGACATCGGCCTGTGCGGCACCGAGGAGGTCTATTTCCAGACCTTCCACCGCCAGGCTGAAGGCGTCGGCGGCGGCATCATGGTCACCGCCAGCCACAACCCCAAGGGGCACAATGGCATGAAGCTCGTGCGCGAGGGCGCGCGGCCGGTGAGCGGGGACAGCGGCCTATTCGCCATCCGCGACCGCATCGCCTCTCTCCCCTCCCCCGCAAGCGGGGGAGGGGCCGGGGGAGAGGGTGGCCTCTCAAGAGGCACCACCCGCCTCGACTCCGACAAGTCCGCCTACATCGCCCACCTCCTCGGCTACGTCGACCGCGCCGCCCTCCGGCCCCTGAAGATCGTCGCCAACCCCGGCAACGGCGGCGCCGGCCTGGTCATGCGGCTCCTGGAGCCCCATCTGCCCTTCGAGATCATCTACCTGCACGACGCCCCCGACGGCCACTTCCCGCACGGCGTGCCCAACCCCCTGCTGCCCGAGAACCGCGAGGCGACAAGCAAAGCCGTGCGCAGCCACGGCGCCGACCTCGGCATCGCCTGGGACGGCGACTTCGACCGCTGCTTCCTCTTCGACGGCCAGGGCCGCTTCATCGAGGGCTACTACCTCGTGGGGCTGCTGGCCGAGGTCATGCTGGCCAAGCACCCGGGCGCCAAGATCATCCACGACCCGCGCCTGACCTGGAACACCATCGAGCAAGTCAAGGCGGCGGGCGGCGTGCCCGTGCAGTCCAAGACCGGGCACGCCTTCATCAAGGAGCGCATGCGCCTCGAAGACGCGGTCTACGGCGGCGAGATGAGCGCGCACCATTACTTCCGCGACTTTGCCTATTGCGACAGCGGCATGATCCCCTGGCTGCTCATCACCGAGCTGATGTCGCGCACCGGCGCCCCCCTGGCCGAGCTGGTCGAGGCCCGCATGGCGGCCTACCCCTGCAGCGGCGAGATCAACTACCGTGTGCCGGACGCGGCCCAGGTGGTGCAGCGCGTCCAGGCGCACTACCGGCCGCAGGCCCTGGCGGTGGACCACACCGACGGCCTCGGCATGGCGTTCGCGAACTGGCGCTTCAATCTGCGCAGCTCCAACACCGAGCCCCTGCTCCGGCTCAACGTCGAGACGCGCGGCGACGCCGCGGGGGTCCATGCCCATGTCGCCGATATCGAGTCCCTGATCGGTCGCCATGAATAACCCGGTGCTAATGATCCGGCAACAGGAAACCACGGCATGTGGGAGCGGCTTCAGCCGCGAACGCGATGCCAGAGAGGGCTTCGCGGCTGAAGCCGCTCCCACGGCGATGTCCTGTCTGCCTGCCCCTTCGGTATTCAGCTCGCCAGCAAACACCCTAGGCAGCAGGAGCGGACCTCGTCCGCGATCTTGTCCGGCCAGATCGCGAACAGGGCGCGTTGAGACAGAAGCAGTCCTGGCCTGGCTGGACACATTCTGTTCTACAATAAAGAACAATCGTACTAAATACTGGATCAGCATGGACGCTACCGCCGCCGTCCTGTTCGGCAAGACCCGCCAAGCCGTTCTGACGCTGCTCTTCGAGCAGCCGGGGCGCGCCTACTACCTCAGGGAGCTGTCGAGGCAAACCGGCATCAGCCCCGGCGCCCTGCAGCACGAGCTGAACCGGCTTCTGCAGGCCGATCTCGTCGAGCGCGCCCGGGATGGCAATCGGGTGACCTACCGGGCCAACACGGCCCACCCGGTATTTGCCGATCTGCAGGCCATCGTCCACAAGACCTGCGGCCTGCCCGCCCAGATCAAGGCCGCCCTGGCGCCGCACGCCGCCCGCATCGTCTTCGCCGCGATCTACGGGTCGCTCGCCAAGGGCACGGACCACGCGCGCAGCGACGTGGACCTCCTGATCGTCGGCGACATCGGCTTGGAGCAGGCCATCGCCGCCATCGCCCCCGTCGAGGAGCGGGTCGGCCGGGAAATCAGCGTCCGCGTCTATTCCGCGGAGGAATTCCGTCAGCGCCGGGACCAGGGCGACAGCTTCATCCGCAGCGTGATGTCGGGTCCCCTGATGCCCATCGTGGGGAGTGCGGATGACGCTTGAAAACCTGATCGGCAAGGGGCTGCAGCGCGAACCCACAAGCGCGGGGGAGATCCATCGCTTCCTCGCCAAGATCGCGACCAAGCTGGCAGACGCCCAGGTCGAAAGCGTCAGCCTGGAGAGCCGCTTCGACCTCGCCTACGAGGCGCTGCTGCAGATCGGCCTGGCGGCCCTGCGCGCCCACAACCTGCGCCCCGACTCAAGGGGCGGCCACCATGTGCTTGCGCTCCAAACCCTCAACACCACCATCGGCTACCCGCGCGAAAAACTCCGGCTGCTGGACGAATACCGGCGCCGGCGCGCAGCGGCCCTGTACGACGGCAGTTTCGAGCCATCCCAGGCCGAATTGGACGCGCTCATCGCCACGGCCTCGGAACTCAGGGCGCATCTGGAGGCCTGGCTACGCAAAGCGCATCCGGAATGGTCGCCCCGGTCATGATCAAGAATGCAACCGAGCAACAACCCATGCTGATCCCCGTCATCCTCTCCGGTGGCGCCGGCACGCGCCTCTGGCCGCTTTCGCGCGAGCTCTATCCCAAGCAGTTTCTCCCGCTGACCGGCGAGCGCACGCTGCTGCAGGAGACGGTGGCACGCCTCGACGGCCTGGACCGCTTGCTCGGTAAAGTGGCCGCCCCCATCGTCGTCTGCAACGAGGAACACCGCTTCCTGGTGGCCGAGCAGCTGCGCACCCTGGGGGTCGCGCCCGGCGAGATCCTGCTCGAGCCCGCCGGGCGCAACACCGCGCCCGCGCTCACCCTCGCGGCCCTGTCGGCCTTGCGCGCCGGGCAGGACGGCGTGCTCTTCGCCATGCCGGCCGACCATGTGGTCAAGGACACCGCCGCCTTCCAGGAGGCCGTGGCCAAGGCGGCCAGCCTGGCCGAGCAGGGCCGGCTGGTGACCTTCGGCATTGTGCCCACTGCGCCGGAGACCGGTTACGGCTATATCCAAACCGGTGCACAGCTCAGATCCGCCCCCGCCCCCCGCGCGGGAGAGTCTGCCGGTGGGGGGAATCAAGGCACTGGCCTTCGCGAACAAGAGCCCCCTCTCCCCTCTGGGGAGAGGGCAGGGGTGAGGGGAGAAGCCTTCACCATCGCCCGCTTCGTTGAAAAACCCGGCGCCGAGACCGCCGCGCAGTACCTCGCCTCGGGCGACTACTACTGGAACAGCGGCATGTTCATGATGCAGGCCGGCGTCTGGCTCGAGGCCATCGGCCGCTTCCGGCCGGACATCCTGGAGGCCTGCCGCCAGGCCCACGCCCTGGGCCGCTCCGACAGCGACTTCTTCCGCGTCGACAGATCGGCATTCGCCAACTGCCCCTCCGATTCCATCGACTACGCCGTGATGGAGCGGCTGGTTTCCCCCTTTGCGGGCGGAGGCTACGCCCCTTCTCCCTCTCCCCTCGGGGGAGAGGGTGGGGGTGAGGGGAATGCATTCCATGCCGCCGTCATCCCCCTCGACGCGGCCTGGTCCGATGTCGGCGCCTGGCCGGCCCTGTGGGAGATCCAGGACAAGGACGCCGAGGGCAACGTCACCCGCGGCGACGTGCTCACCCACCACGCCCGCAACTCCATGATCGTGGCCCAGGACCGCCTGGTGGCCGCCATCGGCGTCGACGACCTGGTCATCGTCGAGACCGCCGACGCCGTGCTGGTGGCCAGCAAGGCCGCCGCCCAGGACGTCAAGGCGATCGCCAGCACCCTCAAGACCCAAGGCCGCCAGGAGCACGCCATCCACCGCCGCGTGCACCGCCCCTGGGGCAGCTACGAAGGCATCGACTTCGGCAGCCGCTACCAAGTCAAACGCATCACCGTGAACCCCGGGGCCTCCCTCTCGCTGCAGATGCACTACCACCGCGCCGAGCACTGGGTCGTGGTCAGGGGTACGGCCAAGGTCACCCGCGGCGACGAAACCCTGGTCGTGACCGAAAACCAGTCCACCTACATCCCGCTGGGGGTGAAGCACCGCCTGGAGAACCCGGGCGCGATCCCGCTGGAGATGATCGAGGTCCAGTCGGGCAGCTATCTGGGCGAGGACGACATCGTGCGATTCGAAGACAACTATGGGCGGGGGAATGGGAAGTAGGCATTGGGGAGTGGGGAGTGGGGAGTGGGGAGTGGGCATGAGGCCGCATGAGAAATTGGAGGCTTGGCAGCAGGCGATGCGGCTGGTCAAGCAGGTCTATGACCTTACCCAGCATTTCCCAAAGGAAGAGATGTTCGGGCTTACGCAACAAATGCGCAGGGCGGCGATTTCTATTCCCTCAAATTTGGCGGAAGGCGCGGCCAGAAATGGAGCCAAGGAATATGTGCACTTTATCGGGATAGCCCGTGGTTCGCTCGCGGAGCTGGAAACACAGATGCAAATCGCCCAGATGCTTGGCTATATCACCGACTCGGTGTCGGTGAGTGAATATACGGATCACCTTGGCCGCCTCTTGACCGGCCTTCATAAGAAATGGAATGAAGCATGACGCACACCCCCGCTCCCCACTCCCCACTCCCCACTTCCCAGGAAGCCCACTCCCCACTTCCCACTCCCCACTCCCCACTCCCCACTTCCCAGGAAGCCCACTCCCCACTTCCCACTCCCCACTCCCCAAAAGTGGCGTTGATCACCGGCATCACCGGCCAGGACGGCGCCTATCTGGCGGAATTCCTGCTCGGCAAGGGCTACGAGGTGCACGGCATCAAGCGGCGCACCTCGCTGTTCAACACGGACCGCATCGACCACCTCTATCGTGACCGCCACGACATCGAAAGGGACAAGGCACTCGGCACCCGGCCCTCAGCACTGTATTTGCACCACGGCGACCTGACCGATTCCTCCAGCCTCATCCGCATCATCCAGCAGGTGCAGCCGGACGAGATCTACAACCTGGCCGCGCAGAGCCACGTGGCCGTCTCCTTCGAGGAGCCGGAGTACACCGCCAACTCCGACGCCCTGGGCGCGCTGCGTATCCTGGAGGCGATCCGCATCCTCGGCCTGGAGAAGAAGACCCGCTTCTACCAGGCCTCCACCTCCGAGCTCTTCGGCCTCGTGCAGGAAACGCCCCAGAAGGAGACCACCCCCTTCTACCCGCGCAGCCCCTATGCGGTGGCCAAGCTCTACGCCTACTGGATCACCGTCAACTACCGCGAGGCCTACGGCATGTATGCCTGCAACGGCATCCTGTTCAACCACGAAAGCCCGGTCCGCGGCGAGACCTTCGTCACCCGCAAGATCACCCGCGCGCTCGCCAGGATCAAGCTGGGCCTGCAGGACTGCCTCTACCTGGGCAACCTGGATGCCAAACGCGACTGGGGTCACGCCAAGGACTACGTCGAGATGCAGTGGCTGATGCTGCAGCAGGATGAGCCCGAGGACTTCGTCATCGCCACCGGCGTGCAGTACAGCGTGCGCGACTTCGTCAACGCCGCCGCCGCCGAGCTGGGCATGAAGATCCGCTGGGAGGGGGAAGGCGTGAATGAGAAGGGGTACTGGGAAGCAGGAAGTGGAAAAGGGGGAGGCTCACCCACTTCCCACTCCCCAATCCCCATCGTCCAGGTCGATCCCCGCTACTTCCGCCCCACCGAGGTCGAGACCCTGCTGGGCGACCCCGCCAAGGCCAAGGCCAAGCTCGGCTGGACGCCGAAGATCACCTTCGACGAGCTGGTGGCCGAGATGGTGCGCGAGGACTTGAAGGCCGCCGAGCGCGATGAGCTCATCAAACACCACGGCTACAAGGCCATGGATTACCACGAGTAAATCGGCCATGCCCAAGCTCTACGAATATTTCGGCCTGATCGTGATGTTTTATGCCAATGAACACGAACCCGTTCATGTTCATGGAAAATGCCAGGGCAGAGAAACGCGTGCCGAGATCATTCTTCTGCCTCTCTCAAATTTCGAGTGGGTAGCACGGAGAAGATTTCTGGCATTGCGGTG
>DYFL01000082.1 GCA_020725195.1 Hydrogenophilus sp.
GGCAACCTGGTCTGCCCGGCCAGCTTCGACCTGGGCCAGCACCTCAACGTCACCCTGCTCTCGGTCACCGAGGGCGACGACAAGCCGGCCAAGTACCCGGTCATGTTCCGCGCGGCGGACGCGATGCTGCTGACCAAGACCGACCTGCTGGCGGTGCTCGACGACTTCGACCCGGACCGCGCCGAGCGGCACCTGCGCGAACTGGCCAACCCGGCGCCGGTGCTGCCCCTCTCGGCGCGCAAGGGCGAAGGAATGGCAGAGTGGATCGGCTGGCTCAGGCAGCAGCTCGCCGCCCAGCGCGAGCGGGCGCAGAAGGGCGAAAACGTAGTTTCGGTGTAGGCTAACGTGAGCAAAGCGAACATTAAGCCGCGTAGCGGCGGCCGTAACCAGACGCGGCGGCCCGGCCATCCAGCCCGACGGCGCCCGCCTGCACGCCCAGACCGCATGACCCGCCACCCCGTAGCCCGGATGGAGCCGGAGGCGGAATCCGGGAGCTTCGCCGGCAACCCGGATTCTGCTTCGCTCCATCCGGGCTACGGGCTAGATACAAGCGCCCACCCTCACCCCTACCCTCTCCCGTCGAGGGAGAGGGGGCCTGAACAGACGCCATGACCACCGCCCGCGACTGGCTCGACAGGATCCGCGCCCTCAAGCTCGACCGCCCGGTCAAGATCATGAACGTCTGCGGCGGCCACGAGCGCTCGATCACGAGCGCCGGGCTGCGCGGGGCGCTGCCCGAGGCCATCCGCCTCATCCCCGGTCCCGGCTGCCCGGTCTGCGTCTGCCCCGAGGAGGACGTCTACCAGGCCATGCAGCTCGCGCTGCAGGACCGGGTCATCCTGGTCGCCTTCGGCGACATGCTGCGGGTACCGGTGAACGTGCCCAAGGGCGAGGTCCGCTCCCTCGTCGAGGCCCAGGCCGCCGGCGCCGACGTGCGCCCCATCGCGAGCCCGACCGAGGCGAGACGCATCGCCCTGGAGAACCCGGACCGGCCCGTGGTCTTCTTCGCCGCCGGCTTCGAGACCACCACCGCGCCGGTGGCGGCCATGCTGGCAGAGGGAGCTCCTTCGAATCTCTACATCCTGCTCTCCGGCCGGCTCACCTGGCCGGCCGTGGCCATGCTGCTGGAATCCGAGGCGCCCGGCTTCGACGCCCTGGTGGCCCCGGGCCACGTCTCCACCGTCATGGGGCCCGAGGAATGGCGCTTCGTGGTGGAAGCGCACGGGCTGCCCGCCGCCGTGGCGGGCTTCACGCCGGAGTCGCTGCTCGCCGCCTTCTGGTCGGTGCTGCGCCAGATCGGGAGCGGCGCGCGCTTCCTGGACAACTGCTACCCGGAGGTGGCCCGCCCCGGCGGCAACAAAACGGCCCAGCGCATGCTGGACACGACCCTGGAGGTGGTGGACGCGAACTGGCGCGGCATCGGCGTGATCCCGAAGTCGGGCTATGCGCTCAGGCCCGCCTACGCCGCCCACGACGCCCGCCTGCACTTCCCGGACCACAGCGCGCCAGGACGGCGCCGCGCCGGCGAGATGCCCCCGGGCTGCGACTGCGCCCGAGTGGTGCTGGGCAAGCTCATGCCCAGCGAATGCCGCCTCTACGGCCGCGCCTGCACGCCGCGCACCCCGGTCGGGCCCTGCATGGTGTCCGACGAGGGCGCCTGCCGCATCTGGTGGTCGGGCGGGGTGAGGGAGCCGGCCAAGGCCGATTGAGCGGATCCCGCGTGGGCATCGGCCAGACCTGCCATTGCCAGGCGCGCAGCACCGAAGCAATCTCGATGTTCGATGCGGGACCGCCACGCCGGCCTGCGGCCGGCTCGACGGGAGGGACGCCCCCATCCCAGCAGGCAGCCCGGATGCAGCGAAGCGCAATCCGGGAGACCGCGTGCATGCCCCGGATTCCGCCTGCGGCTGCATCCGGGCTACTTTCTGCCGCCGCTTCCGGCTCGTCGAGGGTCCGGCACCGACAGAATCCCCATCCCCCTGCCTTCATCCTAGAAAAAGCAGTTGATCCGCAGATGACGCAGGTTTACGCAGATATTTCAAAGAATTAGCCCCTTCCAGCCTGCCACCCAGGCGGTGTTTCTGGATATTCCGGCAAGCCGTTGATGCCATAAGCCTTCATCTGCGTTCATCGGCGTCATCTGCGGATTCAAGGTTCATACCCTTCAGGGTGCTCCCCTTGAAGGGGAGGGAACCGTTCGCGGCCAGCGTTTGCGCCCCTCCCCCTTCAAGGGGGAGGCCGGGAGGGGGATGGGGTACCCGACGCCGGCTCTCGCCGAGGGTCACGCCCCCGCGATCATATGGGCCACGCGCAGCCTCGTAGCCCGGATGCAGGCCGATAGGCCGTAATCCGGGATGAGGGCTCGGCCATCCCCTCCCCGGATTGCGCTTCGCTGCATCCGGGCTACGAAGTGGATGAGATTGCCACGCCGGCATGCCGCCTCAATGACAGGCGTTACTGCAGACCGTGGCGCCCGCGCTCAGGCGCCACACTACACGCATCCATCAATTGCGCCTGTCCGGCGGCCCGCGGCGCTGCTCCTGTTCGATGTCCGGCCGGCCTCTGGTGTCGCGCTCCTGGGGTTCCGCCCTGCGGTAGACGCGGCTGGCGGGCTGGCCGGGCAGGGCCCTGGGCTCGGCGGCGGGCCGCTCCCTCTCGCGCACCGCCGGGGCGGGCGGCGCGGGCTCGACGCGCTCGCGCCGGATGTCGCGCGGCGGGGCCTCCATGCGGACCGGCGGCGCGGGCTCCGGGGTCACGGCGCGCGGCGGGGCGGCCTCGCGGCGCACGGGCGCCTCGCGCTCCGGCACCGCAGGCGCAGCCACCCCGGGTCGGCGCATTTCCTCATAGCGCAGCGCCGGCTGCGGCCGTTGGCGCTCCTCCCCGCCCCGGGCGCCGAATTCCGGTCGCGGCAGCACGGTCTCGGGGCGCCTGGGCGGCGACACGATCTTCGGCCTGGGCGGGGCCGCCTCCCTGGCCACGGGGGGCGCCGGCTCACGGACCGGGGGTGCGGACGGCCTGGCCGGCTCTTCCCGGACCCTGGGCACGGCCTCTTCCCTCGCCTTCGGCGGCGCGGCGCGCCAGGGCAGCTTCGCCTCGGCGGGCGGGCGCGTCGAGACCACGGGGCGCTCGACCACCTGCCTCGGCGGCCGGACGCGGCTGCTATCGCCCGCCGCCAGGCTTTCCGGAGCGGGCTTCACCGGCAGGTTGCCGCGCACGTGCTCGAGGCTGCGCACCTGGGCCGACTCGATCGTGCGCACCTGCGGCCGGTGGCGGCCGAAGTGCTCGGAGGGGGTGGCCACGACGGCCCGGTGCACGTGGCTGTTCTGGTAGACGATCTTGGTCACGTTGACCACCGTGGTCTGCCTGATCACCACGTTGTTGACCACCCGAGGCCCGTACCAGCCGCCCCACCAGGCCCGGCCGCGGAAGCCGGGACGCCCCCACCAGGGCACCACCGGCTCGCCCCAGCCGAGCGCCAGCCAGGCCACCCCGGGCACGCCGAGGCCGATGCGCACCGAAACGTCGTGCCCGGCCCAGAAGAAGACCACCAGCGCGGGGGCATAGACCACGGTGCGCACGGCCACCGGCCCGGGGGCCCAGGCCCAGTAGCCGTCGAGATAGACCCAGCGCCCGTAGTGGTAAGGCGCCCAGCCCCAGGGGGCGTCGTCGACCCAGGTCCATTCGTAATAGGGGTCCCAGATCCAGCGGCCGGTGCTGTAGGGCACCCAGCCGTAGGGCACGTCCGGCACCCACACGGAGCCGTAGCGCGGCACCACGCGCCAGTTACCGTAGCGGTCCAGGTCGTGGCCGCCATAGATCCCGGGCGACAGGTAGCGCGCGCTCACCGGCTCGAGCAGCTCGTCGGTGCGGGCATAGTTCCAGCGGTCCCAGCGGTCGAGCTCCGGCGCGGCGTAGGTCTCCACCCGGGGGGCACCGTCGCCCCGCACCACGATCTCCTCGGCGGGAAGCACGCTCATGGCCCGGCCGCCCTCCGGGATCACCGTCGCCCGGCCGCCGCGGCGGGTGATGAAGTGCGTTTCGTGGTCCACGTCCACGCGGTAGTAGCCGGACTGCGCGATGGTGAACGCCGCATGCGGCGTGTTCAGCTCCACCGTCTGGCCCGCGGGCAGCTGGCGCAGGTCCAGCGAGACGCGGCCGGTGGTCACCTGCAGCTGCAGGAAGCCGGGCTCCAGGTTGACCAGGGCGAGCTGGGTCTGCTCGTCCGCGCGCACGAAGTTGCGGCTGCCGATCTGCAGCTCCACGCTGGCCCCGTCCGCGGTGTACAGGGTGTCGCCCGCGGCGAGGGGGATGTTGCGCCGCGCCACCGTCCAGTCCTCCACCCCCGGCCGCCAGAAGGACACCTCCCCTTCCACATGGCTCAGGCGCGGCGGGGTGACCGACCCGGAGTCGTAATCCCCCTGGGCCTGCACGGTGCCGGCGAGCAGCAGCAGGGCGACGAGAAGAGCGAACAGCCTTTGCAGGGCGGGCATGACGGCCTCCGATCCGTTGGGCAGCGAAATGACACGCTGCCCTTTCTCTGTAGCAGACGGGGCTCGGCAAAATGTAACAAGCTGCTACAATGCCGGCCTGCGGCCATTGTTCCAGTCTCCCTGCCGCGGCCATCCCGGCTTCTCCATCCCCACCCATCTGCCTCAGACTGGCGCCCCTTGCGGCGGCAGGCCGATACCCCTGTATTTTTTGGAAGCGATATGTCCTTCTCCAGCCTCGGCCTGTCCGAAGCCATCGTCCGCGCCGTCACCGAGCGCGGCTACACCATCCCCACGCCCATCCAGACCCAGGCCATCCCCGCCGTGCTCTCCGGCGGCGACCTCATGGCCGGCGCGCAGACCGGAACCGGGAAGACCGCGGGCTTCGTCCTGCCCATCCTGCAGCGCCTGTCCGAGAAACCCGCGCCGGCACAGCACGGCCGCCCGCCCGCGCACCAGCCCATCCGGGCCCTGATCCTCACCCCCACGCGCGAGCTCGCCGCCCAGGTCGAGGAATCGGTGCGCGAATACGGCAAGCACCTGCACCTGCATTCCATGGTCATGTTCGGCGGCGTCAACATCAACCCGCAGATCCAGCGCCTGCGCGGCCGCATCGACATCCTGGTGGCCACCCCCGGGCGCCTGCTCGACCACGTGCAGCAGAAGACCCTGGACCTCGCCCACGTCGAGATCCTGGTCCTGGACGAGGCCGACCGCATGCTGGACATGGGCTTCATCCGCGACATCCGGAAGATCCTCGCGCTCTTGCCCCGCCACCGGCAGAACCTGCTCTTCTCCGCCACCTTCTCCGACGAGATCAAGGCCCTGGCCGACGGCCTCCTGCACCGGCCGGCGCTCATCGAGGTCGCCCGCCGCAACGCCACCGCCGACACCGTGGCGCAGAAGGTCTACCCCGTGGACCGCGACAAGAAGCGCCAGCTCCTCGCCCACCTCATCCAGGAAAAGCAGTGGTTCCAGGTGCTGGTCTTCACCCGCACCAA
Organism: Hydrogenophilus sp.; assembly: GCA_020725195.1. Lineage (GTDB taxonomy): Bacteria > Pseudomonadota > Gammaproteobacteria > Burkholderiales > Thiobacillaceae > DYFL01. The sequence goes on from DYFL01000082.1 coordinate 5,489, forward strand.
GCACGGCGCCAACCGGCTCGCCGAACAATTGACCAAGGACGGCATCACCGCACTCGCCATCCACGGCAACAAGAGCCAGGCGGCGCGCACCCGGGCGCTGGCCGAGTTCAAGAGCGGGGAGCTGCAGGTGCTGGTCGCCACCGACATCGCCGCGCGCGGCATCGACATCAGCGAGCTGCCCCACGTGGTCAACTACGAGCTGCCCAACGTGCCGGAGGACTACGTCCACCGCATCGGCCGCACGGGCCGGGCCGGCTGCGAGGGCGAGGCCGTGTCCCTGGTCTGCGTGGACGAGCACAAGTTCCTCGCCGACATCGAGCGCCTGATCAAGCGCAAGCTGCCGCGCGAGGTCGTGCCCGGCTTCGAGCCCGACCCCAACGCCCGGCCCGAGCCCATCCAACTGCGCAGCCAGGAACACCAGCGCGGACGCGGTCCGGGGCGCGGTGCCCAGCCGCGCGGCGAGGGCGCGGCGCGCGCCCCGGCCAAGCCCCAGGTCGCGCCGGGCGGCGGCAGAAGGCCGGGGGCGACCCCGGCCAAGCCCGGCGGCCGGCCGCCCGTGCAGCACCGCTCGGGCGGGCGCAACCGCTGAGCCTCGGAAGCCCGGCCGTGCGCAACGCCGCCGAGGCCATGCCTGAGCGCCATCCCGGCGCGCGCCGGGATGACGGGCTTGCGCAGCGTTTCCCCAAGCCCCTTCCCCCTCGACGCACCCTGAAGGGCATGAAGGTCAGGGTGGGGATGGGTTACGCAGGGCATCCGCTCCCCCCACCCCCATCCTATCCTTCCCCCTGAGGGGGAAGGGACCGGGGTACGCCACTGCCATGAACCTTGAATCCGCAGTTGACGCCGATGGACGCAGAAAGTAGCCCGGATGAAGCGAAGCGCAATCCGGGGAGGGCATGGCTGAAACCCCATCCCGGATTACGGCCTATCGGCCTGCATCCGGGCTGCGAGGCTGAAGGGCATAAAGGTCAGGGTGGGGATGGGGTGCGTAGGCCATCCGATCCCCCACCCCCATCCTATCCTTCCCCCTGAGGGGGAAGGGACCGGGGCGCGCCATCTTCGTGGGCTGAAGTACCCACTCAGATTTCAAGAGAGCCCATAAGGAGGCAGGCCGGGATGGATGCGCGGGAGGCTCGACGCGTTCCGTCCGCCAGTTCACCCCCTCAGGAACTTCCCGCTGCGCACGCCGCGCGGCCGGCCTCCGGGCTCACTTGCGGTCGCTGTGGCCGAGCGGCTTGTCCGGCGCGATGCGGTCGCGCACCCGCTGCTTGAGCTCGCTCGACTCCGGGAAGCGGCCCTCCTGCTTGCGCGAATAGACCAGCTCGCCGTCGACCAGCACGTCGAACACGCCGCCGGTGCCCGGCACCAGGGCCACCTCGCCCAGCTCCGCCTCGAACGTGGTCAAGAGCTCCTGCGCCATCCAGGCGGCGCGCAGCAGCCAGCGGCATTGCGTGCAGTAGCGGATCTCGACACGTGGCGTCATGGCACCTCCGTCACAGCAACGAAACCGCGCATTACAGGCTGGTGCAGAGCCCGGGCTCAGCGCAGCAGCGCGATCAGCGCGACGCCCAGCGCGGCCAGGCCGATGCCGAGCGCGCCCATTCCGAAGCGGCGGGTGGCCTGCAGCTGCAGGTAGAGCTCCGCGGCCTGGCGCTGCAGGGCCGCACCGGCCTGCTCGGCACGCGCGACCTCGTCCTGGTACCGGGCAACCGTCTGCTCCAGGTTCTGCGCGCCCTCCTCGACCGCGGCCACGGTGCGCTGGAGCTGCTCGGCGAGCACCTTCAGCGACTCGGCATTGTGGGTCACCGCGCTCTGCAGCTCGCCGATCTGCCGCGCCACGAGGTCCTCGGGCTCGCTCTGCTTCTTCTGGGCCGTGAAGGCCGGGATCGCCGTGGTCACGATGTTCGTCACCACCGGCAGGACCGCCTTCAGGACGGGCAACCAAGCAGCCATGCAGATTCCTTTCCGTGTCGTGTCGTGCCGGGGCGCAGTGCGGCTTCAGCCCCAAACACCTTGAGAATCGTGTCGAAGCCGGGACCACACTCGCCGGAAATCGCTTTGTAAAGGCTTTCGCGGGAGAGACCGGCGGGCTCGCGCGACTTGAGCCACACCCTTAGCACGGGCGATGCATCCAGGATGCCTTATCCAAATTCCGCGACCAATAACAGGGCACCTCTAAAAACCCTCGTTTCGTCGTTCCCGCGCAGGCGGTCAGGCCCAGCGTCATGGCGGGCGCCAGGGCGTCCGCCGGAGCGCCTTGTTCGAGCGCTTCAATGATCTCATGCCCCTACTGCGCAAAAGGACGACGGGCCACAAAGAACTCATAGGCGTAGAAGCCGGAATGACGACGGTGCATTTCGGGCTCTTCGGCGAGTTGATCGAGCATGACCGAGGCTTCGACATCGTTGGCGTATTTTCCGCGCAGCTCCGCGATGCGCTTTTCCATGGGCGTGTAGAAGTCGTCCCACCATGCTTCATCAGGAAGGGTGAAGTGCGCGACCAGATCGAAGCCGCAGGTCTGTATTGCCGCCACATCGTCAGCCAGCCATCCCATGGTCGGGTAGTCCAAGTCGAAGCCGGCTCTTACCTCGGGAGGCGGATTCCCCTTGCGCCAGACCGCATCGGTGAAAGCCAGGTAACCTCCGGGACGCAGCAAATCATGGCAGACCCGCAGGGCGTTTTGCAGCCCGATGCTGTACAGCGCGCCTTCCGACCAGATGAGGTCGAAGCGCCCGAGAGGTTGCTGCGGGCGAGCCATGTCGCCGACGATTGCGCTGACACGCTGCGCAAGCCCGCGCTCCGCGATGGCTGCCCGCAGCCGTTCGATGAACGGCGCGTGACTGTCGATGGCCACGATGGAACCCGATGCGACAAGTTCGGCGAGTTGCAGGGTTTGTTCGCCGGCCCCGCAACCCAAATCAAGAATCGCGGGGGATTCGGGAAGGTCACGGCAAAACGCCAGGGCCCTGGCCGCGCAGGCGCGATTGCCAGGCCCCTGCCGGGGCAGGCCTTCGTAGACCTCGAAGAAAATCTCCCAAAAGCGGGGGCCGAGCGCGTTCATGCGACCCGAACCTCCGGGCGGTGACGCACCATGAGCACATATCGCCCGTTCGGGACGTCGTCGAATTCCCTGTCCTTGCGAAAGCCCGCCTTGGCAAACGCTCGCTGCGATGCCAGGTTGTCCAGCCGAGCGCACGCCATCACGAACGGCACCGTCGGATCGGACAATGCCGCTTCGGCGACGAGTCGTATGGCGCTCGTCCCAACTCCCCGGCCCAAGGCGTTGAGTTCACCGATCATGATGTCGATGTCGATCACGCTCGTCGGAATGTCGGCAAGGCCGGCCGCGTCGAGCTCCTCGCGTGTAGGGTGCTGCCACAGCACCATCCCGACCTTGCGTCCATCTGCCTCGATGATGGCCCGCCAATTCCCGTTGGCTGGCGGCTCGCTCAGCAGACGGAGGTTCGCACCGGGATCACCCCAAAAGCTACGTACATGATCCGCCTGCAGCCACTGCCCGATGAGCGGCAGGTCATCGTTCGTGACATCGCGAAGGCGCAGGTTCATGACCTTCCCTCCCTCCCCTGCGATGAGATCTCCTCGTGCCTGGGTCATTCCCTTTCCGGCTTCCATTGGTGTCGCACGAACGGCCCGCTTGAGGCGTCGAGTTTGGGTTGTCGCATCGGGTTGGCAGTCCTCGCTCCGCACGCCACCGGTCACAGCGGCGGCGGACCGTGGCTTGACTCCGCGGGAGATGGCGATAGCAGAGCACTTCCGGCGACCACTTGGGGCCGTCGAGTCACTCGCCGCTTGCGGACCTGGAGAGTTGCCACTGTGACGTTCAGCATAACCGGCGGCAAAAAGCAGAGCGACGAAGGCGCGTCGCTTTTTGCCATCCGAGTTGATGCTGTTGTCAGGGTTGCTTTTCAAACCAGCACCGACTCCACCGGCCGCCGCAACGATCTCGGCATTTCCTTTCCCCGGCCGAAGCGTACGACGAGATCGGGCCTCCGGTCACCCAGTCCCAGGGCCTTGGCGAATTCGGGGCGAAGGCGGGACTCCTCGACGGGCTGGTTCACAAAGGCGTTCCGGATTCCCAGCGCTGTCGCTTGTAGCGCAAAGCGCTCATAACAGCGGCCTGCCTCAACCCAGTGATCCTTGTCATCGACGTTAGATACAAACACTGCGATTCCCGCCGAACTGCGGATGTGACGGGCATACTTGTCATTCTCCGGTTTCACGCGAAAGAAGGTGCGAAAGAGCAGCCTCCCCAGCCAGCGCGGAGCCGGAGGGCTTCCGGTCGATCGAGCCGTCAACCCATCCCCGGTTCGGAACGCTTCGCCATCGCTGAAGCGAATCCAACTCTCCAGCTCACTCACAAAAGCCGGGTTGTTGATCTGCATCGTGTTGCCCTGAACCACATATTCAAGAACCTTTTCCATGGCTTCGCGTTCGGTCAGCAGAATGACCGCAACGCCATTCCCGGTTCCCGCTGCTTCGAGCAGTCGCAGTTCTTCCGGAGCCAGCGGCTTACCATCAAAGTCGGTTCGCGTGCATTGCCGATGGGGAATTGCTTTGAACAGAGGCGATTCTTCCGCCTTCGATCGTTCCAGCGCAACCGTTATTACTCCACCGGTAGCGGGACTGAATTCCGCATTGCCCATGAAGCCGAATGCCCTTGCCGCCTGGACGAGGTTCTCGGCAGCGCATCCCAGCGACACGAAAAGATGATGGTCATCCGGGTCAACCACTGGGGTACGCCGGGACAAATCCGGCAGGATCGCAATGGAACGATTCTTGAGCCGAAACCGCCAGCACTGCGTGTTGTGCCCGGACGGGGCCAGCGTGGCGTAACGGATGATCTCTTTCATCTGCGCCGCCTCATCAGCCAGCGTGCCCTCCGAGTGGCGCCAGATGCTTTGCACTGCCTCTTCGTAGTTCATGTCGGGCTCTTTTGAATTTCGAGTGGGTTAAGCGGCATGGGGGTTGAAGGGCGAGAA